>CAMLLG010000044.1 GCA_946480825.1 uncultured Lysobacteraceae bacterium
CCGAGATCGCCTTCATGCCCGCCCGCGTGGTGCTGCAGGACTTCACCGGCGTGCCCTGCGTGGTCGATCTGGCGGCGATGCGCGACGCGGTGACGAGGCTCGGCGGCGACGCCAGACGGATCAATCCGCTGATTCCGTCGGAACTGGTGATCGACCATTCGGTGCAGGTCGACGTGTTCGGCAAGCCCGAAGCGCTGGACCTCAACGGCCAGATCGAATTTTCCCGCAACCGCGAGCGCTACGGCTTCCTGCGCTGGGGCCAGAAAGCCTTCGACAACTTCAAGGTGGTGCCGCCGAACACCGGCATCGTGCATCAGGTGAATCTGGAGCACCTGGCGCGGGTGGTGATGGAACGCGACATCGACGGCGACACCTACGCCTTCCCCGATACCGTCTTCGGCACCGACTCGCACACCACCATGATCAACGGCATCGGCGTGCTCGGCTGGGGCGTCGGCGGCATCGAAGCCGAGGCCGCGATGCTGGGCCAGCCCTCGTCGATGCTGATTCCTCAGGTGGTCGGTTTCAGACTCACCGGCAGGCTGCCCGAAGGCGCCACCGCCACCGACCTGGTGCTCACCGTCACCCAGATGCTGCGCAAGCATGGCGTGGTCGGCAAGTTCGTCGAATTCTTCGGCGACGGCCTGCAGCATCTGCCGCTGGCGGATCGCGCCACCATCGCCAACATGGCGCCCGAGTACGGCGCGACCTGCGGCATCTTCCCGATCGACGCCGAATCGCTGACCTATCTGCGCCTCTCCGGCCGCAGCGAAGCGCAGATCGCGCTGGTCGAGGCCTACGCGAAGGCGCAGGGCATGTGGCACGACGCCGGCACCCCGGCCGCGACCTACTCGGCCACCCTCGAACTGGACCTCGCGACCGTGCGGCCCTCGCTGGCCGGGCCGAAGCGACCGCAGGATCGCGTCCTGCTGGAGGCGGTGCAGGCCGATTTCCACGCCAACCTGCTGGGCCTGACCGCCACGCGCAAACCCAGGCGCGAGGAAACCACGCGCATGGACGCGGAGGGCGCGGCGCAGCCGCAGGCCGAACATCTGGCGGCGAAACCGAAGACGAAGATCCGCGTTCGCGACACCGATTGCGAACTCACCGACGGCTCGGTGGTGATCGCCGCGATCACCTCATGCACCAATACGTCCAATCCGGCGGTGATGCTGGGCGCCGGCCTGCTCGCGCGCAATGCGGTCGCGAAAGGCCTGAAATCCGCACCGTGGGTGAAGACCTCGCTCGGCCCGGGCTCGCTGGTGGTCACCGATTATCTGAAGAAGGCCGGCGTGCTCGACGATCTGGAAGCGTTGGGTTTCCACGTCGTCGGTTACGGCTGCACCACCTGCATCGGCAATTCCGGTCCGCTGCCGGACGAAGTCTCCAGGGGCATCGCCGACGGCGATCTCGTGGTGGCGTCGGTGCTGTCGGGCAACCGCAACTTCGAGGGCCGCGTGCATCCCGAAGTGAAGATGAATTATCTCGCCTCGCCGCCGCTGGTGGTGGCGTACGCGCTCGCGGGTACGGTCGACATCGATCTCACTTCGGAACCGCTGGGCATGGGCAGGGATGGCCAACCGGTCTTCCTGCGCGACGTATGGCCGAGCAACAAGGAGATCGGAGACCTGATCGCGGCGACGGTCGGCCCGGAGATGTTCGCGCGCAATTATGCCGACGTGTTCAAGGGCGACAGCCGCTGGAACGCGATCGCCTCGCCCGAAGGCGAATCCTACGCCTGGGACGACGCGTCGACCTACATCAAGCATCCGCCCTACTTCGAAGGCATGACCATGCGGGTCGGAACGATCGACGATATCCACGGCGCGCGGGTACTCGGCCTGTTCGGCGACTCGATCACCACCGATCACATTTCGCCGGCCGGCAACATCAAGGCCAATTCGCCCGCCGGCCGTTTCCTGCAATCGCGCGGCGTACAGCCCGCGGACTTCAACAGCTACGGCTCGCGTCGCGGCAACGACGACGTGATGGTCCGCGGCACCTTCGCCAACATCCGGATCAGGAACCTGATGCTCGGCGGCGCCGAAGGCGGCGATACCCTGCACTACGCGCCCGGCCAACATGCCGCCGGCGAAAAACTCGCGATCTACGACGCGGCGATGCGCTACAAGGCCGAAGGCGTGCCGCTGGTGGTGATGGCGGGCAAGGAATACGGCACCGGCTCCAGCCGCGACTGGGCGGCCAAGGGCACGAACCTGCTCGGCGTGAAGGCGGTGATCGCGGAGAGTTTCGAGCGCATCCATCGCTCCAATCTCGTCGGCATGGGCGTACTGCCGCTGCAGTTCCACGAAGGCCAGAACGCGCAGACGCTCGGTCTGGACGGTTCGGAGATCATCGATATCGTCGGCCTCGACGACGGCGCCGCGAGAACCGCGACGGTCGTCGCCCGCAGGCCGGACGGCGAGACGCGATTCGAAGCGCGCGTGCTGCTGCTCACGCCCAAGGAAATCGAATACTTCAGACACGGCGGCATCCTCCATTACGTGCTGCGGCAGCTCGCGACGAAACCTTCCGCGTGATCCCGGCCCCCGGCCCGTCGACGACCTGGGTCCGTCGACGGCCGCGGGACTGCCGCAATGGCGAAACATCTGCCGGGACGATCGCGACCACGCGCTGCAGCGCCGCGCCCCGCCTCGCCGGGACATCCGCACTCCGATGGCAGACCGGCCGCGCGCGCCGGAAGTCCGCGCCTGAACGCGGCCAAGCGTCCGAATGGCGAAGCGCATCGCGGTTCGCGTCCTCGCGGCCGATGGGCCGTTCGCGGCACGACCGGACGCGGGGCGCATCGTGTCCCGGGAACGTCTTGCGGCCTCCGGGGGCCTATGCTCCAATCGACGCGACAACAATGAACGGCCGCATACCGGCCGCACTCGAATCGAGGGAGGGGAAACGATGAGTCAAGAACGCCCGTGGATTGCCAGCTATCCGGCTTCCGTGCCTCAGGAGGTCGATGTCGACGAGTACCGTTCGATCGTCACCGTGCTGCAATCGTCGCTGGAGAAATATCGCGATCGCACGGCGTTCTCGAACATGGGCAAGTCGCTCACCTACGATGAGGTCGATCGTTACAGCAAACAGTTCGCCGCGTATCTGCTGGGCGAACTGAAACTCAAGAAGGGCGATCGCGTCGCGATCATGATGCCCAACTGCCTGCAGTATCCGATCGCGATCTTCGGGGTGCTCCGCGCCGGCCTCACGGTGGTGAACACCAATCCGATGTACACCCCGCGCGAGCTGAAGCACCAGTTGGTGGACTCGGGCGCGAGCGCCATCCTGGTGATGGACAACTTCGGCAAGACGGTGCAGGAAGTGCTGGCCGACACGCCGGTGAAGCAGGTCATCACCACCGGCCTGGGCGACATGCTCGCCTTCCCCAAGGGCATGATCGTCAATTTCGTGCTGAAGCACGTCAAGAAGATGATCCCGGAGTACGACATCCCGGGCGCCATCCGCTTCCGCGATGCGCTGACCCTCGGGCAGATGCACACGCTGCCGGAAGTGGACATCGCACCGGAAGACATCGCCTTCCTGCAATACACCGGCGGCACCACCGGCGTTTCCAAGGGCGCCATGCTGACCCACCGCAACCTGGTGGCGAACATGCAGCAGGCCTCCACCTGGATCGGCCGCAACGCGCGCATGGGCGAGGAGATCATCATCACCGCGCTGCCGCTGTACCACATCTTCGCGCTGACGGCGAACAGCCTGGTCTTCATGAAGTTCGGCGGTCACAACTATCTCATCACCAATCCGCGGGACATGCCCGGCTTCGTGAAGGAGCTGAGCAACGTGCCGTTCACCGCCATCACCGGCGTGAACACCCTGTTCAACGGTCTGCTGAACACGCCCGGCTTCGACAAGATCGATTTCTCGCACCTGCATCTCACCCTCGGCGGCGGCATGGCCGTGCAGCGTGCGGTCGCGGAGCGCTGGAAGCAGGTCACCGGCTGCACGCTGGTGGAAGCGTACGGCCTGACCGAGACGTCGCCGGCCGCGTGCATGAACCCGCTGGATCTGCCCGAATACAACGGTTCGATCGGCCTGCCGATTCCGTCCACCGACGCCTGCATCATGGATAACGACAACAAGCCCGTCGGCGTCGACGAGATCGGCGAGCTGTGCATCCGCGGCCCGCAGGTGATGAAGGGCTACTGGCAGCGCCCGGACGAGACCGCGAAGATGATCGACGACGACGGTTGGCTGCATACCGGCGACATGGCGCGGATGGACGCCAACGGCTTTTTCTACATCGTCGACCGCAAGAAGGACATGATCCTCGTCTCCGGTTTCAACGTGTATCCGAACGAAGTCGAGGATGTCATCGCGTTGATGCCCGGCGTGCTCGAAGTGGCGGCGGTCGGCGTGCCCGACGACAAATCCGGCGAAGCGGTCAAGGTCGTCATCGTCAAGAAAGACCCCAACCTCACCGCCGAACAGGTTCGCGAGCACGCGCGCAAGGAACTCACCGGCTACAAGCAACCGAAGTACGTGGAATTCCGCACCGAACTGCCGAAGACCAACGTCGGCAAGATCCTGCGCCGCGAACTGCGCGATCAGGCCGCACCGCTGCAGTAATACCCCCGGCACGCGTGCCGTGTTCCACCGGACACGGCACGCGGCGCCACCCTGCATACCATCGTGCTGCGCCGCACCATGCCGGGTGAAGATGCCCCGGTCATGCGCGATCCGTCCGCGATCGCGCCTCCGAGCGCCCGTGCCGACCGGGTCTTTCCGTTGAAAACCTCCCGGGTCGCGGCCGCATCCGGGAGGCGACCCTGCGTTTCGCTCAGCGAAATCAATGACTTGATTCCGCATGACGCAGCGCAGCTTGATCAATCAAACGTTTGAAGTATTCTGCTGCCCTGACCGGCCGACGTGGGTACACGTCCCGTTGGCCCGCGTCATGAAGATCGTGAACCCGGAACTCTCGACCCGGGATTTCCGATCCGGGATTTTCGACTCGAGGTTCTCGACTCACTGGAACGGGTGTCCCCGACACTCCGACTGCCCCAAGGAATCTGGACATGTCATCAGTCTCCGCGCTCGTCACCCCTGCCCCCGATCTGGCGCAGATCGATGCCGATCCGGTGTTCGCTTCGCGTCTCCAGCAACTGATCCGCCTTTCGCGCGAACGCCACGTCAACAGCTTTTCGCAGATCGAGTGGCCGGACACCCTCCCGGACGACGAATGGTGGCTGTCGCCGGAACTGCTGAGCGTCCACGGCACCCGGCACGCGGACAGCCTGTCCGAGCGGCAGCTCAAACGACTGTCGAAATGGGAATGCATCAACGCCTTCAGCCTGAACGTCGAGGGCGAGCGCGAACTGATCAGCGCGCTCTCGGCGCAGCTGTATGCGCCCGACCTGCCCGAGCTCGACACCTACATCCATCATTTCATCGACGAAGAGAACAAGCATCTCTGGTTCTTCGGCGAGTTCTGCCGCCGCTACGGCGGCAAGATCTATTCCAGCAAGAAGGTCGGCATCGCCGATGAGCGCTTCTGCAAGGAAATGGCGTTCTTCCTGCTGTATGCGCGCATTTTCATCTTCGAGGAAATCGGCGGCTACTACAACGTCGTCGCCGGCGGCGACGACCGGGTCTCGCCTTTCGTGCGAATGATCCATCAGATCCACCACGCCGACGAAGCGCGTCACATCACTTTCGGCCGCGCCCTGCTGGCGCAGACCAAGGACATCGCGTTCGCGGCGTGCGACGCCGCCGAGCGCGAATCCGCCATCGCGCATCTGCGGCGTTTCGTGAGGATATCGATCGAATCGCTGTATCAGCCCGCGATGTACCGCGACAGCGGTCTCGAAGGCGGTGTGGCGCTGCGGCGCAGCCTGCTGGCGGACCCGGCGCGACGCGAACATCACGTCTCGGCACTGCTGAAGCGGCCGCTGAAATTCATGAACGACATCGGCATCCAACTGGAAGGGTTCGCGTCATGAGCATCGCGATCACAGGTATCGAGACGCTGCGCGAATGGATTCTGGAAAAACATCCCGACCTCGATCGGATCGAAGACGACACCGATCTGTTCGAGCAGAAGCTGATCGATTCGATCAACTTCGTCGAATACATCCTGATCATCGAAGAGCTGATCGATCGCGAAATTCCGGTCACGCCGGATCTGATCCCGAGGACGGCCACGCTCGCCCGGGTTCGCGACAACTTCCTCGCCGCAACCTGACCGCGTCGACCACGACGCCCGGCGGGCACCGCTACCGGCGCCCGCCTCCATCTTCATCTTCGCGCCCGCCTACAAGGAGTTCTCCGTGCAGCGTTCCGACATCATCGACCCCACCGCGTCCACGTCGCCCGGGGCGAACCATCCGATTCTGCTGACCGGCGCCACGGGTTTCCTCGGCGGCCATTACCTGCTGCACAGGATCGAGTGGCCGGGGCCGGTTTACGCGATCGTTCGCGGCGATTCCGAAGCCAAGGCCCGGGCCCGACTGTACGCGCACCTCGCGGAATGCGCCGCCTCCTACGGCAGGACGCTGCCCAGGGCGCTGCTCGACAGCCGCCTGCACGTGCTGACCGGCGACATCACCCGCCCCGACTGCGGGCTGGACGCCGATGCGCTGGCGCGCCTGCGCCAGGCCGGCCTGCGCGAATTCTGGCACTGCGCGGCGAGCCTGAAATTCGAGGACCGACATCGCCAGGAAATCTTCGAACACAACATCGGCGGCACCGGCAACATGCTCGAACTGTTCAGGACGTTGTCGACCGGCTCGCCCGACGATCCGCATGGCGAAACGCAAGGCGACACGCAGGTCGAATTCGTGCACATCTCGACCGCCTACAGCGTCGGCAAGGCGCAGGGCACGATCGAAGAAGCGCGTCATTCGCCCGAGCGCGAGTACAACAACGCCTACGAAGAGAGCAAGAATCTCGCCGAAAACCGCGTGATCGATTTCTGCGAATCGCATGGCCTGAGTTACCGGATCCTGCGGCCGACGATCGTGATGGGGCCGCGCAGGAGCCATCAGAGCGGGACGACGCGGTTCGGCGTTTACGGCCTGGCGAAGGAAGTGCATCGACTGCGCGAGACGCTGTCCAAGCTGAAGCACCCGCTGGAACTGCTCGGCAACGAACGCGCCACCGCCAACCTGACGCCGGTGGACGAATGCGTCCACGACATGATGCGCCTGTCGCGCGAGGGATTCGGCGACCAGCGCTTCTTCCATCTCAGCAACCCAGAAGGCGTCAGCCTGCCGAAGTTGATCGCGATGATCGACAGCAAGACCGGCGCAAACCGCCTCGCCTTCGTCTCGAAACGCAGCGAAGACATCGGCCCGCTGCAGAAACTCTTCGACAAACGCACGAAGTTCTACGCCGGCTACTACAACGCGGAAAAGTTCTTCGCGCGCAGCGCACCGCCGCAGCCGCAGCTCGACTGGAACGATGTCGAACGTTATCTCAACCTTTTCGTGCTGGAACTGCAGCAGGAGGAGGCCGGCGGCGTGGGTTTCCGCTCGCATGCGGTGACCGCGCGCGACGGCGCCGTGCTCAACGTGTTCTCCTGCGGCAATCCGACCCTGCCGCCGCTGTTGCTGGCCAACGCCTACGGCATGCCGGCCGAATTCATGTGGCCGCTCGCGCAGCGACTGCGCGACGATTTCCACGTCGTCACCTGGGAGTGCCGCTGGGTACCCACGATCGAGCATCCGTTCTCCGCCGACGACTGCGCGTCGCTGGCGCATGCGCAGGACATCGTCGACATCCAGAAGGCGCTGGGACTGGGCGCCGCCGACGTGGTCGGCTGGAGCAGCGGCGCCCAGGTCGCGCTGCGGGCCATGGCCGCGTTCCCGGAGCGCATCCGCGCCGGCGTGCTGCTCAATCCCGGCGTCTCGATCCGCCCGTCCGACACGGTGCGCGTCACCCGCTTCGAAACCGGCATCCGTTCGTTGTTCGACAAAATCGCGGGCAACTACCGGATGGCGGAGAAATACTGCGAGCTCATCTACGGCGCGGCTTCCACCGATGCCGGCGACAACAAGATGCTGAGCAACATCCTGACCAGCACCGACCCGTATCTGCTGTACATGACCAGCCTGCCCTTCCGCACGCCGGAATCCCTGTTCCGCTACGCGAACATGATGCGCACCCTGTTCGCAGAACGGCCGGACGCCTGGACCCACGACGTGACCCAGGAGGTGCTGGTCTACGTCGCCGATCAGGACGTCGTCACCCATCCGGACATCGGCAGGGCGCTCTGCGAAGGCCTGCGTCATGGTCATCTGCACCAGGACCCGGACGGCGATCATTTCGGCCACTATTACGATCAACGGGTCGCCGATCTCGTGCGTCGTTATCTCGCCCCCGGCCAGCAGAAGGCCGCCTGACGGAACGCCATGCAAGGACACGTCACCCGAAGAACGAGCGCCGCGGAGAACGCCGAAAGGAACGCCGTCGAATACGTCCTCGATTCGGCGCGGCGTTTCCCCGACAGGCCGGCCCTGTGGATCGACGGGCGCACGTATTCCTATGCCGCGCTGACGGCGCATGCGCAGCGGCTCGCCGATCGTCTGACGGCGATCGATGGCGCCGTGTGCGCGACGCTGGGCGAGCGCAGCCTCATCGCCTATTGCGCACCGCTGGCGTGCATGCTGGCGGGCAAGATCCACGTTCCGCTCGGCACGAGTTTCCCCGCGGCACGGATGGCGGACATCCTCGACCGCACGCGTCCGTCGATCCTGATCTGCGATGAAAACGGCGCAGGGCCACTGCCGGATCTGCTGGCAGCGATCGATTTCGCGGTCGATGTGTTGACGCCCGATGCGCTCGACGCCGATCCGGATGTCGATCTCGATGGCGATCCCGGCGCGAATGCCGACGCGGGCGATCCGTCGCCACGCGACGATGCGACCGATGCCCGCTCGCGGGCCGCGACCGCATGTGCCATCGGCGACGACACGCTTTCGGGCCTGATCGAGGACGACGGCCCGATCGCGTATCTGCTTTTCACTTCGGGCAGCACCGGCGTGCCCAAGGGCGTCGCGGTCGGCCACCCGGCGCTCTGCGCCTACGTCGAAGCCGTGCGCGCGCGCTACCCGGAACTCGACGAACACCAGCGCTGCACGCAGTTCTTCGAACCGACGTTCGATCTGTCGATGCACGACATGTTCGCGACCTGGGCGGTCGGCGCCTGCCTCTACTGCGTGCCGCGGTCGGCCCTGCTGCTGCCGACGGATTTCGTCAACGCGCATCGGCTGACCGTGTGGTTCTCGGTGCCGTCGATGGCCGCGACGCTGCAGCGCTATCGACTGCTGAACGCGGGGGCGTTGCCGTCCCTCAAACTCGCGCTGTTCTGCGGCGAAGCGCTGCCGGGCCCGTTGGCCGCCGCCTGGATGGCGGCCGCACCGGATGCACGCTGCGAGAATCTCTACGGCCCCACCGAAGCCACGATCGCCTGTACCGCCCATCGCGTTGAGGATGCGGACGGCGCGATGGCCGTCGTGCCGATCGGCGAAGCGTTTCCCGCGATGGAGATCGCGGTCGTGCGCGAAGACGGCACGCGCTGCGACATCGACGAGATCGGCGAACTCTGGCTCGGCGGCGCGCAGCTCGCGCTCGGTTACTGGCGCGATCCCGCGCAGACCGCCGCGCGTTTCGTGAGCGCGCGGTTCGACGGACTCGATGCGTCGCGCTGGTACCGGACCGGCGATCTGGCGACGATCGCGCCCGATGGCGTCGCGCATTTCCGCGGCCGTGCGGATCGCCAGGTCAAACTGCGCGGTTACCGGATCGAACTGCAGGAAGTCGAAGCGCATCTGCGCGCGATCTGTTCGCGACCCGAACGTCCGGTCGAGGTGGCGGTCGTCCCGATATCGACACACGCCGGCGAACCGGCCAGCGGCATCGCGGCGTTCGTGGCGGCGGCGGATTTCGATCCACGCGCCGCGCTGGCGGCGATGAAACTGCGCCTGCCGGCCTACATGGTGCCGTCACGCATCCATGTCCTGGACGCGCTTCCGCTGAACAGCAACGGCAAGATCGATCATCCGGCGCTGATCGAACGATTGCGCGCGGACGAACGCGTTCCGCGGATCGGACGCAAGGCCCACGCGGAAAACGGCACGACAAACGGCACGACGGAGTGCATGCGATGAACGCGCCACACACCCATGCGGACTGCATCTTCTGCGCCATCGCCAATCGAGCGCTGCCCGCCAGCGTCGTTCATGAAGACGCGGAATGGATGGTGGTGATGGATATCCATCCGATCCGCGAAGGCCACGTCCTGATCGTACCGAAGCGCCACATCGCGAGGATCGCGGAACTCGATCCCTCCGCGCAACGGACGCTGTTCTCTCTCGCCGAGCGCATGCTGCGCGCGCAGGACGCCAGCGGACATGCCGTCGACGGCGGCAATCTGCTGTTGAACGACGGCATCGCCGCGAACCAGCACATCCCGCACCTCCACCTGCACTGCATTCCGCGCAAGCGCGGGGACATGCTGGGCTTCGGTATGCGCCTGCTGGCGCGAACGTTCGGTCTATTCGGCAGAAAGACCGATCGCGCCACGCTCGACGCGACCGCCCGCGCGCTCGCGATCCACTTCCAGCGGGACGCCGCCGCACCTGCGCCGGCGGACGCATCCTGATTCGCGAAGGCACGAAAGCCCGAGCGAATTCCGCATTCGCACGACATCGGTCGTGCCGACGTCGACACGACCGGCGACCTTCCGCTGCGCACCGCGCGCAGCGGCGACGCAAACGATTCCGTCGCGCTGACACCGGTGGCGACCCGAACCGCAGATCGGGACCACGGTCCCATTTCGGCGCGTTTCGAGCCCGTCCGAAGGGCTTTATTTCGGGCCGACCTGTCTTTCTTAGCGGGTTGGTTCGACTTGAAAGTTCTCGATTTTCAGCGCATACAGGCGTCAACCGGGCCTCATCTCACTTCGTCCGGCGCGCCGGACCGCCCGGCCGGCACGCCGCATCCTAACTGGGGAATCACCATGTCCAACGTCGAAAAGCTCGTCCGCACTTCTCTGTTCAACACGATCCGCGTCGAAACCACGCCCAGCAACGATGCGCATTGGATGTACATGCACGCGGACACCCCGTGGGGCGTTCGCCCCTGCTTCCGCACCGCATTGATGGAAGACATGTGGGCGTACCTCACCTCGATCACGCTGCGCGAGAGTCAGCGCAAGCCCGGCGAACTGCGTCACGTCGTGATCGCGTCCGATGCCGAAGCGTTCAACCTCGGCGGCGATCTGAATCTGTTCGCGCAGCTGATCCGCGAAAACAATCGCCACAAGCTGCTGGAGTACGCGCGCCGCTGCATCGATGGCGTGTATCACATCCATACCGGCCTGGGCGGCGATGTCCGCACCATCGCATTGCTGCAGGGCGACGCCCTGGGCGGCGGTCTGGAACTGGCGCTGGCCTGTCACACGATCGTCGCCGAAGAAGGCGTCGGCATGGGGTTGCCGGAAGTCCTGTTCGGCCTGTTCCCGGGCATGGGCGCGTATTCCTTCCTGTGCAAGCGCGTGTCTCCGCAGCTCGCGGAGAAAATCATCCTGGAAGGCAAGATCTACAGCAGCGAAGAGATGCATGCGCTCGGCATCGTCGATGTGCTGGTGCCGAAGGGCGAAGGCGAAGCGGCCGTGGAGGAAGTGATCCGCAAGCAGCAGCGCACCCCGCATGCCCATCTGGCCCTGAACGCCGTGCGCAATATCGCTCAGCCGATCGGCTACGACGAACTGATGGGCATCACCGAAGTCTGGGTCGACACCGCGCTCGCGCTGGGCGACAAATCGCTGCGCACCATGGAAAGGATCGTGAAGGCGCAGGAGCGCATCGCCCGCCACGCGGCCGCCTGATCATCGCATCCGATCAGGACATGCCGTCGATGCCGCTGTCTCGCGCACGGTCGGTCGTACCGTGCGCGGCCAGGATGGAGCGACCCATCGCGACGCACTCGCGCACGTTGGACAGACGGGGATTCCATTCCTTCGCCAACTGCCATTCGGGAATGCGCATGATGTCGCCGCAGGCATCCCGCAGTTTGATGAGCCCGAGATTGCTGGCCACGCCCTTGAGGGCGTGAGCTTGCTCGCGGACCATGTCCCAGCGCCCGGCGGCGCCCTCCCTGTTGAGTTCCGACAGGCAGCCTTCGGCGTCCTGCAGGCACTGCCGGACGAATTTGGCCATGAACTCGTGGCCCATGCCGAGCGACACCAGTTCGTCGAGCAGCGACGGGTCGAACATCATGTCGGTGATCGGCGCTTCGCTTTTCGGGTTCTGCACCATCGCCGTACCTGCGCCCTTCTGCGATGTCGCGATGTCCGCCAGGCAATCCAGCAGGCGCGAAGCGGACACCGGTTTGCCGATGAACGCGCGCGCGCCGGCTTCCTCGCAACGACGGATGGAATCGGGCGTCACGTCCGCGCTGAGCACGATGACCGGCGTCTTCCTGGCGGCACCGGATTCCATGACCCGCAACTGATGCAGCATGTCGAGGCCAGAGATGCCGGGCATGTGCAGGTCGACCACGACGGCGTCGAAATCGGCGCATGCGAGCTGTTCGAGCACGGCCTCGCCGTCTTCGACGGTGGTGACCCGGTGTCCGGCCTTGCCGAGCAGACTTTCCAGCACCATCCGGTTCGCCGCGTGATCGTCGGCGATGAGGATGCGCAGGGTCTTGACCCGGGCCCGATGGCGCAGGAAGGGATCGCTGAAGGCGATGACGTTGTCGACCGCCGCGTCGGAAGCCGCGGCCGCATCGGCCGACACCGCCCTGCCATCGACGAACTCCGCGACGATCTGGGCCTTTTCGAAAGGCAGTTCGACCCAGAACCGGGTGCCGCTGCCTTCGGTGCTTTCGAACCCGATCGATCCGCCCATCGCCTCGGTCAATCCCTTGGCGATCGTGGTGCCCAGCCCGGTACCGCCGTGACGGCGCGAAAGGCTCGCATCGATCTGTTCGAAGGCTTCGAAGATCTTGGTCTTGGCCGACATCGGGATACCGACGCCCGAGTCGCTCACCACGAACCGCAGGCGCAACTGGCTGCCGGGCTCCGCGATGGGCACGAGCGTCACCTCGATCCTGACGTGACCCGAGTCGGTGAACTTGACCGCGTTGCTGGCGAGATTGAGCAGAACCTGACGCAAATGGGCGGCATCGCCGCGCAGGAACTTCGGAACGTCGTCGCCGACCCGGGTCTGATAGGCCAGGCCCTTGCCCTGCGCCATCGGCCCGACGATCAGACCGACGTGCTCGATGACCTCCGAGAGCTGGAAATCCTCCGAGTGCAACTTGAGTTTGCCGGCCTCGATCGCCGAAATGTCGAGCACGTCCTCCACCAGCGACAGCAGCGAACGGGTGGACGCCTGGATGGTCCCCAGATATTGCCGCTGCTCCGAATCCAGACGCGTGGTCGCGAGCAATTCGGACATGCCCGCCAGGCCGTTGAGGGGCGTGCGGAACTCGTGGCTCATGTTCGCGAGGAAGCGCGTCTTGGCTTCGTTCGCCTTGTTCGCGGCCTCGGTCGCCCGGGTCAGGGCCCGCAACAGTCCCGCGAGATACAGCGGGATCGCCGCGAGCCCCAGCAGGAGCCCGATCGAGAAGCTGAGGTTGTGCTGCCAGTACGGGCTGAACAGGATCACGCAGCCGAAGGCGAAGATCGCGGTCAGCACGCCGCCGCGCAGATACAGTGTGCCGAACCGCAGGCCGTTGCCGACCGTCACCCACATCAGCAGCACGTAGACCCAGGCCAGCGGTTCGCTGAGCGCGATCATCGCCGCGCCCATCAACCCGTAGTCCGAAACGATCCCGAGGATGCGCCGACGGTGCGACACCCCCGGATTCTTCAGGATCCGCAGGAAGATCGCGGAACCGACCAGCAACCCGATGGCGACGAAGACAAAGACGAGGTTGATCGCATGATCGCTGCTGTCCATGCCGATCGCGCGGCGCGCGATCATGTAGACGAGGACGACCGAAAGGGCCACCAGGCGGATCAGGGCCTGTTCGTGCTCGCTGTCCGGTCTATTCTGCAACCGGGCATGCATCAGTTCCGCCAGGGCGCGGAGCCGGGTCACTCGAAACCCGGGCGTTGCGAGCTGGTGGAATAGCGCTCGCAGATGTCCTCCAGCCGTGCGCGGTTCTGCACCAGCGCCTGGACGCACTGCGGATCGAACAGCTTGCCGCTCTGCTCCTGGAGGAAATCGAGGGCGTTGTCGAAACTCCACGGCGCCTTGTAGGGCCGCGGCGAGATCAGCGCGTCGAACACGTCGGCGACGGCGACGATGCGCGCCTCGATCGGGATCTGCGCCCCGATGAGCCCGTCGGGATAACCGCTGCCGTCGTAACGTTCGTGATGGCGCAGCGCGATGGCGGCGCCGGCCTGGATGAAACGGTTCTGGCTGCCGCTGAGCAGCTCATGCCCGATCTGCGGATGGCGGCGCATGATGCCCAGCTGGTGTTCGTCCAGCGGACCGGGCTTGAGCAGCACGTCGTCCGGGATCGCGATCTTGCCGATGTCGTGCAACGGCGCGGCCAGTTCGATCAGGCGCACTTCTTCCTCGGACATCCCGAGGCCCTCGGCGATCAGCCCGGCGATGTGCGCCATGCGTTCGAGGTAGGCGCTGGTGCCGATGTCGCGGTATTCGATGGCGCGGGCCAGCCGCGACAGGGTTTCGCGCTCGCGCTCCTCGACCTCGTGCATGCTCGACAGCAGCCGCTGCTCCAGCGACAGCGCGCGCTGTTTGATCGACTCGGACTGCTGGCGCAGCTGCAGCAGATTGCGGCAGCGCGCGCGCAGTTCGCGCGGACGCACCGGCTTGACCAGGAAATCGATGACGCCGGCATCGAGCGCGGCCTGGCGGATGGGCTCGTCGCCGACCACGGTCACGAGCACGATCGGGACGTCGCGGTTGCTCAGCGAACGGCGGAAGCGGCGCGCGAACTCGAGGCCGTCGACCACCGGCATGCGGTAATCCAGCAGGAGCAGATCGGGACGGTTGTTCTCGGACCAGCGCAGGGCCTCTTCCGAATCGCCGAAGTCGAACACTTCCAGCTCGGGACTGATGTCCTCGAGGATATGCCGCAGCATCGTGCGTGCGGATGTCTGGTCATCGACGATGACGATTTTCACGGAGTTGCCCCACATGCGAATACCGTGCGTCCTTGCGTGCGTGTTGTATGAATCGGATTCGTTCCGGTCACGGAATCGACAGCAGTCCAGAATCTAAAGCAATTTCCGTGCCTTGTCTCGCATGCGCCTGCTCCGGACCCATTCTAGGACAAACCGGAGCGCCGGGGACATGACCCCGGGCGGCATACGGCGAGAGCATCCGCGCCGCCCGCGACCCCGGGCCGGGACAGTGTCGCGCCTGTGGCCCCGAATGGCGAGCCCCGCCACGACCTGTCGTTAATGACAGTGTTCAAAGTTCGGGACGCATGTAAGGGAAGAGCAGCACGTCGCGGATCGAGGTCGAGCCGGTCAGCAGCATCACCAGACGATCGATGCCCACGCCCAGGCCGCCGGTGGGCGGCAGGCCGACTTCCAGCGCGCGGATGTAGTCGGCGTCGTAGTGCATGGCCTCGTCGTCGCCGCCCTCCTTCGCTTCGACCTGGGCGCGGAAACGCGCAGCCTGGTCTTCGGAATCGTTCAGCTCCGAGAACCCGTTCGCCATTTCCTTGCCGCCGATGAACAACTCGAAGCGATCGGTGATGCCCGGCTCGGTGTCCGACTCGCGGGCCAGCGGCGAGACTTCGACCGGGTAATGGGTGATGAAGGTCGGCTGGATCAGATCGCCCTCGACCGTCTTCTCGAAGATCTCCAGCAGCAGCTTGCCCCAGCCGTAGCCCGGCTTGACGTGGACCTTCAGCCGCGCGCAGTGCGCGGCCAGCGCCTCGCGGTCGCGGCAGTCGGCGACCGAGATCTCCGGATTGCGCTCGCGCACCGCCTCTTCCAGCTTCCAGCGCCGGAACGGCTTGTCCAGAGCGATGGTGTTGCCGTCCCACTCGACCTCGCCGATGCCGAGGGTCTCGTTGGCGACATGGCGGATCAGCCCTTCGGTGAGATCCATCACCTCGTGGTACGTGGCGTAGGCCTCGTACAGTTCGAGCATGGTGAATTCGGGATTGTGGCGGGTGCTGACGCCTTCGTTGCGGAAGTTCCGATTGATCTCGTACACGCGTTCGAAGCCGCCGACCACGAGGCGCTTCAGATACAGCTCCGGGGCCACGCGCAGGTACAGGTCGAGATCCAGCGCGTTGTGATGGGTGGTGAACGGCCGCGCGGTGGCGCCGCCGGCGATGTAATGCATCATCGGCGTTTCCACTTCCTGGAAACGTCGGTCGTCGAGCCAGCGCCGGATCGCCGAGACGATGATCGAGCGCCTGCGGAACACTTCGCGCGCTTCGGGCGTGACGATCAGATCGACGTAACGCTGGCGATAACGCTGTTCGACATCGCTCAGGCCATGCCACTTGTCCGGCAGCGGACGCAGCGACTTGGTCAGCAGGCGCAAAGCCGACACCTTCACCGACAGCTCGCCGGTCTTCGTGCGCATCAGCGTGCCTTCGGCACCGACGATGTCGCCGATGTCCCAATGCTTGAAAGCATCGTAGGCCTCGCCCAGCGCGGTCGACTGCAGGAACAGCTGGATGCCGCCGCTCATGTCCTGGATCTGCGCGAACGCGGCCTTGCCCATCACCCGCTTGGCCATCAGCCGGCCGGCGACCGCGACGCGACGACCTTCTGCCTCCAGCGCTTCGCCGGTCCAGCGATCGGCGTCCTCGTATGCGTCCTGCAGATCGCGGGCGTAGTCGCCGCGACGGAAATCGTTGGGATAGGCCGTGCCCTGCGCGCGCAGCGCCGCGAGTTTCGCGCGCCGCTCCGCGATCAGGGCGTTCTCGTCGTGCGGCGGGGTCTGGGCGTCGGTCATGGCGGTGGTCCGTGGAGAAATCGTGGAAGTGCGAAGGGATGCAGGATCGCAATCGGCCACGATGTCCGCGGCCACCGCCGCACCTGCCGCGACGGGTCAGACGGCGTCGATGCGTTTGGCGCCGGCCTCCAGGCCGGACTTCAGGCTGGCCTCGACGAATTCGTCGAGATCGCCGTCGAGCACTTTCTGCGTATCGGAACGCTCGATGCCGGTACGCAGATCCTTGATCCGCGACTGGTCGAGCACGTAGTTGCGGATCTGGCTGCCCCAGCCGATGTCGGACTTGGTGGCTTCCAGCGCGTCGCGCTCGGCGTTGCGCTTCTGGATTTCCATTTCGTACAACTTCGCCTTCAGCATTTTCATCGCGGTGTCGCGGTTCTGGTGCTGGCTGCGACCGTTCTGACAGGCGACGACGATTCCGGAAGGCACGTGGGTGATGCGCACCGCGGATTCGGTCTTGTTCACGTGCTGGCCGCCCGCGCCCGAGGAACGATAGACGTCGGTCTTGAGGTCGGCCGGATTGATCTCGATGTCGATGTCGTCGTCGACTTCGGGCGAGACGAACACCGAGGTGAACGAGGTGTGGCGGCGATTGTCGGAATCGAACGGCGACTTGCGCACCAGCCGATGCACGCCGATCTCGGTCTTCAGCCAGCCATAGGCGTAATCGCCTTCGACCTTGACGGTGGCCGACTTGATGCCGGCCACGTCGCCGGCGCTGGCTTCCATCAGTTCGGTCTTCCAGCCGCGCGATTCGGCCCAGCGCAGATACATGCGCAGCAGCATTTCCGCCCAGTCCTGGGCCTCGGTGCCGCCGGCGCCGGCCTGGATGTCGACATAGGCGTTCGCCGAATCCATCTTGCCGGAGAACATGCGCTGGAATTCCAGCTGATCGACGCCCCGGGCATAGCGCTCGACATCGTTCCGGATCGCGAGCGCGGTGTCGTCGTCGCTTTCCATCTCGACCAGTTCGAGCAGTTCCTCGGCGCCGGCCAGGCCGTCCTTCAGATCGCGGATGCCATTGACGGTCTTGTCGAGCATCGAACGTTCGCGGCCGAGGGCCTGCGCGCGTTCGGAGTCGTTCCAGATGTCGGGGTTTTCCAGCTCGCGGTTGACTTCTTCCAGACGCTCGACCTTGGCGTCGTAGTCAAAGATACCCCCTCAGCGAATCGAGCCGACCACGGAGGTCGGCGATGCGCTGGCGGATCGGGTTGAGTTCGATCATGGCGTGATGTGCGGTTGCAGCAAAGAGCGGCGATTCTAGCAGGGTGTCCGCGATCTTATCGCCCGAGATGCTGACGGGCGACCGCTTCAGGCCGCCCCGACCCGCGCGCGCAGCGCCTCGCGATAGGTGCGGCTGCAGGGGACGGCAGCGCCGTCCCGCAGATGGATGCGGGCATCGCCGCCATCGAGCGGCTCGATCGACGCCACCCCGCCGAGGTTGACGATATAGCTGCGATGGACCCGGACGAAGCGCGCCGGGTCCAGCCGGGCCTCGATCCCGGCGATGGTGCTGCGCAGCGGGTAGTCGTGGCCGCGGACCCGCAGGTTCACGTAGTTGCCCGAGGCCTGCAGCCACTCGATGTCGTTGGCGGCGATCAGGAATTCGCGGCCGAGCTTGCGGACCAGGAAACGATCGGGCCGGTCCAGCGGTTCGACCGGCTCGCCCTCGTCCGGCGGACCGAGCAGACTGGCCTCACCCTGCAGGCGGCGCACGATGAAGCGGTAACTCTCCATGACCGACACGATCATGATGTAGCCGCGGACATCCTTCAGGTATTCGTAGACGAGTTCGCTCGGCCAGTGGCCGAAGTCGTAGTCCTGGCCCTGCATGGCATAGGCCAGCTCGCGCAGCGCGACCATGCCGATCACGTGCAAGAGCGAGAACGCCACGCTGCCCAGCAGCAGCCACGGCAGATGGCGCCGCCATGCGCCCCAGTGCAGGGGAAAGCGACGCGTGAGCCAGACGATTCCCGGGATCAGCAGCAGGATCACGATGCCGCTCGACCATTCCCAGACCGCGGGCTCCCAGTCCGCGAAGTCCAGACCCACCCGACGGATGTCCATGAGCACGGTAACGCTGTTGGCGACGCCGTTGACGACCGTCAGTCCGAGCCAGAAGCCGATTTCGATCGCACGGCGCCAGCGCCGGAACCAGGCCGAAGCGGGCGGGTCTGCAGGAGTCGTCGTGGGCGCGGTGGGCATCCGCGCATTCTAGGCGGCCCTCCGCGCATTCCGTCCCCGCCCGTCCCCGCACGGCCACGGTTCGTCCCTTCTCTCATGCGATCGGACACTTGCCGCCCGGCAGGCGACAAACCGCAGTGAGACTGGCGGCCTCTTTCGACAGGCCCGTTTTCGGGATGGAGACGACATTGGAACGCCGATACGATCTGGACTGGGTGCGGGTGGCCGCTTTTTTCCTGCTGGTGCTCTATCACGTCGGCATGTACTACGTGAGCTGGGACTGGCACGTGAAAAGCCCGTTCGCCGACGAGACTCTCGAACCGCTGATGCTGCTGTCGTCGCCCTGGCGGCTGTCGCTGCTGTTCCTGATTTCCGGGGTGGCGACCGCCTTCCTGTTCCGGAAGCGCGCGGTCGGATTCGTCGGCCAGCGCTCGTGGCGGCTGCTGCTCCCGCTGATCTTCGGCATGCTGGTGGTGGTGACGCCGCAGGCGTATTACGAAGTGGTCGAGAAGCTGCCGGGCGGTTACCGCGACGGCTATCTCGCGTTCTGGGGCCGCTATCTGCAGGGCGACGGGACGTTCTGCCGCGATGGCGACTGTCTGGACCTGCCGACCTGGAACCACCTGTGGTTCGTCGCCTATCTCTGGGTCTACACCCTGATCGGCTGGGCGCTGCTGCGTTTCGCGCCGCGCGCGATGACGGCCACAGGCGACCGGATGGAACGGCGCCTGTCGGGCGTCGGCGTCCTGCTCTGGCCCGCGGCCGTGCTCGCCATCGCACGCCTGGTGCTGGTCGGACGCTTCGAATCCACCCATGCCCTCGTCGACGACTGGTACAACCATGCGCAATACCTGCCGATCTTCCTGTTCGGGGCGCTGGTCGCCACCCGCGAGGGCGTCTGGCATGCGCTGCAGCGGATGCGCTGGGTCTCCGCGGCGCTGGCGACGGCCGGGTACATGTTCATCGTCTGGTACTTCTACGGCAGCGGCTACGGCGACGAGCGGCCGCCGCCGGACGCGCTGCGCATGCTGCAGCGTGCGGCCTGGGCGCTGTTCCAGTGGACCGCGATCGCCGCGATCCTCGGCTTCGTCCGCGGCATCGCCTTCCGGAACGGCCCGGCGCTGCGGTATCTGCGCGAGGCCGTGTTCCCGATCTACATCCTGCATCAGACGGTCATCGTGATCCTGGCCCACAACGCGCAGCCGCTGGGACTGCGGCCGGCGGTCGAAGGTCCGCTGCTGGTAGTGGCGACGTTCGGGCTGTGTTTTCTCGGTTTCGAGATCGTGCGGCGGGTGCGGTGGATGCGGCCGTTGTTCGGATTGACGGTGAGCCCACGTCCCGACAGCCCGCCTGTCGAAACACCGCGAACGATAACGACAGGATAGAACCCGAGTCGTCGCCCCGGCGAAGGCCGGGGCCCAGGTTTCGCGAGGACGTCTCGATATTCGCGACGTAAACGCAGTCGTGGCCCAAGGCTGGGTCCCGGCCTTCGCGGGACGACGGCATGGGATGAAGATCTCGCCGACGTTCACCGGTGCAATCACATGAGGCGATCGCATCCGAAAAACAGAGGCAGTCTTCACTTCACCTCGAACTCGCCCACGAACACGGTCTCGCTGCGTCCGATCGCCTACCGGCCAATCGCCGTCGCCCCGCCGAAGGCCGGGGTCCCGCTTCACGATGCCCGATCGAGAATCGAACGGCTGGGTCCCGGCATTCGCCGGGACGACGGCCTGGGTGGCGGCATGACCGAGGGAGTTGGCTGACGCAACAAGTCATTTCACCTCGAACTCGCCCACGAATACGGTCTCGCTGCGGCCGTTCAGGCGCAGGGTCACCGATTCCTGTTTGTGGCGCTTCGTACCCCAGCCGGTACTGAAGCCGAGATTGAGCGTGGTCGCGCCGGTGACGATCTGCTGGCGGTCGCCGAAGAAATTGGCTTCGACCTTGTACTTGCCCGGCTTGGCGTTTTTCAGCACGAATTCCTCGGGGCCGTAGCCGCCGGTGAAGTCGTCGCTGATCAGGCCGCCCTGATACGTGTCGCGGTTGCCGTAGTAGCAGCGTTCGCCGTTCGGGTCGGTCACCCACAGGTCCATGTCGCTGTTGTCGCTGTCCCAGGACAGCACCACCCGCAGATCCAGCGGCATGTTCTTCAGCAACCGGCGATCGATGAAAGCGGTGTCGAGCGGCGTCGGACTGGTGGCGATCACCGCGTTCATTTCGTTGAGCGCGACCAGTTCGATTTCGGAGAACCGCGCATCCCACGGCCGTGCGGCGACGTCGTACAGACGCTCGATGCCTTCCTGGCGCTGTCCCGACGCGGCGAGCGCGAGACCGAGGTCGCGATGGCTCTGCGGCTCTTCGTCGGCGAGACGCAGCACCTCGCGGAACACGTCGACCGCGCGGGCGAAATCCTGCGCCTGCATCAGCCGATAGCCCAGCACGCGCAACACGTGGCGGTTTTCCAGATCGAGTTCGGCCAGATTCGACAGCACGCGCAGCGCTTCGGCGCGGCGGCCTTTCTTCAACAACAGATCGGCCACGTCGAGATAGAACGCGGTGCTGTCGGCATGGCTGTCGCGCTCGTCGAGATAGACGGCGTAGAGATCCTCGGCCTTCGCATCGCGCAGGCGGCGGGCGTACGGCGAATCCGGCGCCCAGGCCTGCAACTGGATGGACACGCCCTCACCCGCGGCGCGATCGTCGGTCGCACCCGCGGGCGCCGACGCGAGCGCGCTGCGGTTGCGGCTCAGCGCGCGTTCCGCGACCTCGCGTTCGGACATGTCGCGGCGTTCGCTGGCTGCGGCCTCGGCGGCGAACGCTTCCTGCATCATGGCCGGCGCCGGTGCGGGCGGCGGCGGCACACCGGCCGGTGCGCTCGCCACGGCGCCGGCCTTCGGCGCTTCGGGTTTCGGCGGCGCACCCTTCGGGAAATCGCGCTGCCACCATTCGAGGCGTTCGGCGAACCGCCGCGCCACTTCTTCCAGACGCTGGCTGCGCGACTGCGCCTTTTCCGCGATCTGCGTCCGCCGCAGCGCGTCCACTTCCGCGCGCAGCGCGGCGGGTGCGGGAATGTCGTAACGCACGTAATCGGCGGCGGCTTCCAGCACCAGCAGCGACGTGCCCGGCGTGACCAGGCCGAAACGCTGGCCGAGACGCGCGATCGCGGCGCTGTGCCGTTCCGGCTCGGCCACGCGCGCAGCCACCTGCCAATTCGCCCACAGCGTCGCGACCTGCGCGCTCTCGGGCGCATCGGCGGCCACCGGCACTTCGATCGTGCGCGATGCACCGGCTTCGCGCAGACGCACGCGCACGAGCGCCGTGGATTCGGTCAGACGACCGGCGATGCGCAGCAGACCGCCGTCGATCTCCCAGGCCTGCGGCTGCAGATCTTCGATGCCCTCGCCTTCCAGTCCGAGGATACGCGTGGTCTCCCTCAGCAGCGCCACGGCCGCGGCATCGAGGCCATCGCGACCCTGCCACTGCACGAGACGGCCGCCGCGCGCCGTCGCCAGCGCCGACAGGCGCGTGGCGTCGGCATCCGCGCCCGCGGAACTCAACGCATACAGCGCCTGGCCTTCGCGCAGTGTCGGGAACGCGGCGCCGCCGTAATTGCGCAGGCCGTCGCTCACCAGCAGGTATTCGCCGATGCCCGGCTGCGGCGTCCAATCGGCGAGATCGCTGGCGCCGTCGTACACCGCGGTCTCCAACACCTTGCGCAGCGCGCTCCAGTCGCCGTCGCGGATCTCGAAACGACCGCCGTCCTCGCCCACGTCGCGCAGCAGTCGCAGCGTCGCGCTGCCGTCGTCCATCGCCTTGAAATAGCGGTCGAGCAGCGCGAACTCGCTCTGGCGGTCGCGCTTTCGCGCGGAACCGGAGGCGTCCCACAGCAGGCCGATCGACGAAGGCAGCGTGCGCGGAACGCTCTGCGCCGCGACCAGCGGCATATCCACCAGCGCGAACCGGTCGCCGTCGTAGTCCTGGACATAGACTTGTCCGGACGTGCCCGCGGGCAGACGCAGCCCCAGCGGCTTCGACCGGCGCGTCGACGGCGACGCCGGCAGCGTTTCGCGCAGGGTCTCGTATCGGGCGGCATACCCGCCGCGGGTGCGCTGGAAATCCAGCGCTGCGAAACCGCCGGACTGCGTCGGCGCCGCGCTGAGGCCGCGGGCGCGGATCGAAAGCGCGAGGCGGTCGGCGGTGTCCAGCAGTTGCACCGGCACATCCAGACGCCAGGCGCCGGCCTCGCGGCGCAGCGCCTCATCGATCACCAGCCGCACCTGGCGCGTGCCGCGCGCGGGAATCGGATAGACGCGGAGGCGGAAATGATTGCCCGCGGTCTGTTCCAGCAGGCCCGGGTCGACGTTGCGGCGTTCGATGCTTTCGAACACCTGCTGCGCCTTCTGCTTCGGCACCGGCACCGCATCGCGCAGTTCGCCGCCGACATCCAGGGCGAAGGCGCTGACCTGCTGGCCCGGCTGCAGCGGGAATTCCAGCGCGCCTTCCAGCAGCCGGTCGTTGGGATTGTGGAGCGTCAGCAGCAGCGTGCTGCGCGCGAGCCCACCGTTGGTTTCGATGTCGAGCGAAGCCGAGCGCAGGCCTACCGGAACGGCAGCGCCCGGCGCGACGATCAGCGGCGGCGCGATGAGCGCGGGCTCGGGCTGCGGGCGCTCGACCGGCCGCGGTGCGCGCTGGGCGACGGCGGCGTGGCCCAGCATCAAGCCGGCGGCGAGCGTGAGGAGGATGGATCCGGTGAAGCTGCGTGACATGGCGGTGCCCCTGCGGAGGTTGTCTGCTCAACGGATCGTCCGGACGAACGGGGTTGAGGCTGGCGACATGCTAACCGCCCGCGCGACGTTGCGGACTCGACCGGATGGGCGCTCAAGCGGAACGGACTTAACCCGAACGGACTCAGCCTGAACGGACTTAGCCTGGAACAGACTCGCGATGCACCACCACAAGTTGCACCGCATCGCCGCCGCGCCAATCGTCGGGCTGCAGCCGATACGCGATGCGCGCGCGCGGCGGCGGCGGCTCGCCGCTCCAGCCGCCGAAGTGGATCGCGGAGATGCGGCGCGCGGCGCCGGGCCACGCGAGTTCCAGCTTGATGTGCTGTTCGCCCACCGGTCGCCAGCTCACGATCTCGAACACATCGTCGAACACCGGCTCCGGGAAGCCCTGCCCCCACGGTCCGCCATCGCGCAACGCCAGCGCGGTACCGATGGCGCAGTCGCCGGGCGAGATCGCGCCGTCGCTGAGGATCACGTCCTGCAGCAGTTCGGGCGACAGCAATTCCGCCGCGCATCGTTCGAACGCGCTCTGGAAACGCGGCAGCGCGTCCAGACGCAGACTCAGGCCCGCGGCCATCGCATGGCCGCCGAATTTCTCGATCAACCCGGGATGGCGCGCATCCACTGCCGCGAGTGCGTCGCGGATATGGAACCCGGCGATCGAACGCGCGGAACCGCGCAGCAGATCGCTGCCGGCCTCGCTGGGCGCGAACGCGATCGTCGGACGATGCACGCGCTCCTTGATCTTCGAGGCGACCAGCCCGACCACGCCGGGATGCCAGTCTTCGCGATAGAGACAGATCGTGGCGCGCCCGCTTTCGACTTCGGACGACAGCGCCGCGACCGCATCCTCGGCGTCGCCGACCATCTGCTGCTGCACGCCGCGGCGCTCGGCGTTGATGCCGTCGAGAATCTCGGCGAGTTCGCGCGCGCGGCGCGGGTCGTCGCAGAGCAGGCATTCGATGCCGAGCGCCATGTCTTCCAGACGACCGGCGGCGTTGATGCGCGGCGCCAGCGCGAAGCCGATGTCGGCGGCGGTGAGCGTGGCGCATTGGCGACGCGAGACTTCGATCAGCGCGCGCAGTCCCGCGCAGCCGTGGCCCGCGCGCAGTCGGCGCAGGCCGGCCGCGACGAGAGCGCGATTGTTGGCATCGAGCGCGACGAGATCGGCCACCGTGCCGACCGCGACCAGATCGAGCAGCGTCGACAGATCGGGCGGTTCGCCTTCGAAACGACCCGCTTCGCGCAGGCGCCTGCGCAATGCCAGCAGCACGTAGAACATGACGCCGACGCCCGCGAGCGCCTTCGACGGAAACGCATCGCCGGGCAGATTCGGATCGACGATGACGTCGGCCTGCGGCAATCGTTCGCCGGGCAGATGATGATCGGTGACCAGCACCCGCCAGCCGCGCGACTTCGCGGCCGCGATGCCGGCGAGGCAGGCGATGCCGTGATCGACGGTGACCAGCAGATCGGGCGCGAGCGCGGCGAGATCGTCGACCAGGCCCGGCGACAGCCCGTAGCCGTGCACCATCCGGTTCGGGACCGCGTACGACACGTGCCGCGCGCCGAGCATGCGCAGACCGCGCACCGCGACCGCGCAGGCGGTGGCGCCGTCGCAGTCGAAATCGCCGACGACGACGATGTGGCGGCCCGCGGCCATCGTCTCTTCCAACAGCGCGGCGGCGGCATCGACCGCGCCCAGACCGTCGGGCGGCAGCAACTGGTTCAGGCGCGGCTGCGCGAGCGCGTGGGTCGCGGCGCCGCGCGCGGCGTAGACCTGGCGCAACAGCGGCGGCACGTGCGCGGGCCAATCACCGTCGCCGGCCTGCATGCGCAGCGCGTGCGCGTCGAGGGCGATGTCGCGGCGCCGGATCGAGCGACTCATGCGCCCGCGGCCTGCGGCGGCGCCCATGCGCCGCGCCAGAATCGCCAGCGTTGGCCGCGCGTAAAGCGCAACCGCATGCCATCGACGGCATCGATGTCGAGCGCGGCCAACGTCCCGTCCGCGAGCGCGCGCAGCGCCGGCGCCAGCCAATCGCGCTGCAGCGCGGCCAGATCGCGCATGCGCCGCAGATCGAAGAGTGCGACGCCGCTTGCGGACGCAGGCATCGATGCGGACGGAAACACGGGCGGCAAGCGCACGGCATGACCGCCGGCGACGACCGCCAGCGCGCGCACGAGGTCGTCGTCGCTGGCCGCATGCGACACCGCGCTGGACACCGCATCCGGCAGCACCCCGCCGCCCCAGACCCAGAGCGCGTTCACCGGCACCAGGCCGCGTTCGGCACGATGCCCATTCCACGGATGGTTGTGCAGCACGATCTGCACCTCGTTGAGCAGCGCGCGCCAACGTCGGCCTTCGGGGCCGTCCGGCTGATGCTCGAAGAGATCCTCGCCCAGCGCATCGTCGGGCGCGCTGAAGACCGGCAGTTTCGCTTCGCGCGGAAGGCGCAGATACCAGCGTGCCGGCGCCGGCGCATCCAGCGCGAAACCGCTGTCGCCGAAGATCGGTTTCAGCGCCGGCAGCAGCGCATCGACATCCTCACGCGACAGCGACAGACGCTCGCCGATGCCGAGCAGCCGCGCACCGTTGATGTCGGGCCGCACGTGCGCGGGATCGGCGCGCAGCCAGGCCGATCCCGCGGCATCGGCGGCATCGGCCTGACGCGTCAGCGCCGCGGGCGCCCAGCGCGCGGGCATCGCGGCGAAATGCCGCTGCAGTTGCGCATCGCTGCCCGCCGTGACGGGGCGAGTGGAATCGGCACGACCGAACGCCTTCGCGATCTCCGGCAGCAGCGATTGCCGACCGAACACCGCCCAGGCCGGCAGCAGGAACAGCGCGCGCGACATCGCGACGGACTCCGCTCAGCCTTCGTACGCGACCCGGATCAATTCGTACTCGCGTTTCCCGGCCGGCGCGTCGATCTCGACCACGTCGCCTTCGTGCTTGCCGATCAGCGCGCGCGCCAGCGGCGAGGAAATCGCGATCAGGCCCTGTTTGATGTCGGCTTCGAGATCGCCCACGATCTGGTAACGCTTTTCTTCGTCACTCTCGACATCGGCGAGGGTCACGGTCGCGCCGAACACGACGCGCGAGCCGGCGTTGAGCGTGGACACGTCGATCACCTGCGCATGCGACAGCTCGGCTTCGAGCTGCTTGATGCGCCCTTCGATGAAACCCTGCTGTTCGCGCGCGGCGTGATACTCGGCGTTTTCCTTGAGATCGCCGTGGGCGCGCGCCTCGGCGATGGCATTGATCACCGCCGGCCGCTGCACGCTTTTCAGCTGCTCCAGTTCGGCGCGGAGGCGCTGGGCGCCTTGGGTGGTGAGTGGGGCTCTCATGCGTCCAGTTCCTTGTGCAGTTCCTGCAGCGCCCACACCGGGCCACTGTCGCGGAAATCGAGAGAATGCAGCAAGGCCTTCGCGCCCGCAATCGTGGTCGAGTAGGTCACGCGCTGCTGCAGCGCTTCGCGACGGATCGAGAACGAATCGGCGATGGCCTGCTTGCCCTCGGTGGTGTTGACGATGTAGACGATCTCGCCGTTCTTGATGCGATCGACAATGTGCGGGCGTCCTTCCGCGACCTTGTTGACGATCTCGCAGGCGATGCCCTGCGATTGCAGCCAGCCGGCGGTGCCGCGGGTGGCGACGACGCCGTAGCCGCGACGCAGCAGTTCTTCCGCCACCGCCAACACGCGCTGCTTGTCGGGGTCGCGCACGGAAATGAAGGCCTTGCCCTTCGGCGGCGCCTTGATGCCGGCGGCTTCCTGCGCGCGCGCGAACGCGGCGCCGAAGCTGCGGCCGACGCCCATGACCTCCCCGGTCGAACGCATTTCCGGGCCGAGAATCGGATCGACGCCCTGGAACTTGGCGAACGGGAAGATCGCTTCCTTCACCGAGTAGTAGTCGGGGACGATTTCACGGGTCGCGCCCTGCTCCGCCAACGTCTTGCCGGCCATGCAGCGTGCGGCGATCTTCGCCAGCGGCATGCCGGTGGCCTTGGACACGAACGGCACCGTGCGCGAGGCGCGCGGATTCACTTCGAGCAGGAAGATGGTGTCGCCGCCTTCGCCGCCGGCCGGGTCGGTGCCGGCCTGGACCGCGAACTGGGTGTTCATCAGGCCGACCACCTTCAGCGCCTTGGCCAACGCGACGACCTGTTCGCGCAGACGGTCCTGGGTCTGCGCCGACAGCGAATACGGCGGCAGCGAGCACGACGAATCGCCCGAATGCACGCCGGCTTCCTCGATGTGCTCCATCACGCCGCCGATCAGCACGTTGCCGTCCTTGTCGGCGATGATGTCGATGTCGACTTCGACCGCGTGGTCGAGGAAACGGTCCAGCAATACCGGCGAATCGTTGGAAACCTTCACCGCGTCGCGGATGTAGCGCGACAGGTCGGTGTCGGAATAGACCACTTCCATCGCGCGGCCGCCGAGCACGTAGCTCGGCCGCACGACCAGCGGATAGCCGATCTCGCGGGCCAGCGCGATCGCCTCGTCGGCGTTGCGCGCGGTGCGGTTGGCCGGCTGCTTCAGGCCGAGCGCCTCGACCAGATTCTGGAACCGTTCGCGGTCTTCGGCCAGATCGATCGAATCCGGCGAAGTGCCGATCACCGGCACGCCGTTGGCTTCCAGCGCCTGCGCCAGCTTCAGCGGCGTCTGCCCGCCGTACTGCACGATCACGCCCTTCGGCTGCTCCAGCTCCACGATCTCCAGCACGTCTTCCAGCGTCAGCGGCTCGAAATACAGGCGGTCGGACGTGTCGTAATCGGTGGAGACGGTTTCCGGGTTGCAGTTGACCATGATGGTCTCGTACCCGTCCTCGCGCAGCGCCAGCGCCGCATGCACGCAGCAGTAATCGAACTCGATGCCCTGGCCGATGCGGTTCGGACCGCCGCCCAGCACCATGATCTTGTCGCGCGCGCTCGGCGCGGCTTCGCACTCGTCCTCGTAGGTCGAATACAGATACGCGGTGGTGGTGGCGAATTCGGCCGCGCAGGAATCCACGCGCTTGTAGACCGGGCGCACGTTGAAGGCCTTGCGCAGCGCGCGCACCGCGGTTTCGTTGGTGCCGGCGAGCTGGGCCAGGCGCGCATCGGAGAAACCGCGGCGCTTGAGCGCGCGCAGGCGTTTCGCGTCGAGACCTTCGAGGCCGGCGGCGGCGACGTCGCGCTCGCAGGCGATCAGTTCCTCCATCTGGTCGAGGAACCACGGATCGACGAACGACAGCGCATGCACGTCCTCGACGCTCATGCCGGCGCGGAACGCATCGGCGAGATAGAACATGCGCTCGGGGCCGGCTTCCTTCACTTCGCGACGCAACCGCGCCAGGCCTTCGTCGCTGGCGAGATCGAGACCGGTCGGATCGAGACCGACCTTGCCGGTTTCCAGCCCGCGCAGCGCCTTCTGCAGCGACTCCTGGAAGGTGCGGCCGATCGCCATCACCTCGCCCACCGATTTCATCTGCGTGGTCAGGCGCGCGTCGGCGGCCGGGAATTTCTCGAACGCGAAGCGCGGGATCTTGGTGACGACGTAATCGATGCTGGGCTCGAACGACGCCGGGGTCAGACCGCCGGTGATCTCGTTCTTCAGTTCGTCCAGGGTGTAGCCGACCGCGAGCTTGGCGGCGACCTTGGCGATCGGGAAGCCGGTGGCCTTCGAGGCCAGCGCCGACGAACGCGAGACGCGCGGGTTCATCTCGATCACCACGACGCGGCCGTTCTGGGCGTTGATGCCGAACTGCACGTTGGAGCCGCCGGTGTCCACGCCGATCTTGCGCAGCACCGCGATGCTGGCGTCGCGCAGGCGCTGGTATTCCTTGTCGGTGAGCGTCTGCGCCGGCGCGACGGTGATGCTGTCGCCGGTGTGCACGCCCATCGGGTCGAAGTTCTCGATCGAGCAGACGATGATGCAGTTGTCCGCGGTGTCGCGGACCACTTCCATCTCGAACTCCTTCCAGCCGAGCACGGATTCCTCGACCAGCACTTCGGTGGTCGGCGAGAGATCCAGGCCGCGGTTGACGATCTCGATCAGTTCTTCGCGGTTGTAGGCGATGCCGCCGCCGCTGCCGCCGAGCGTGAAACTGGGGCGGATGATCGTGGGATAACCGACGCGCGCCTGGATATCCAGCGCTTCTTCGAGCGTGCGCGCGATCTCGGCCTTCGGGCACTCCAGCCCGATTTCCTTCATCGCGACCCGGAACAGCTCGCGGTCCTCGGCCATGCGGATCGCCTCGCGCTTGGCGCCGATCAGCTCGACGCCGTATTTCTCCAGCACGCCGTTGTCCGCGAGGTCGAGCGCGCAATTCAGGGCGGTCTGGCCGCCCATCGTCGGCAGCAGCGCGTGGGGCTTCTCCTTGGCGATGATCTTCTCGACCGTGCGCCAGTTGATCGGCTCGATGTAGACCGCGTCGGCCATCTCCGGATCGGTCATGATCGTCGCCGGATTGCTGTTCACCAGCACCACGCGATAGCCCTCGTCGCGCAATGCCTTGCAGGCCTGCGCGCCGGAATAATCGAATTCGCAGGCCTGGCCGATCACGATCGGACCGGCGCCGATGATCAGGATGGTCTGGATGTCGGTGCGCTTGGGCATGTCTTCACTCGAATGGAAAAATTGGAATCGACGACGGTGCGGCCGGGAAACGCTGATGCGGTGCGCGGATCATTTCCCGAACAGCACCGAGGTCGACACCTGGCAGGTCTTCATCGCGCCCAGCATGATCTGCATCGTGATCGTCGAGCCGAGCTGCTCGCCGGCGGATTCGTTCTCCTCGGCCGATTTGTCGAGCGCGATCGCGTCGCCCAGGCCCGACATCTTGCGCAGTTCGGCGTAGTTCGGGTCGCTGAAGAAGGTCATGAACGCCATCATCTGTTCGGGCGTCGCATCCTTGAGCACCACCTCGGGCGTCGTCGGCGCACCGCTGCGTTCGGCTTCGGCGCCGGCCAGTACCAGCTTGCCGAACAGCTCGGCCGCGCCCTGCGACAACAATTCGGCTTCGGCCTCGGCGCGCTTCGGATTCGCGGCGACGTAGGTCTCGACCAGCGCGCGCTTGTAGCGGCGATAGCCATCCTGCGAAAGCTCGCCGCGCAGGCAGTCGAGCTGCTTCGGGGTGACCGCGTCCGGGTTCTGCTGCATCGGCCACTTCGGGTCGTCCTTGGCCAGCATTTCGAAGATCGTGCCGAAGGGGAACATCTGCACCTGCAGGTTGGTCATGCGCGACACCAGCGCGTCGTCGGCACGCGATTCGGCGGCGTGCGCGGACATGGCGAACGCGCCGCACAGCAGCACGGCGAACGGGCGAAGCGCACGGTAACGCCTGAAGGGCACGAAAAGATTGGACATGGCATGGACTCGGGAAAGAAGGGAAATGGACGGATCGGTATACGCCGGCGTGCGGCGCATCAGTACAGACGCTCCCGCCAGCGTTCCGGCGGCAACCAGGTGATGCGGTCCTGCGATTCGACCGTCACCGCGCCCGCGCGAACGGCGGCGAGCACGTCGGCCTGCATCTGTGTCCAGCTGCCCGCCTCGGCGCCGATGCGCGCGCCGAGGCGATTGTTGTGCGCGTCCATCGCACGCGCGTCGTCGCCGTGCCCGCCGTTTTCCATCACCGCGGTCACCCACTCCACCCAACGCGGGGAACCGGTATAGGCCACGGTCGCACTGGCGAGGCTGTGCCGGTACGCATCCTTCGGGCCGTGGCGCCCGCCGGGCAGATCCGAGCGCGCTGTCGCCGCATACACGGTGCCGAGCACGAATGCGGGATACAGCGACAGCGCCACGATGCCGACCAGCGGCCATTTCGAGCGGCGCAGCAGCCTGCGCAGCCTTTCGCCGCGCCGTCGCTTGACCGGCGCCGGCGTCGCATCGAGGCCTGCCGGCATCAGGAGGCCTGGCATTCGCGCGCCAGACGACGCTCGAACGCGTCCATCCCGCCGACCGGCTGTTCGATGCGCGGAGGTTTCCTGAGGATGGTCGACTGCGGCGTCTGCATAAACCGCTCGATGTCCTCACGTTCCTGTGCGCTCGCCTCCCGCTCGAGAGCCCTGAAATGCTGTTGTCCGTCTCCTCCTGCCATCGCGTCCTGCACCGATACCCTGAACGCGGCGAGCAGCTTCCGGCCGCCGCCGGTGGCGGCGAAGCGTTCGAAACTCTCGACATCCGAACGCTTCGGCAACGATGCCCGGAGGGATGCCGCCTGCGCCTTGCGCAATTCATCGGAGAAGATGCGCAGGACACAGGCGCGCTTCGGCGGCGGCATGCCATCGATCCACGCTTTGCCCGCAGGCGATGCGGCGAGCATGGTCTCGTCGATCGTCAATCCGAAATGATCGGCGATCCGCTGCATGTCCGCGTCCGTCGACGCCGGGTCTGTCGACACTTGGTCCGTCGGCCGAATGGCGTCAACCTCGGACGGTCCCTGCGCAGGCTGTTCCCGCGCAGGGCTTTCTTCCGTGCGGGCGAACGCCGGGATCGAAGAGGCCGCGAACAGGCAGAGCAGACCGACCAGTACGGCGGTACGGCGCGTCATGCCGCGCCCCCCATCATCGCCACGAACCGGTCGAACAGCGGCGACACGTCGTGCGGGCCGGGGCTGGCTTCCGGATGGCCCTGGAAACTGAAGGCCGGCGCGTCGGTCAGGGCGATGCCCTGGTTGCTGCCGTCGAACAGGGAACGATGGGTCACGCGCACGTTCGCCGGCAGCGTCGTCTCGTCGACCGCGAAGCCATGGTTCTGCGAGGTGATCATCACCCGGCCGCTGTCGATGTCGATCACCGGATGATTCGCGCCGTGATGGCCGAATTTCATCTTCAGCGTCCGCGCACCGGCGGCGAGGCCGAGCAGCTGATGGCCGAGGCAGATGCCGAAGGTCGGAATCTTCCGGGCGATGCACTCGCGGATCGCGGCGATGGCGTAATCGCAGGGTGCGGGATCGCCGGGGCCGTTGGAAAGGAACACGCCGTCGGGCCTGAATCCGAGAACCACTTCGAACGGCGTTTCCGCCGGTACGACGAGTACGCTGCAGCCTCGCTCGCTGAGCATACGCAGGATGTTGCACTTCACGCCGAAGTCGTAGGCGACAACCGCGAACCTCGGTTCGGTGCGTACGAAAGCGTTGCGATCAAGATCGAGTTGACCTTCGCCCCAGACGTAGCGTTGACCGGTGCTGACCACCTTCGCCAGATCCATGCCCTTGAGGCCGGGGAATTTGCGCGCCGCTTCCAGCGCTTTGTCGATGTCGATCTCGCCGGCCATCACCGCGCCGTTCTGGGCGCCGCGGTCACGCAGGAGGCGCGTGAGCCTGCGGGTGTCGATTTCGGAAATCGCGACGATGCCGCGGGCCTTCAGCCATTCCGGCAGGGCGACTTCGCTGCGCCAGTTGCTGGGACGGCGCGGTACGTTGCGCACGATCAGGCCGGACGCCCAGACCTTGCCGGCCTCGTCGTCGAGATCGGTGCAGCCGGTGTTGCCGATGTGCGGATAGGTCAAGGTGACCAGCTGACGGGCGTAGGAGGGATCGGTCAGGATTTCCTGGTATCCGGTGATCGCGGTGTTGAACACGACCTCGCCCACGGACAGGCCGGGCGCGCCTACGGATTCGCCCTCGAATACGGTGCCGTCTTCGAGGACAAGGATTGCGGTTTCGGTCACGG
>CAMLLG010000045.1 GCA_946480825.1 uncultured Lysobacteraceae bacterium
GCGTAGCGCTTGATCACCTTGCCGTCGCGGCCGACGAGGAACTTGCTGAAATTCCATTTGATGGCGCCGATGCCGAGCAACCCGCTCTTTTCCTCCTTGAGCCATTTCCACAGCGGATGCGCATTCGCGCCGTTGACGTCGATCTTCGAGAACATCGGAAAATCGACGTCGTAGGTGAGCGAACAGAAATTCATGATCTCCGCCTCGTCGCCCGGCTCCTGATGGCCGAACTGATCGCAGGGAAAGCCCATCACCACCAGGCCGCGATCCCGATATTTTTCCCACAGCGCCTGCAGGCCGGTGTACTGCGGCGTGAAACCGCATTTCGACGCCACGTTCACCACCAGCAGGACCTTGCCCTCGTAATCGGTGAGCGACTTGTCGTGGCCGTCGATGTCGATGGCGGAAAAATCGTAGGCGGTGGTCATGCGAAAACTCCGTTGGCGGTGCGGAAAGACGGTCGGTCTAGAGCGTGTCGTTGCGGCAGGTCGCGAAGGCCGCGGCAGGATTCACTGCGATGCGGTCGGCGCCTGCGCCTTGATCGGGGTCGCGAACGGCTGGATGCCGAAAGCTTCGTAGATGTCGGCGGGGTAATAGGCGTTGCCGTTCTTGATCACCATAGCGACCTTGCGGATGTCGGCGATATCGCGCGTCGGATCGCCGTCGATCAGCACCAGATCGGCGCGCTTGCCGACGGCGATCGAACCGCGTTCGCCGAGCGTGCGCGAATACTTGGCGCCGTTCCAGGTCGCGATCTGCAGCGCCTGCGCGGGCGTCAGGCCGGCCTTCACGTACAGCTCCAGCTCCCGCTGCAGGGTGAAGCCCGGCATGCCGTCGGTGCCGGCGAGGATCGGCACGCCGGCGCGGTACATGCGACCGACGAATTCCACCATCTTGTCGTAGGAACGGTTGTAACGCGCCGCGGTCTCGTCGTCGGGAATGTCGAACTCGGCCATCTTCAGGCCGCGCTGCACGTCCGGCGGCATGTGCGTCGCGACGGCGGCGAAGGCCTGCGAAGTTTCGCCGGCGCGCTGGCGGATGAAATCGAAGGTGGCGACCGTCGGGTCGACCGCGATCTGGTCCTTCGCCAGCCGCGCGATGAAGTCCTGCACCGGCTTCGCGTTGAAGTCCAGATCGGCGACGCGCTTGGCAGGCAGATAGAAACGTTCGAGGGTGCGGGTGTCGGTGGTGTCGTCGACGAGGAAATTCAGCAGCACCTGATTGATGTGCTGGATCTCGTCGTAACCGGCGTCGAGCGCGTCCTGCGCGCGCAGGAACACCGGAATGTGGCCGCTGACGCGCAGGTCGCGGCTGTGCGCGTACGCCACGGTGTCGCGCAGGATGTCTTTCGGGAACGAGTTGTAGATCTTGATCTGCGGATAGCCGTTGGCCGCGTACCAGTCGATCGCGCGCTTGGCCGCGGCCAGATCCGACACCACGAAACCGTTGCGCGCCGACATCGGGCTTTCGCCTTCGAGAAAGCCGGCGGCGACGATCGACGGCGACAGCGCGCGGTTCGCGCGCTCGTCGGCCATCAGCGTCTGCAGAGTGGCGTTGTCGTTGCCCATGTCGCGCACGGTGGTGACGCCCGCGGCGAGGTGCAGCCCTCCCTGCCACGGCCCCATGTGCCCGTGCATGTCGAACAGGCCCGGCAGCAGCACGCGGCCGCCGGCGTCGACGACGTGATCGACGGCGGCGCGCTCCTGATTGGCCCCGGAGATCGACACGATGCGGCCGTTGCGGATGAGCACGTCCGAGGCGGCGCCGAGCGTCGCGCTCTCGCTGTCGAACACCCGCGCATTGCGGATCAGAGTCGTACCGGACAGGGTGTGCGACAGGCGTCGCTGCAGATCGGTCAAGGCATCGGCTTCGGCCTGCTTCTGCAGCGCTTCCAGCCGGCCGGCGTTGTCCTGCCAGCCCTCTTCGATCATCTGCACCCAACCGGGCGCGATCTGCGCGAACAGCCGCATGCTGTCGTCGGTCGAGGTCCACAGGAAGAACGGCGTGAAGCCGACGCCGGTCACCTGCATGAGCCGCACGGTGCGTTTCTCGGCACCCTTGACCACCTCGGTCTGGCTCACGGCGCGCATGCTCAGGGTGCCGCTGGGGATCAACGGCAGCTTGCCATCGGCGCGACGCGCCAGCGCGGCCAGCGCGTCGGCGGTGCTCTGCGCGGTACCGCCCAGCGACCAGTAGGCGGCGCCCGGCGCCGCGGGCTGTTCGCCCGATTCCGCCTTGGACGTCCACGAGGCCACGCCGTTCTCGATCTTGAACTGCTCGTCCACCGGCGCACCGAACGTGGAACTGCCCTTCACCGCATAGCGCGCGAAAGTGCCGTCGGCGGCGAGGGTGTATTCCTCTTTGAGTTCAGGCCCGCGGCCGTTGTCCTTGAAGAGGTAGTCGACGCGGGTCACGCCGTCGTCGCCGCGCTCCACGATCTGGTGACCGGCCTGTTTGCCGTTGTCGACCAGCACGACATATCGGATCGTTTCTGCCGCCTGCGCCGCGCCGGACGCCAGCGTCAGGGCCAACAGCATGCCGAGATAACCACTGCGGTTCATGTCTCTCTCCCGTACGGAACGAAAACCCATGCCCCCTGTCGGCATGGCGGCGCCCCGCGCCGCTGGCCCATCCATCGGTCGAGTCTAGCAAACGGCCGGGACGGACCGGCAGGGACGCGCGAGGCACGATGGCACGACCCGCGGCGGACGACGGCACGGCATCGGCCCGCCTTCGAGCCGCGCGCGGCGCCGGGCGCGAGGCCGGCGTCCGCATCCGCCACCGCCGGAAGGCCCGCATGCCGTCCGCGGATGCGCTGTCCGTCCGATCGCCGCGCAAACGAAAACGCCGGACGGTTTCCCGTCCGGCGTTTCGCATCGCGGTACGTCTCGCTCGATCAGAACTGCGCCTTGAACTCCACGCCCCAGGTGCGCGGCTCGTTGACGAAGCCGGTGAGGTTGTTGAAGTCGATGGCGCCGACGATCGCTTCCTCGTCGGTGATGTTGCGGCCGTACAGGGCCAGTTCGTAATCGCCGTCGGCCCATGCGTAGCCCAGGCGCAGGCCGCCTTCCAGCAGCGGGTCGCCGGTGAATTCGGTCGACTCGTAGAGGAAGAAATTGACCTTGCTGCGATAGGCCCAGTCGGTGTACGCGAAGAACTCGCCGTGGCTGGTCGGGATGCCGTAGCGCGCGGTGACGTTGTAGACGTGCTTGGGCGCCTGCGGCAACGCGTTGCCGTCGATCAGGAACGTGCCCGCCACGCTGCCGGCCGGATCGCGCATGGTGCAACCGCCGCCGCAGCCGAAGACCGCCAGGGTGTCGTCCTGGATTTCGGTGTCGTTGTAGCTGGCGCCCACGGTCACCAGCAGGTGGTCGGTGAGCCATGCCTGCAGATCGAGTTCCGCACCCTGGCCGATGGTGCGGTCGGCGTTCACCAGGCGCGCGACGTTGGCGTCGCCGCCGACGGCGGTGAGCTGCTGGTCGTCGACGGTGTAGCGATACAGCGCGAAGCCCACGCGCAGACGGTTGTCCCACAGCGTGGCCTTGACGCCGGCCTCGTACGACAACACGGTTTCGGTGTCGGCGACGGTGACCAGCTCATCGGCCGGCAGCGTGGCGTCGGCGAACATCAGGCGGCCCTGCACGCTCGGCGCGCGGAAGCCGCGGGCGACGCGGCCGTAAACGTTGAGGTTGTCGTTGATCGCATACACCGCGCTGAGGTCCCAGCTGACGTCGGTGTCGCTGGGGCTGACCGAAATCGGCGCGATCGGCGGGCCGAACGGGCCGACCACGCGCTGCGCGGTGAAGTCCTTCTTGTCGTCGGTGTAACGCACGCCGCCGCGCAGTTTGAGCTTGTCGGTCACGTCGAAATCGGCCGACGCGAAGACCGCCCATGCGGTGTTGTCCTGGCGCTGGGTGGCGTAGCCGTTGCGCGGATTGCCGAAGCTCAGGCTGTCGTAGCTGACGCTGTCGACATCGATGCTCTCGTCGAACCAGAACACGCCGGCCTGCCAGTCGAAGCGGCCCCATTCGTTGGACTCGACGCGGAATTCCTGGCTGTACTGACGGTGGTTCGGCAGACCATCGGCGGATTCGGCGGGGAACGGAATGAAACCGGGACCGAAATTGCCCGGGCCGAGGAACGCGGCGCCGAAACCGCCGTCGATGTCGCCGCGGCTGAAGGCGTCGACGCTCTCGTAACCGGTGATCGAATACAGGCTGACGCGGCCGAGATCCCAGCGCATGCGCAAGTTGGCGCCGAGCTGGTCGAGCTTCTGCTCGTTGCGACCGTCGATCGACACCCGCTCGCGGTCGAAACCGTCGACCAGTTCGTTGGTGCCCGGCTCGATGATGTTGGCGCGGAACAGGCGCGCGGTGCCTTCGAGCTTGCGCGCGTGGACGTTGAACAGCGCTTCGAAATTGTCGCCCGGCGCGAACAGGAACTGGGCGCGGGCCGCGGTCTCGTCGTAGCCTTCGAGATCGTCGCCGCCGCCGTTCTGCGTGTTGTTCACCCAGTCGGCGCGTTCCTGGTGCAGCACGGACAGGCGCGCGGACACGTTGTCCGACATCGCGCCGGTGATCGCGCCTTCCACGTTGAGGGTTTCGTACGAGCCGTAGCCGATGCGGGCGTAACCGCCGAACTCGTCCTGCGGACGGGCCGACTCGAACTTGATCACGCCGGCCGGCGAATTGCGGCCGAACAGCGTGCCCTGCGGGCCGCGGGCCATTTCGATCTGGTCGAGGTCGAACAGCGGAAAGCCCTTGAGGATCGGGTTTTCCTGGACCACGCCGTCGTACACCAGCGACACCGGCTGCGAGGCGTTCACGTCGAAATCGGTGTTGCCGAGACCGCGGATGTAGAAGCGCGGAAAGGCGCGGCCGAACGAGGACTCGATATTGAGACTCGGCAGGCGGCCCGAGAGCAGGCGGATATCGTCGCCGCTGGCGGTCAGCACCTGGAGTTTCTCGCGGTCGATGGTGGTGATCGCCATCGGCACGTCCTGGATGTTCTCGACCCGGCGTTGCGCGGTGACGGTGATGGCATCGAGTTCAGGGGCGGTGTCGTCGGCCGGCGCGGCCTCCTGGGCCATGGCCGGCAGGGCGAGGACGATGGCGACGGCGAGACTGCCGAAGCGCAGTGCGCGACGGCCGTGGCGATGAGCGTGGGTCATTGAGGCGAGTCCTGCGGTTGAGGGAGTTGGCCGACCGGCGGCTCCCGGCAGGACCGGCTGGCCGGTCTTCCCGTACTGCGCCGAATCGTGAGGCCGAATTGTAAACAATTCGTGATGCCGGAGGGTCGGACCGACCTGCCGCCACATCCGGTCAAGCCCGGCGGGGCCGGATCGGGCCGCAGCATGCCTTTCGTCATGGGTCCGGCACCCTGCCGGTCGGCTACCCTGAGCGCCGCAATTCCGCACGCTTCGCTCCGTCGAGGATCTCCCGATGAACCGCCCGCTCGCCTGCGCCCTGGCGCTGGCCCTGTCCGCCACCGCGCTCGTCGGTTGCGACAAGGACAAGAACACCGAACCCACCGCCACCGACAAGGCCGCCATGCCCGCCGACGCCGCCCAGGACAATCCGTTCTTCGTCGAAAGCCCGCTGCCGCTCAAGTTCCCGCAGTTCGACAAGATCAAGGACAACCACTTCGCGCCCGCGTTCGACCGCGGCATGGCCGAACAGGTCAAGGAGATCCAGGCGATCGCGGACAGCGCCGAACCGGCGACCTTCGACAACACCATTCTGGCGATGGAACGCTCGGGCCAGCTGCTGGGCCGCACCATGTACGTGTTCGGCAATCTCACCAGCGCCCACACCAACGACACGCTGGACAAGATCGACGAGGAATACTCGCCGAAGTTCGCCGCGCACCGCGACGGCATCTATCTGAATCCGAAGCTGTTCGCGCGCATCAAGTCGCTGTACGACACCCGCGATACGCTCGGCCTCGACGAACAGGGCGTGCGCCTGGTCGAACGCTACTACACCGATTTCGTCCGCGCCGGCGCCAACCTCACCGAGGAGCAGAAAGCCCGGGTGAAGGAAATCAACACCGAGATGGCGACGCTGTCGACGAAGTTCGGCCAGAACGTGCTGGACGAAGTCAACGATTCGGCGGTCATCGTCGATTCGAAGGACGAACTGAAGGGCCTCACCGACGAACAGATCGAAGGTCTGGCCGCCGCCGCCAAGGACAAGAAGCAGGACGGCAAGTATCTGATCGCCCTGCTCAACACCACCATCCAGCCGCTGACCGCGCAGCTGGAGAACCGCGCCCTGCGCGAGCGCATCTACAAGGCGTCGATGAACCGCGGCAGCCGCGGCAACCAGTGGGACACCACCGCGATCGTGTCGCAGGTGACCCGGCTGCGCGCCGAACGCGCGAAGATCATGGGCTATCCGAACTACGCCGCCTTCGGCCTGGCCGAGGAAACCGCGAAGAATCCGGAAGCCGTGAACAAGATGCTGGCGCAGCTGGCGCCGGCTGCGGTCGCCAACGCCAAGGTCGAGGCCGCCGAACTGCAGGCCATGATCGACAGCGAGCAGAAGGCCAAGGGCGAACCGACCTTCCCGCTGCAGGCGTGGGACTGGGCCTACTACAGCGAGAAGGTGCGCCAGGCGAAGTACGACTTCGACGAAGCGCAACTCAAGCCCTACCTCGAAATGAACAACGTGCTCGAAAAAGGCATGTTCTTCGCCGCGGAAAAGCTCTACGGCCTGACCTTCAAGCGTCGCACCGATCTGCCGACCTATCACGCCGACGTCAGCGTCTACGAGATCTTCAACGAAGACGGCTCGCAGCTGGCGCTGGTGCTGGTCGATCCGTACGCCCGTCCGTCGAAGCGCGGCGGCGCATGGATGAGTTCCTACGTCGACCAGTCCGAACTGATGGGCACCAAGCCGGTGGTCGCGCTGCATCTCAACGTGACCAAGCCCGCCGACGGCAAGCCGGCGCTGATGACCTGGGACGACGTCAACACCACGTTCCACGAATTCGGCCACGTGCTGCACGGCATGTTCTCGAACGTGAAGTATCCGTACTTCAGCGGCACCAACGTGCCGCGCGACTTCGTCGAGTATCCGTCGCAGGTCAACGAAATGTGGTCGACCTGGCCGGAAGTGCTGGCCAACTACGCCAAGCACTACCAGACCGGCGAAGCGATGCCGAAGGCGCTGCTCGACAAGGTGCTGTCGGCCGAGAAGTTCAACCAGGGCTTCGCCACCACCGAATACCTCGGCGCCGCGATGCTCGACCAGCGCTGGCACCAGGTGCCCGCCGATCAGCTGCCCGACGCCAAGGGCGTGATGGCCTACGAGGCCAAGGCGCTGAAGGACATCGGTCTGGATTACGCGCCGGTGCCGCCGCGCTATCGCACGCCCTACTTCAGCCACATCCTCGGCGGTTACGCGGCCGGCTACTACGCCTACATCTGGTCGGAAGTGATGGACGCCGAAAGCGTGGAGTGGTTCAAGGAAAACGGCGGCCTCACCCGCAAGAACGGCGACTGGTTCCGCGACAAGCTGCTCAGCCGCGGCGGTTCGAAGGATGCTCTGCAGTTGTTCCGCGATTTCCGCGGCCGCGACCCGCAGATCGGCCCGCTGCTGGAGCGTCGCGGCCTGACCGCGAAGTAATCGTTTCCCGCATTGCGCCACCGACACCGCCCGGCCAGTCCGGGCGGTGTCGTGTCCGGCCCTGGATCGCATAGGCTTAGCGCATGCCCTCGCCCGCACCCACGACGGAGATCGCCACGAACGCCACCGCGCTGCGCGACTGGCTCGACGGCATCGGCCGGGTATTCGTGCTCACCGGCGCCGGCGTCAGTACCGCCTCGGGCATTCCCGACTATCGCGATGCCGGCGGCGAATGGAAACGCCCGCCGCCGGTCACCTATCAGGCGCTGATCGGCGATGCCGCCACGTATCGCCGCTACTGGGCGCGCAGTTTCGTCGGCTGGCCGGGCTTCTCGTCGGCGCAGCCGAACGCCGCGCATCGCGCGCTGGCCGCATTCGAAGACGACGGCCGCTGTACCGCACTGGTCACCCAGAATGTCGATGCCCTGCATCAACGCGCCGGCAGCCGCGCGGTCATCGATCTGCACGGACGCCTCGATCGCGTGGTCTGCCTCGGCTGCGGCGGCGATTCGCCGCGCGACGCGCTGCAGGCGCGCATGCACGCACAGAATCCCGGATGGCGTCCGCGCGACGCCGCGGCCGCACCCGACGGCGATGCCGATATCGATGCCGCGGCGGTGGCGAGTTTCGCGCCGCCGCACTGCATCGTCTGCGATGGCATGCTGAAGCCGGACGTGGTGTTCTTCGGCGAGAACGTGCCGCGGGCGCGCTATGCGCAGGCGGTCGACGCATTGGACGCGGCGGACGCGATGCTGGTCGTCGGTTCGTCGCTGATGGTGTACTCGGGCTTCCGCTTCGCGCGGATGGCGAAGGAACGCGGCCTGCCGCTGGCGGTGCTCAACCGCGGCCGCACACGTGCGGACGATCTCGTCGATCTGAAACTCGAAGGCGACTGCGGCGCGGTGCTCGCCGCCGCCTTCGGATGCGGCTGACGTTGCCGCGAGCCGCTTACGGTTGCGTGGACTGCAGCGCAGGCGGCGCCGACGGATCCACCGCTGGCGCGGGAGGCGGCGCGACCGCCACGAACATCGACCGGAACTGCGGCGCCAGCATCGGTGCCAGCACCGTGGTGGGCACTTCCACCGAACGCACGCCGTCGATGTAGGGCCCGACCTGGTAGGGCGGGAACACGAACCGCAGCGCCATCAGCTTCTGGCCATCCGGCGCCAGCACCGGCTCGAACGCCGCGAAGGAGGCGGCGGTGGGCTCGGTACCTTCGTCGATCATGCGCCCGACCGTGCGCATCACTTCGGCGCGTTCGGCGGGCGGCAGTTCGTCGGCGTCCACCCGCTGCGACAGCGACGCATGCAATTGTTCGCGGGCGTAATCCGAAATGGCGACCCAACTCGCGGCCTCTGGGAACAGGTCGTTCGCGGTCAACAGCTTGTTCTGCTGCGGCAACCAGACGAATCGCGCGACCAGCGGCGCGCCATGCGCACCGCCGGTGTAACTCGTGCCCTCCACGCCGACCGCCACGATCTCCGGCGTTTCCGCCTGCAGCGTGAAATTCAGCGACAACTCGTAGGGACCGACCTGTTTGGCCGGGTCGGCGGCCTGCACGGATTTGAGCAGCTCCGCGCGCGCGCCTTCGGCGTAGCGATGCAGGGCCTCGGCCAGACCGGGGTATTTCTTCGCCGCGGGCGGATAACTGATGCCGATGATGTAGCGGGCGTCCTGTTCGATGACGTCCTTCAGATCGACGGGCGGCGGCGCTGCGGGGGCCGGGGCGGGCGCGTCGGCCTGGACCTGGGTGGGTGCATCGTCGTCTTTCTTGCACGCGCCCAAGGTAAGGGCGAGCGTCAGGGCGACCACCAGCGCGGCCGGGGTCTTCAGGGAACACTTGGGGATGGAGGTGCGCATGGGGGACGCATGTCGGGACGAAGTCCCGTTCGCAATGTGGGGGGTGGACGCAGGATAGCCCAAGCCGCGGCGGCGATGCGCGACCGCAAGTCGCGGACACAAAAAAGCCCCGGACGCGAACGCCCGGGGCCGGTACCGCGACGCCGGATTACAGCGCCTGGACTTCGTCGGCCTGCAGGCCCTTCTGGCCCTGCACGACCTTGAAGGTGACCTGCTGGCCTTCCTTCAGCGACTTGAAGCCGTTGCCCTGGATCGAGCGGAAGTGGACGAAGAGGTCCTGGCCGCTTTCCGGGGTGATGAAGCCGAAACCCTTGGCATCGTTGAACCACTTGACGGTGCCGCTCTGACGATCTGACATGTTGCGTTGCTCCTGAAAATTACTGGACGGTTCCGTCGTACCCTGCCTTCAGAACAAGGGCGAACCGATGGAACCAATAAAAAACCCCGGACGAGTGCGCCCAGGGTATTGTCTCGGCGACGCTAGTTACAGCGCCTGGACTTCGTCGGCCTGCAGGCCCTTCTGGCCCTGCACGACCTTGAAGGTGACCTTCTGGCCTTCCTTCAGGGACTTGAAGCCGGTGCCCTGGATGGAGCGGAAATGGACGAACAGGTCCTGGCCGCTTTCCGGGGTGATGAAGCCATAGCCCTTGGCATCGTTGAACCACTTGACGGTGCCGCTCTGACGATCGGACATGGGTGTTACTCCTCACTACTACTATCAACAGTTGGGTGGATACACGGGGCCTTGCGAGCGCCGCGACTGTCTAGCCAGGGGTAACGCGAACGATGAGCGGATCGTCTGGGGCCGACCGTGAAACGGTTGCTGCCTTGGATCTACCATCGGGCCACGATGTACCGTGATCCCGCTTGGAACAGTGCGCCCACCATACACCACAACGCCGCCGTTTTGTGAAGTGGGGCATGGAACTTTTTTGGCCGTCGGCGGTCGCCTCGCGTCGACGGCAGGGAGACCTCCCGCGCCCGGATGAGGATGCCGCGCGATTTCTCCGGGGATTCCGCAGGGGACGCCGGTGTCCGGGGCCGACCGCGGCGACCCGCGGGACGATCCGTCCTCACGGGTCAGTAACGTCAACGCCCGGTCGGAAGTGACGCAATGCGGCAAGTTTCCGCGATGGCACGGGCCGGAATCGATTGGCACGCTTCCTGCTTGTACATCCTGTGAACCACCCGTGCAGCGTGTCCCGTTCCATCGTCAATGCGTTACCCCGAGTCTCCTGCGATAACGACCGCCAGAGGCGTCCCATGCAAGTCGACATCCCCGCCACGAACGTCAGCGACGATGCCGTCGTCGCGCGTCTGTTCGATCTCGCCCGCCAGGGCGATACCGCCACCCGCGAGTACCAGCTGCTGGATTACGTGATCCAGAAACGCCTGCAGCAGACCTACGGTGGCGATTACACCCGTACCGCCTATGCCGCGTGACGGGTGCCGGTCTGGTCAGCCCCCGAAGCCGGGGCTGACCAGTCGGCGCAGGAAATGCCCGGCCAGCGCCGGCTGCTGCAGCAACGTGAACACGAGTCCGTAGAGCGCCCCCCACAGATGGGCGCTGTGATTGATGTTGTCGCCGCCGCGCCTGTCCATCCAGATGCTGTACCAGATGTACAGACCGGCGAACGCGAACGCCGGAATCGGCAGGACGAAGAACAGCACGATGCCGCCCCACGGGTCGAGCAGAACCGACGCGAACAACACCGCGGACACCGCACCCGATGCGCCCAGACTGCTGTAGCGCGCATCGTGGCGATGGCGCAGATACGTCGGCAGGATCGCGATCACTATCGCCGAGAGATAGAACAGCAGATAGCCCACCGGCGTGATCCGGGCGCTGAAATACGTCTCCATCAATCCGCCGAACGAATACAGCGTGATCATGTTGAACGCCAGGTGCATGCCGTTGGCGTGGATGAAACCGTGCGTCAGCAGGCGATCGTATTCGCGGCGGCGATCGATGGCGGGCGGCCACAGGATCAATCGCTGGAACAGCGAATCGCGCTCCCAGGCCTGCCAGGACACGATCACGGTGATCGCGACCAGCGCGAGCGTGATGTAGGCGGTCATGCGTACGCGCCCTGCCCGATCGGATCAGGCCGCACGGTAATAGTCCTGCATCGGATAGCGCCGCGCGTACCAGGCGAAGATCATCGCCGCCAGGAACGCGAAGCCGGCGAAGAAGAACATCAGGAACGCGTTCTCGCTCAATCCCGTGGACGCGATCCACGCCTCCGTCGCCTCGTGTTTGACGCCTGCGTTGGTGAGCAGCACCCAGACGTTGCCGAAGGTCACCGACAGCATCCAGAAACTCATGATCACGCCCTTCATCGCCGGTGGCGACTGGCTGTAGGCGAATTCGAGGCCGGTCGCGGACACCAGCACCTCGCCGAAGGTGAGCAGCGCGTAAGGCGCGATCTGCCACGCCAACGACACCGGATCGCCGCCGTCGATCCACAGCTGGATGATGCCGGCGAACACCCACGCCAATCCCGAGAAGCCGATGCCGAAGCCCATCCGGCGCAGCGCGGTGACCCTGAAACCCATTTTCGTCAGCAGCGGATACAGCACGAGGTTGTTGAACGGGATCAGCAGCATCACCAGCAGCGGATTCAGCGCCTGCATCTGCGCGGCCTCCTTCACCAGCCAGCTCGGCCACCACCACATCTCGTGCGGCACCAGCATCGACTTGCCCTGCAGCACCCAGGTCGAGGCCTTCTGGTCGAACAGCGACCAGAACGGGCTGACGATCGCGAACACGATCAGGATCCGGAGTACCGCACGCACGCCGTCGACCGCCGCATCGGGATGCGCGCCGCGGGCGCGTTCGAGCTGCAGCGCCGTGCCGATGCCGCCCAGCGCCAGCACCGCGCCGAGCGCGAGGCAGAACGAAATCACGAAGCCGAATTTCTCGGGCCACCACGCCGGCGAAATGCCCCAGCCGATCAGCAGCGCGACCGCCAGCAGGACGCCGGAGGCCGCGACCGCGGTGCCGAAGCCCTTGTCGCCGCGCGCGCCGCCGCGCAGCGCGGTCATGGTCACGCTCATGAACGAATCGGGGTCGCGCGGCGCAGGCGGCACGTTGGTGTATTTGTGCCGACCCATCCAGAAGATGATCGTGGCGATGAACATCAACACGCCCGGAATGCCGAACGCGATGGCCGGACCGTAGGCACTGAGGATGCGCGGCATCAACAGCGACGCGAAGAACGAACCGAAATTGATCGTCCAGTAAAAGGCATCGTAGACGACCTTCGCCAGATGCTTGTTCGACTGGTCGAACTGATCGCCGACGAACGACGAGACCAATGGTTTGATGCCCCCCGACCCCAGCGCGATCAGGAAGAGGCCGGTATAGAAACCGGTGCCGTGACCCTCGAACAGTGCGAGGCAGGCGTGGCCGGCGCAGTACAGCAGCGACAGCCACAGGATCGTGTGGTACTTGCCGAAGAAACGATCCGACAGCCAACCGCCGAGCAGCGGGAAGAAATACACGCCGATGACGAAGCTGTGGAAGACTTCCTTCGCCATGCCCTCGCGCTCGGCTTCGGGCAGATACGACAGCAGCACGCTGCCGACGAGGAACGGCACCAGGATGTTGCGCATCCCGTAGAAGCTGAAGCGCTCGCAGGCCTCGTTGCCGATGATGTAGGGGATCTGGCGGGGCAGGCGGGCCGGGGCGCCGGCCGGAGTCGCTTCAGCGGCTGCGGTCATGGAATCTCTCTCGATGGGGACAGGTGCGCGGGGGCGGGCGAACGGCGAGTGTAGAGGGGAATCGGGCGGCGGCGCATGTCCCCGCCCACCGCGATGGCTGCGGCGGCCGTTCAGCCGGACAGGATCAGCGGGACGACAACACTCAGACCCACTCGGTCAGCCCCTCGCGCGCGTACAGCCGCGCGAACGAGGGACGCGCCTTCAACCGCGCCGCCAGCGCGGCCAGATGCGGCCATTCGGTGGCGGGCTTCGGCATGTTGCGCGACCAGCGCATCAACATCACCAGATAGAAATCGGCGGCGCTCGGCCGCTCACCCAGCAGATGCGGACCGTGTTCGGCGAGATGACGATCGATCCGGTCCCACTGCGCTTCGATCCGCGGCCGCACGTGCTGCAGCACGGCATCGGCGTTCGCCTCGCCCGCCGGCTCGTGCGGATACCACCACTGCCGGAACAGCGGCTGCACCATGTTGGCGAGATTGAACATCCACTGGGTGTAATCGATCCGCTGCCGATCCGCGAGCGCGGGCGCCAGATCCCCGGCGGGAAACGCATCGGCCAGATGCATCAGCAACGCCGCTGCCTCGTAGTGCGCGCGACCGTCGATCACCAGCGTCGGCACCACGCCATTGGGATTCAGGGCGAGATATTCCGGCGTCTTCTGCGCGCCGGCCTTGGTGTCCACCAGCGCGAGCGCGTGCGGCGCGTCCAGCTCGATCAGCAACCAATGCACGACCAGACTGGCGGCGCCCGGGGCGTAATACAGCGTATACGGTGAGGGATCGTGAGAAGGGATCATGATGTCTCCGGCGCGAAGTCGCCAAGTGTCGCACAGGCTTCGGGGAGGCCGGACATGACCATCGACAGGCCTCCGCAGGTCCCGTGCAGGGCACAATGCAGGGTCGCCCCATCCTGCCTGCCAACCATGCGTTCGATCACCGCCACCGCCGCCGTTCTGTGCGCCATCGCGCTCGCCCTGCCCGCATCGGTCGCCACCGGGGCCGACACGCCGACCGGGACGGACGGACTGCGAACCGCAGCCGAGCGCAGCGGCTACGCCGCCACCGGCCGTTACGACGAAGTGATCGCGCTGTGCGATGCGTTCGCGCGGCGTCATGCCGACGCGGTGCGCTGCATCGACTTCGGCAGCACGCCAGAAGGCCGACCGATGAAGGCGCTGGTGGTCACGCGCAGCGGCGCGCGCACGCCGGAACAGGCGCGCGCCGCAGGTCTGCCGGTGCTGCTGGTGCAGGGCGGCATCCACGCCGGCGAGATCGACGGCAAGGATGCGGGTTTTCTCGCATTGCGCGAAACGCTGGAAGGCAAGGCCGCGCGCGGTGCGCTGGAAAAACTGGTGCTGATCTTCGTGCCGGTGTTCAACATCGACGGTCACGAGCGCTTCCGTGCGTGGAACCGGCCGAATCAGAACGGCCCCGCGGAAATGGGCTGGCGCACCACCGCGCGCAATTTCAATCTCAACCGCGATTACGCCAAGGCCGATGCGCCGGAAATGCAGGCGATGCTGGCGCTGGTCGACACCTGGGACCCGATCGCGACCATCGATCTGCACGTCACCAACGGCGCCAAGTTCGAGCACGACATTTCGATCCAGGTCGAACCGGTGCACGCCGGCGATGAGGCGCTACGCACGGCAGGGCTGCAACTGCGCGACGGCACGATGGATCGGCTGCGCCGGCAGGGCTCGCTGCCGCTGCCGTTCTATCCTTCGTTCGTCGAACACGACAACCCCGCGTCCGGTTTCGTCGACGGCGTGTCGGCGCCGCGCTTCTCCACCGGCTATTTCCACCTGCGCAACCGCCTCGGCATGCTGGTGGAAACGCACGCGTGGAAGGACTATCCGACCCGCGTGCGGATCACCCGCAATACCGTGATCGCGGTGCTGGAACTGACGGCGAAGCACGGCGCCGAATGGCGCCGGCTCGCGGACGAGGCCGATGCGCGCGCCGCCGCGCTGGGCGGACAGCGCGTGCCGCTGACGTGGACCGCGACCGACAAGGTCCGCACCATCGATTTCCGCGGCTACGCCTACACCCGCACGCCGTCGGATGTCTCCGGCGGCACGATGACCCGCTACGACGACACCCGGCCACAGATCTGGACGCTGCCGCTGCGCGACGAGATCGTGCCCGCGCTGCAGGTCCTCGCACCCACGGGCGGCTACGTGGTGCCGGCGGCCTATGCCGAGCAGGTGGCGACCAAACTGCGCCAGCACGGCATCGCATTCTCGCGGTTGCAGACCGCGCATCCGCGACTCGCGGTGCAGACGTTCCGCGACGAGACGCCGACCTTCGCCGCGACGCCGGTCGAAGGCCGCCAACGGCTGACGGTGGACGGCGAGTGGACATCGGAAACGCTCGACATCGGCGCAGGCACGCTGTTCGTGCCGATCGCACAACCCAAGGCGCGACTGGCGATGTCGCTGCTGGAACCCCGGGCGCCGGATTCGCTGCTGGCCTGGGGACATTTCAACAATGCGTTCGAGCGGAAGGAATACATGGAGGACTACGTCGCCGAAGACGTGGCCCGCGAGATGCTCGCGCGCGACCCAGCGCTGCGCGCCGCATTCGAAGACAAGCTCGGGACCGACGCGAAATTCGCCGCCGACCCGAACGCACGCCTGGAGTTCTTCTACCGCCGCCACAGCGCCTGGGACGACCGCTTCGGTCTGTATCCGGTGCTGCGCGTCGACAGCGCACTCCCGGACGCGCGCTGAGCGCGAGGATCGTTGCCATCGTCCTCAGATCGAGGCACACTCGTTGCATGCGTATCGCTACCGAACGAACGTGAAAGATCATCCGACCACGCCGCGCTGAGCGCAGCGCGATCTTTCGCTTTTTTCTTCGGATCGAACAACGCCATGAAAATGTACATCCTCGTCCGGGACGATGTCCCGTTGGGCTTCGCGATGGTCGCGGTCGCACACGCGTCGCTTGCCGGCTACCTGAAATTCTAGGATTCGCCCGAAGTACAGGCCTAGTTGTCGGGGCCGTTCTTCAAGGCCGTCTGCAAGGTCAACGCCAGCGAATTCGAGAACGCCAAGACGGTGCCGGACCATGTGGTCCTGACCGAATCCGCGCTCGGTGGACGCGAAGTCGCGATCGCGTTCAAACCACGCGACGAATGGCCGAAGATGTTCCGGTTCCTTCGGCTCTACCGGGATCCACCGGCGACGTCGTGACGCACGAACAGAGGGCCCTCAGCGGCGTTCGTATTTCCAGTGGCGGGATTTGCCCTCGCCGAGCCATTCGATCGCCTGCGCGATGCGGCGGGCGCGGGTGTCGGGGCGCTTGGCCTCGATGATCCAGTCGAGATATTCGCGACGGTGACTCGGCGCGAAGGCATCGAACTGCGCACTGGCGGCAGGCGCGGCGCGCAGGGCGGCGGCGAAATCGGCCGGCATCGGCGGCAGCGGTTTCGCGGCGGGAGGCTGCTTCGCTCGCGCCGATTCCGCACCCACGGACTTCGCGACCACGGACTTCATCACCACGGGCTTCGCGACGGCCGGCTTCGCAAGCGCTTCGTTGAGCCGCATCGCCTTGCGCAGATAGGCGAGCAACTGCCGCTTCGGCGGCAGGTCGCGCACCGAGGCGAGTCTGCCGAAGCTGCCCATGCCTTCGCCGCGTTCGCCGCCGACGACATCGGCATGGCGCCAGAAGCCGAACGAGGCGTGATGCTTGAACGCGGCCATGCCGCAGAGAATGGCGCCCGCATGGACGAACGTGGGCATGCCCCACTTGATCGTTTCCTCGACCCCGGGACAGGCCTCGTGCACCAGCGCCCGCACGTGTTCGAGGATGGGCCGCGCGAAATCCGCGGACTTCGCGATGTAGGCGTCGATGCGCCGATCGGGATGGGGACCGAGAGAAAGATCGGGATGGGAGTCGCGGGCGGTCACGGCATTCCCGTCGCGGGACGGCTCAGGCGAAGGGACGCGGCAATCCGAGCATCGGCGCGAGGAACCAGTAGGCGCCGCACAGCACCGCGCCCCACCAGAACAGTTTGAACACGAACTTCACGACCTTGATCGCGAAGTACGCCGCGACGATCGCCAGCGCCAGTCCGATCCAACCCAGTTCAGCCATCGATGCGCGCTCCCGCGTGGCGGGCATCAGCGCCCGCCCCGGATTCTGCACGCTCCGCGCGTGGAATGGGAGCCTCCGGCAGCGCGGGCGACGGCACGGAGATGGGCGCGAGCGCGGAATCCAGCGCGATCCGGTCGTCGAACACGAAACAGGCGCCTTCGTAACCGAAGCCGCCCACCGCCTCGAAGTAACCGAGAATGCCGCCGTCGAGTTGAAGCACCTGGTCCATGCCCTGCGCGCGCATCCACAGCGCGGCCTTCTCGCAGCGGATGCCGCCGGTGCAGAAGCTCACGACGCTCGCATCGGCCAGCGCATCGCGCCGGGCCAGAACCGCGTCGGGCAATTCGGTGAAATTGTCGATCGGCAGCGTCAACGCATCGGCGAAAGTGCCGTAGGCCACTTCCTCGCGATTGCGCGTATCCAGCAGCAGCAACCGACGCCCTTGATCGTCGTGTCCCTGCCCGATCCAGCGCGCCAGCGTCGCCGGCGCAACCGCGGGCGCGCGGCCCGCGATCGGCGCGGCATCGGGCATGCGGAAGCTGATGATTTCCGGCTTCACCTTCACCTTGAGTCTGGCGAAGGGCTGTGTCGCGGAATCGCTGGCTTTCACGGTCATGTCGCCGAAGCGCGCATCTTCGCGCAGGCGAGCGACGAAGCCATCGATCGCCATCGGCTCGCCGGCGAGGAACAGGTTGATGCCCTCGCCCGCGACCAGGATCGTGCCGCGCAGATCGCCCGCTTCCGCGCGCGCGCGGAGGACACCGGCCAGAGCGTCCGGATCTTCGACGACGACGAAATGGTATGCGGCGATGTTCCTGATCATGCCGGCATTTTAACCGGCGACCGCAGTCTCGAGATTGCGACGCGCCTGCGCCTCGCAGCGTTCGCGGAAGAAATCGCTCAGATAGATCCGCTCCGATCCGAGCAGCATCCGGAAAAACGCGCGCCGCTTGCGGCGGTACAGCCAGCGCGGGACAGCGCGATATTCGTCGGCGATCGCTCGGTCGTAGGCGGCGAAGACCTCGGGCGCGGTGCCCAGGATCGCCATGTCGCAATCGAGGAATCGGCGCATGTCGTCGCCGTCGGCATCGTCGGCGAAGTCGCCGGCGCGCAGCGTGCCGTGACGCGCGGTGGCGAGGATCAGTTCCGCGACGCGCGCCGGATCGATGTCCGTCTCCGGCCAGCAGCGCGCGAGATGGCTTTCGGCCAATCGCGCCGAGCGCGCTTCGTTGTCGCGCCGGCCCGGCACGTAAACCGCGTCGTGATAGAGGACCGCGAACCAGACCTCGCGCGGCCGATGCCAACCCGGACCATCGGCGACATCGCGATAGTGCGCGAGAACATCGCGGACGTGCCCGAAGTGGTGATACGCGCGTGGCGGGGCGGCATAGGCTTCGCGCAGCGCCGACCACTGTTCCGGCGGGAGGGTCAGCGGACCCTCCGTTTCCGGAGCCGCGGGCCCGGTGTCGGCAGACCGGCTGTCAACAAATCCGCTGTCGACAGATCCGTTGTCGCCAGATCCGGGGCCGGAAGCGGTGTTCATGACCGCACGGCGGGGGTCGCCCCGATCAGCTGTTGACCACGGTCAGATTGAGCGAACGCTTCGGCGCCTTGTTCTCGGCCGCGGTTTCCGCGGTGTAGGCGCAGACGCGGTTGCGACCTTCGTTCTTGGCGCGGTAGAGCATCTGGTCGGCGTGCGAAAGCAGTCGCGACAGATCGTATCCCGACTGCGCGGTCGAACTGACGCCGAAACTCGCGGTGACCACGAAGGAGTAGCCGCTCTCGCGGGTGTCGATCTGGGCCAGCTGCGAACGGCAGGCCTCGGCCATGCGCGCGGCGGCGGCGAGATCGAAGCCGCGCAGCAGCACAGCGAACTCTTCGCCGCCGATGCGGCCGATGTAATCGACCTTGCGGCAGTGCGCGGAACAGGTCTTGCCGACCTGCTTCAACACCCAGTCGCCGGCACCGTGACCGTAGGTGTCGTTGATCGCCTTGAAGTGATCGAGGTCGAACATGACCAGCGCGGCGGAGTCGCCGGCGCGTGCGGCGTCGACCAGCGCACGCTCGGATTTCTGGGTGAAGAAATGGCGGTTGCCCAGGCCGGTCAGCGTGTCGGTCTGCGCGAGGCGCTGCAACTGGCCCTGATGGCGCTTGATCTGGATGACCCAGAACACGATGGCGCCGAGCATCACCAGCAGCAGGCCGGCGACCAGGCGCGCCTTCTGCGTGCTCGCGCGTTCCAGCGCGAGCTGCTGCGCCTGTTGTTTGGTCTCGTGGCGCACGATCTCGTAAGCCAACTCGCGCGCGCGGATGTCGCTCTGGTGCGCCATCTCGGCTTCGGCGTAGCGCTTGTACAGATCGAGCGCGACCGAAGGTTTCTCGCGGTCCGCGGCGATCCGGTAGAGCGTGTTGTAGGCGCTGACGAGGGTCGCGGAGGATTTGATCTGCTCACCCATCGCGACCGTCATGTTCGCGTGCGCTTCCGCCGCCTTGACGTCGCCGAGCTTGAGTTTGAGGTCCGCGATCAGCGCATGCACGCCGGCGATGAGACGCGGATAGCGCGTGGCTTCGACTTCCGGCAGCATCTGTTCGAGCAGCGCGATCGCGCGGTCGGGCGCGGTGAGGGCCAGCTTTCTCGCCAGGATGCTGCGCGCGATGTTGGCCGCGATGCGCTCGTTGAGTTTGCCGCAGTGTTCGACCACGGATTCGATGGCGCGGTCTTCGGCGGGCAGCGCGCCGAGTTCGAACTGCGACACGAGCCGGTGATGCCCGGCGATGCAGCGCATGCGCTCGTTCGGTTTTTCGGCCAGGACCTCATCGGCGTAGCGCAGCGCGATGCGGTGCTGTCCGATCTCGTTGTAGAGCAGCGCGCCGTTGGCCATGCCCTCGTGCCGGATCGCCTTGTCGGGAACCTGCTTGCGCATGGCCATGGCCTTCTGCAAGTAGCGCAGGCCGGTGCTCAGGTCGCGGTTGATCGCGGAGAAGCTGGCGACCAGCCCGCCCGCGCGATACTTGACGTTGGGGTCCCTGGTTTCCTCGTACAGCCGTTTCGCCATCTCGGCGCCCTTGGCCAGCTGGTCGCGGTAGATGCCGACCTCGTAGGCCTGCAGGTACGTCAGCTGGTCGCGCTGCAGACGCGTGAGCTGGCGACCGTCCTGGCGGAGCTGTTCCATCAGCTCCGCGAAACGTTTCGGATCGGAACTTCGGGCGGCGTCCGCCTTCTGGAGAATCGCATCGAACGGTTCCTGGACCTGCGCGAACCCCGGGGCCGCGACGACCAGAAACACGAAGAAAGCCACCAGACGCATCCACTGCATGAGCACACCCCACCCCGTTACGTTGACTGTACAGGCTCAGTCGGCCTGCCTTTTCTCTTCGCCGTCGTCGCCGTCGGCAGGCGCTTCTTCGTCCTGCTGCGGCTTGTCTTCCGGCGCTGCGACCATGCACATCATGAACGGCCGGCCGTCGAGAAGATCGTTGAGTTTCGAATGATCGCGGAGAACCAGCGCTTCCCGGGACTCCTGATCCGCGTCCAACATCGCAATCGCCGCCGCGTAGTCGGCGGCATTCATCCTGGCCATGGCTGCGTTGGCGCCCATGGACTCGAGAAACTGGATCACATTAGACATCACATTCCCCCAATTTTGCTTGGCTTTTGAACGCGGAGCCGGCCGTTCGTCGGACAGTTCCCCTTCGCTTCGAGGCGGACTCGGGGACACGAAGCCCTGGATCGCACGGTATCCCCCGAATCGCAGGGACGCATTCCCGTGACCGCGGATGCAGGCTATGCGAAAACTCCATCCCCATCAATCACTTCTGCGCTTCCCTTGTCGAACGACACAATTCTCACAAGCCTGCGAGATCGAGCCCGTGGCCGGACACCCGGCCGCCGCGGTGCCGCGGCTCAGGCGCCTTCCGCGGCGGCATCGATGCGGGCGATCCGGGCGAGCATCGCCTCGTTGCGCTCCATCGGCCGCGCCGGCGGCACGACGAGCGTGGTCTGCAGGCGCAGATCCGCATCGGCCAGCGCGGACAAGGGCATGCGTTCCATCCGTGGCACCGCGATCGGCAGGGTCGCCGCCTCGTAGGCGATGACCTCGTGCCCCGCGGGATATCCCGACTCCACCAACAGCTCCACCAACAGCCGTCGATAAGGCGCTCCGGTGGTGTAACGCGAGAACGAACGGTCGCCGGCCAGGCCGATCTGCCACAGGATCAGGTAGGCGGAGAGATCGATGCGCCGGCGGTAGAACATCAACTGGCTGGTTTCGTAGTGCTGGCAGCCGTAGGTGCACGGGTCGATGCCCAGGTCGGCATAGAGGCAGTCTTCGGCGGAGATGCCCGGATGCATCTCGGCGTCGAAGCCTTCGCCGCGCGCGATCGCGATGGCGTCGTGCGGCACCTGCGCGAACACCCCCGGATGTCCGTAGAACACGCCGCAGACGCGACGGCCGGCGCGCACTTCGACCATCATCGCTTCGATCATTTCGGCGTAGCTTTGAGTACGTCGTTTGCCCTCGGCGTAGAACGGCTGCAGGCTGCGCATGTCCGGGCGCATCCGCTGCACCCACAGTTCGACGATGGCATCCGAGACTAGGACGAAGACGACATCCGCGACTTCGATCTCGCTGCGGGCGCGGGGGCTGAGATGGGCGCCGAGCATCATGCCCAGGCCGACGGCGCAGAAACTGCCTCTCGGGTTCATACATCGTTTCTCGGAAGGGACGACAACGGTGGGAATTCCGGCGGGCGCGGGCTCAATGCGATCCGCGACCCGACCATGCGGCTTTCGTCATCCGCCAACCGTGGATCGCCGGATCGCCCTGCGCGTCGGCATCGAAATCCAAGGAACGACCCAGACGCCCGACTCTGGCATTGGCAGGCGCATGACGGGCGGTCACGGCGACGGCGCGCACGCCCCAGCGCGCTTCGAACAGCGCTTCGAGCACGGCATCGGTGATTTCGTGGCCAAGTCGCCGGCCCTGCCATGCCGGCAACAGCATCAGGCCGAGTTCGACGACGCCCGGCTCCGAGGCCGGGCACAGAATGGACTGCATGCCGATGGCCGCATCCGACGCGCGGTCCGTCAGACACCAGTAACGCGCGCGCATCGGCGACTCCAGGTTGTACGCGCAGGCTTTTCCGAACACCGCATCCGCGGCGGCGGCATCGAGCGCGGGCCCGATGTGCGCCATCACCGCCGGATCGGCGTACAGCGCGCGATAGAGCGCGCGATCGCGCGCATCCACCAGCCGCGCATGCACACGCGGCGTTTCGAACCGCCAGTCGATGGCGTCTTCGGCCGGAAGGGGCGCGTCCATCAGCGGAACACCGCATCGGCGGCCGGGAGCGCGCGCGCGCCCGTGCATGCCGGCATCGGCAGCGGATCGGTGATCGAAGGGGGCGGCATGGTCGTCGATCTCTCCGGGGCGCGGGTCGCCCGCGCGGCGCACAATAGCAGGCGAGCCGCACGCTTGCCGCGAATCCGCACGCATGCACGACGCCGCACGGCCGAGGCGCGGAGGTCTTCGGCGCGGCCCTCGCGGGCACGCAGCGCGCGCGGAGATCGTCGCGCGAGCGAGACGCAGGCACCGGTCCCCGCGCCGAACGGGCGTTAGCATGTCCGGATGACCGAGCCCCCCGCCCGCCGACGCCCGCTCGACCTCATTCCCGCCGCGGCGCCGGCATCGCCGGTGCTGGTCGCGCTCAGCGGCGGCATGGATTCCACGGTGTTGCTGCACCGGCTGGCCTGCGATGCGGAAATCCGCGCGCGCGGTCTGCGCGCATTGCATGTCCACCATGGGCTGCATGCCGAGGCCGACGCCTGGGCCGCGCACTGCCGCGATCTCTGCGTCGCCTTGGACATCGCGCTGGAGACCGTGAAGATCGCGGTACCGCGCGATACCGGGCTGGGGCCCGAAGGCGCAGCGCGACAGGCGCGGCGCGGGGCGTTCGCCGCGGCGCTGCGTGCCGGGGAATCCCTGGCGCTGGCGCAGCATCGCGACGATCAGGCCGAAACCTTCCTGCTGCGGGCATTGCGCGCATCCGGCCCCGAGGGCTTGGCCGCGATGCGGCCGTGGCGGCGCTTCGCCGCCGGCTGGATGTGGCGCCCGCTGCTGGAGACGCCGCGCGATGCCCTGCACGATTACGGGCGCGTCCATGGCCTTGCGTGGATCGAAGACCCCAGCAACGCCGACACCGGCTTCGACCGCAATTTCCTGCGCCATCGCGTATTGCCGCTGCTGCGCGAACGCTGGCCGCAGGCGCAGGCCGCGTTCGCACGGGCGGCGGCGCTGTGCGCCGAGTCCGGCGACCTGCTCGCGGCGCAGGACGAACGTCTGCTGGCCTCGCTGAAGGAAGAGGTGGGCCGCGGCCTGTCGGTGCAGGCACTGCGCGCGCTGTCGCCGCCCAGGCGTGCACGCGCGCTGCGCCACTGGGTGGCGCAGCAGATGTGGCCGCCGCTGCCGAACGGCGGCATCGCCCGGATCGAGGCGGACCTGCTCGCGGCGGACACGGCCGCCGACCGCATGCCGGCCTTCGCCTGGCGCGGCGTCGAAATCCGTCGCTGGCGGGACGCCCTGCATGCGATCGAACCGGGACGCGCACTGCCCGCGAACTGGTCGACGCCATGGGACGGCCGTGGGCCGCTGTCGCTGCCGAACGGCGACACTCTGGCGCTGCAGGGGGCGGCGGGCTTCCCCAGCCTGCTGCACGCGCATGCGCGCCGCGGCGGCGAACGCATCCTGTTGCCCGAACGCGGGCATCACCACACGCTGAAACATGTGCTGCAGGAATTCGATGTGCCGCCCTGGGAGCGCCTGCGGATGCCGCTGCTGAGTACCGGCGACGGACATCTGCTGGCGGCCGGCGACCGCATCCACTCGGCCGGCTTCGAGCATTGGCTCACGACGGTCGGCGCACGGCTGGTGTGGACACGACGCTGAGCCGGAGCGGCCATCGCGCAAGGTGGCCGATCGAGGACGCGACGGCGGACATGAAAAACGGCATCGCAGGCTCTACACTGCGGCCATGGCCCGAAAGACTTCGTCCGACATCGCCGCAACCGCCACCGACGCCTCGCCCGTGGCCGACTTCGAACAGTCGCTCGACGCGCTCGAAGCGCTGGTCGAGAAAATGGAACAGGGGCAGTTGAGCCTCGAAGATTCGCTCGCCGCCTACGAGCGCGGGGTCGGCCTCTACCGCCGCTGCCAGCAGGCGCTGGAACAGGCCGAACTGCGGGTGCGCCTGCTCAGCGACCCGGAACAGCCCGACGGCGCGGAAGCCTTCGGCGATGCCTGAGTCTCCCCCGGCGGCTGACTCCGCCAGGTTCACCGCCGACATGTCCGCCGCCTTCGCCGCGTGGCGCAAGCGGATCGACGATGGTCTCGAACGCTCGCTGTCGACCCTTCCCGAATCGCGACTGCGCGCCGCCATGCGCCATGCCGCGCTGCTCGGCGGCAAACGCATCCGCCCACTGCTGGTCTACGCCACGGGGCATCTGCTGGACGCGGGCGATGACGGCCTCGATGCCCCGTCCGTCGCGATCGAACTGATCCATGCCTACTCGCTCGTCCACGACGATCTGCCGGCGATGGACGACGACGCGCTGCGCCGCGGCCAACCCACGGTGCACGTGGCTTTCGACGAAGCCACCGCGATTCTCGCCGGCGACGCCCTGCAGACCCTGGCCTTCCAACGGCTCGCCGAATCGCCGCTGCCGGCCGACGCGCGGATCGGGATGGTGCGCGAACTCGCGATGGCCGCAGGCGCCGACGGCATGTGCGGCGGTCAGGCGCTGGACATCGACGCCACCGGTCGCGGCGGCGACATTTCCCTGGATGCGCTGCGCCGACTGCATGCGATGAAAACCGGCGCGCTGCTGCGCTGCGCGGTGCGGTTGGGCGCGATCGCCGGAGCCGCCGACCGCGAGGCCCGCGCCGCGCTGGACCGCTATGCCGATGCGCTCGGCCTCGCGTTCCAGATCCGCGACGATCTGCTCGACATCGAAAGCGACAGCGCCACCCTGGGCAAGACCGCCGGCAAGGATCTGGCGCAGAACAAGGCGACGTTTCCCGCATTGCTGGGCATCGACGGTTCGCGCACGGCGCTGGCCGGGCTGGCCGACGACATGCGCGCCGCGCTGGCCCCGTTCGGCGAACGCGCCGCGCTGCTGACCGCGCTGGCGCGGACGGTCGTCGAACGGGATCGCTGACAGGAAATCGCAGGAGGGCCTTCAGGCCCGGGCTCTTGCGTTTCAGATTCGACTGCTGATGAAGAGCTCGGGCCTGAAGGCCCTCCTACGATGCAGTGCGGATTCAGAACAGACGGATCGTCAGCGGATAGCGATAGGTTTCGCCGTCGTAGGCCTTCACCGCGGCGATGATGGTGAACACCAGCCACGCGATCGCCAGCGCGATCCACAGCGGCACCGCGACCAGCAGACCCAGACCGAGCGTGAACACCACCAGCAGAATGCTCGCGACCGCGTACAGGAACATGCTGAAGTTGAAGTTGAGCGCTTCCTTCGCATGGGCGGCGGCGAAGGCCGAGCGGTCGCGGACCAGCAGCCAGACCACGAACGCGGCGACCGCGCCGGCGACGCCGGCGAACCACGACGTGGCCAATGCGGCGACCAGCGCGGCGATGTGTGCGCCCGCGGCCCAACCGCGACTGTCGGCGACGGTGCTGGATACCTGCGGGGCGACGTCGGGGGCGATGCCGGGATCGGCGGCGTCGTTCTGGAGCGTGTCGTTCATGCGAATGTCCTCGCGCGGGGGCGGCCCCCGCCGTGCGCGTCCGGAAACGTCCGGCGCGGATACAAGATGCGGCATCCGCGGGGAGACTCAAGCCAACGAAAGACACAGACGGAAAGACACGGACGGAAAGATTACGGACAATCGACTCGGCCGTTCAGGCGCGCAGCAGACCATCGAACGGCCGCACCGCACGGCTGTCCGGGAAGATCCGCGTCTCCAGCGCGGCCTCCGACAGCGCCAGATGTCCGCCGAGCAGACCCTTGAACACAGCGCGCAGATCGGTGGTCGGGCGCAGATCGCGGCCTTCGTACAGCGTAGCGGGCGCGAGGCCTGGCCAATCGCCCGCGATCCGACCGCCGCGCACCGCGCCGCCGGCGAGCAGTGCCGCACCGCCGACGCCGTGGTCGGTGCCGGCACTGCCGTTCGCGGCGACGGTGCGCCCGAACTCGGTCACCACCGCCACCACCGCGTTCGCCCAGTCCGCGCCCATGCCTTCGCGATACGCACGCAAGCCGGCGTCGAGTTCGGCGAACTTGCGATCGAGTGCGGGCTGCTGGCCGCGATGCGTGTCCCAACCGCTGTCCTCGACGAAGCCGATCCGCGCGGCCTGCGCGCCCTGCATGCGTTTCGCCGCGGCGGCCATCGCTTCCGGCAACCGGAACGCGCCGCGGCCGCCGCCCATGCCGTTCGCATCGCGGTCCATGCCGACGGCCGCCATCGCATCGGCGAACATCGGCGCCAACCGCGGATCCGCGTCGTACAGCGGCTGCAACTGCTGCATCAGCGTGTCGGGCACTTCGCGCGGCAACGGCGGCGACCAGATCTCCGCGCGCCCGGAGCCGCGCATCGCGAGCGGCATCACCTGCGCGATGGCGACGCCTTCGTCGCGCGCCATCGCGTCGATGCAGCGCCCCATCCAGCCGTCGCGCGCGCCGCCCGGCGTCGCGGTGCCGTTTTCCAGACAATCCTGGGCATCGAAATGCGAGCGCTGCCGATACGGCGGCGCCACCGCCACCAGCGGCAACAGTTCCTTTTTCGCGTACAGAACATGCGCGAACGACAGCTTCGGATGCAGACCGAAAGTCGCGTCCAGCGGCAGCGCATCGCGCACCGCGAGCGCGCCGCGAGCGCGCAGATAATCGCCATCGTCGCGCGGCGGCAGCAGATGCAGGCCATCCATCGCGCCGCGCAGCAACACCACCAGCAGACGGGTCTGCGCGCCGCCGGACGCCGCCGGCGACAGGCCGGGCCACAGCGTGAGCATCGCGGAGCCACCGAGCGCGGCGAGGAAACGGCGACGGGAAACATCGGCGGTCATCACACCCTCCACTGGAACGCGGGACTGGAGAACAGCAGGGCGAAACCTTCCTGCGGCGAACCGGCGCGGCGCAGCGCATCGGCGAACGCGCCGCGCACCGCGTCCGCACCGAGCACATCGGCGGCGAGATCGACCGGTTTGCCGCGGCCCTGCACCTGTTCCGCCAGCGCCGCGGCCGCCTGCATGCGTTTGCGCAGCGCGTCGCCGCTGGCCCAATCGGCGGCGGTATCGGGGAAGCCCGCGGGCGAGCGTGGCGTGAACGTCGGCTGGCCCAGGCCGGTGAGCAGACGCAGCAGGATCCGCGGCCGACGATCGAGCCGCAGACCGCCCGCGCGCATCGACGAGATCACGAAATCCTCGGGCGTCTTGAATTTGCGCGCATCGTCGGACCACGCCGCGTCGTGATCGATCATCGCGCGGTACAGCGCGACGAGCTGGCCGCCGCTGCGCAGATAGGCCGCGGCCATGGCGTCCACCAGCGCAGGCGGCGGCGCATCGGCGACGAAATGCCGCGCGAGCTTGAAACTCAGATGACGGGCGGTGGCAGGATGCACGGCGAGATCGCGCAGCACCGCATGCCCCTGGGCTTCGCCGTCTTCGGCGTAGCGCTTTCCCAGCACCGTGCGCGCACCCGGCTCGTGCGCGCCGGGCCGGAACACGAAGGCGCTGCGCGCCTGGCCCCGATGCATCTCGCGCGGCCGCGGCGTGCCCCAGCCGGTGATCGCGCGCGCCAGTTCGATCACGTCCTGCTGCGCGTAACCGCCGTCGACGCCGAGCGTGTGCAGCTCCAGGATTTCGCGGGCCAGATTCTCGTTCAGTCCGAGCCTGCGGGTGCGCGTTCGATCGCGCCGCTCCAGCCGCCGCACCAGCATCGAGTCGTCGCCGACCGACGCCGCGTTGTCGAGATAGAGCAGCATGCCCGGATGGGTTTCCACCGCCGTCAGCAAATCCGCGAAGCGGCCGAGCACGTGCGGCCGGATCGCTTCGCGCTCCATCGGCGCCGCGAGCAGGCGCGCCTGGTTCTTGTCGATCGAGATCGCGAAATGGTTCGACCAGAAACGCACCAGCCGCTCCACGAACGGCGTGTCGGTGGTCGCGGCGATCCGGTAGCGCAGGGCCAGATCGTCGTCGGCGGCGCGGCGGATCGCCTGCTGCAGCGGCGAGCGGTCGATATCGGCGCCGGCGGCCTCGTTCTGCGGCATGCTCGCCCCCGATGCGGCGCGTGGCGCCGCGCGAAGACTGCGGCGCTGCCGCCGGTATTCGCTCTCCTTCTCGAGGATTTCGAGGCTGTCCGGAAGCGCGGCGAACGGAGAAAGATCGGGTGCGCGCCGCAGCTGCGCCTGCAGTGCGCCGCGCGGGTCGCCGGCGTCGGCCAGTTCGCCCGGCTTCGCGCCGAGCCCGAAGCGGTTGACCGCCGAAATCGCCTGACTGCCGGTCATGTCGTGCTCCTCATGGCCTGTGCCCGCTGCGGGAAGACGAGGCATGGAACGCGCCACGAGGCCGCGGGTTGACGCCGAAATTCCGGACGACGGCCAAAAAGAAACCCCGGCGCCGGAAGCGCCGGGGTTCGAACCCTCGGGAAACGCGGGATCGGGAAACGCGGAATTACTTGATCAGGCGGATCGCGAACGGGTAGCGGTAGGTCTGCCCTTTCTGCGCGGCCAGGCCGCCGATGATGCTGAGCACGATGCAGGCCAGCCAGGCGGCCAGGTTGATCAGCGCGCCGATCAGGATGATGCTCAGGATGATGCCGACCACATACACCATCAGCAGCGTGATCTGGAAATTGAGCGCTTCCTTCGACTGATCGGTGACGAAGGCCTTGTCCGGCTGGTCCTTGTTCACCAACCAGATGATCAGCGGAACGATGAAGCCGAGGACGATGCCCGACAGGTGGGTGATCAGCGCGAGCGTTTTCTGATCATCGGAAGGTGCGGAGGTGTAATCGTTCCCATCGGTCATTTCTGGACTCCCCATTGCTACGGTTGAATGCTGCGATTGAATGTCTGGCGGATGATGAAGCTCGGATCCGCGGCGCGCCGCGGTCGCGGACACCGCACTAGCTTACACAAACGTCAAACGCCGCCGGCAACGGTCATCCGGCCGAGCAGGATCGAGCCGCAGCGGATGTGAGAGCGGGTGTCGATATCCGCGCCGATGGCCTCGATGCCCTGGAGCATGTCGCGCAGGTTGCCGGCGATGGTGATGCCGTCCACGGGATAGGCGATCTCGCCGTTTTCGACGTAGAAGCCGGCCGCTCCGCGGGAATAGTCGCCGGTGGTGGTGTTCACGCCCTGCCCCATCAGCTCGGTCACCAGCAGTCCGGTGCCCATGCCGCGCAGCAGCGGCGTCAGGCCTTCGGCGTTGGCCGCGACCTCCAGATTGAAGACGCCGCCGGCGTTGCCGGTGCTCTCCAGGCCCAATTTGCGCGCCGAATAGCTGCTCAGGATGTAACGCTGCAGCACGCCGTCGCGGACCAGGTCCGACTCGCGGGTGGCGACGCCCTCGGCATCGAACGAACAGGAGCGCAGGCCGCGCATCGCGAACGGGCGCTCGCTCAACCGGCACCAGTCGGGCAGCACGCGGGTACCGACGCTGTCGAGCAGGAAGCTGGCGCCGCGGTACAGCGCGCTGCCGGACACCGCGTTCACCAGATGACCGATGAGCGAGCGCGCGACTTCGGCCTGGAACAGCACCGGCATCGTGCCGGTGGCCAGCGAACGCGGCGCGAGCCGGGCCAGCGTGCGCTCGGCGGCGCGGCGACCGACCGCCTCGGGCGTTTCCAGATCGCCGCGCGCCAGCGCGAAGGTGTACCAGTGCTCGCGCTGCATGCCGTCGCCCTGACCGGCGATCAGCCCGCAGGCGATGCTGTGGTGGGTGTCGCGCTCGCGTCCCAGGAAACCGTGGCTGTTGGCGTAGACACCGATCGATTCGCCTGTGGAGACCGAGGCACCGTCGGAATTGGCGATGCGCGGGTCCGCGTCGCGGCCGGCCGTTTCGCAGGCCAGGGCCAGATCCACGGCGGTATCCGCGTCCAGCGCCCACGGATGCCAGCTGTCGAACTCGCGCAGATCGCTCGCCATGCGATCGGCATCGGCCAGCCCCGCCGCGGGGTCGTCTTCGGTGTACCGGGCGATGGCGCAGGCCTGCGCGATCGTGGCCTCCAGACTTTCCGGGCGCAGGTCGGCGGTGCTGGCGCTGCCCTTGCGCCGGCCGAAATACACGGTCACACCGACCGAACGGTCGCGGGTGGACTCCACGCTCTCCACCGCGCCCATGCGCACGTTGACGTTGAGACCGCGGTCTTCGTCGCAGCTCACTTCGGCCTGGCTGGCGCCGTGCGCTCGGGCGCGGGCCAGCAGGTCGCGGGCCAACCCGGAGAGATGGTCCAGACGCGCCCGGCTGTCGTCGGCGGCGATGGGAGAAGCGGAAGCGATGACGTTCAATGCTTTATCCTGTGACGACTATGCGTGGAAAAGACCCCGAAACCGGCGACTTCCTGTCCCCCAGCCGCAGCCAGCAGCGGCGGGAGGCCCTTGAAGTGCTCGAACTGGCCCGACAACTGTCGGCGTTGACGCCCCAGCAGCTCTCGCGACTGCCGATCCCGGACAGTCTGATGCCGCACATCGACGAGACCCGCAGGATCACGTCGCACGTGGCGCACAAACGGCAGCTGCAGTATCTGGCGAAACAGATGCGGCGGGAAGACGACGAGACCCTGGAAGCGATCCGCGACGCGCTCGACGTCAACGGCCACGCCGCGCGCGTCGAAGCCGCGATGTTGCATCGCGCCGAAGCCTGGCGCGAACGCCTGATGACCGACGGCGACGCCGCGCTGGGCGAACTGCTCACCGACTATCCGCTGGCCGACCGCCAGCACCTGCGGCAGCTCGCGCGCAACGCGCACGATGAAAAGCTGAAGAACAAACCGCCGCATGCGTACCGCGAGTTGTTCCGCGAACTGCGCCAGCTGATCGCCGAATCTCAGCACGACGGCGCGGAAATAGACAACGCAGACGACAGCGATGATCAGCCGAATGGATTTGGAACTTGACTTCAATCTATCGCGCCCGAAATCTCTTGTGCAACGACTGCAAGCGACTCGGCCACTATCCGGCTCAACTCCTCGCATGCGTTGAAAGTCTGATCGAACGAACGCCGATAGCCGTCATCCTCTTCCTTAGACTGGCCGACCGTATTGTTCAAGCGAATCGTATTGCCGAAATGCCCCCAGTACCTTGAGATCGCAGTCGACACTCGATTCAAGCAGCCAGAAACGGCTGGTGAGTAACCGATGACCTGCACATGCGCATCATCAAGAAAATTGACCAAGTTCCGATGACGGGCTTCGAACTCGTCCTTGGTTTCACCCGAGTCAAGCGCAGCGACCGTCGCGCTCAGGCCAAACTCACGGGAGACGCGATGCAATGCCAATGAAACGGCACGCAAGGCAGCCAGTTGACGCTCTTTCCTGCTGGAAATCCTCCTTTCCTCAGCTTCCCGAAGTTTATCCATCCGATCCCACTTTCGATCCCTGGATTGAAAAAAAGAAACGACAAGCGTACCCACAATCGTTAGGGCACCACCTACAAGAACACTGACGATCTCCACAGTAGCTCCTTTAAGTCAACCCGCCTTCGTCCCGCCCACCGTGATCTGATCGATCAACAGCGACGGTTGGCCCACGCCCACCGGCACGCTCTGCCCGTCCTTGCCGCAGGTGCCGACGCCTTCGTCGAGCGCGAGATCGTGCCCGATCATCTTCACCCGCTGCATGGTCTCGGGGCCGTTGCCGATGAGCGTCGCGCCCTTCACCGGCGCCGTGATCCGTCCGTCCTCGATCAGATAGGCCTCGGTCGCGGAAAACACGTACTTGCCGCTGGTGATGTCGACCTGACCGCCGCCGAAATTCACCGCGTACAGGCCGCGCTTCACCGAGCGGATCATGTCTTCGGGATCGTCCTGCCCGGCGAGCATGTAGGTGTTGGTCATCCGCGGCATCACCAGATGCGCGAAGGATTCGCGGCGGCCGTTGCCGGTGGCGGGCATGCCCATCAACCGCGCGTTGAGCGTGTCCTGCATGTAGCCGGTCAGCACGCCGTCCTCGATCAGCGTGGTGCAGCGCGTCGGCGTGCCTTCGTCGTCGACGGTCAGGGACCCGCGCCGTCCCGGCAAGGTGCCGTCGTCGACGATGGTCACGCCGGGCGACGCCACGCGCTGGCCCATGCGGCCGGCGTAGGTCGAGGTGCCCTTGCGATTGAAATCGCCTTCCAGGCCGTGGCCGACGGCCTCGTGCAGCAGCACGCCCGGCCAGCCGCTGCCCAGCACCACCGGCATCGTGCCCGCGGGCGCATCGATGGCATCGAGATTCACCAGCGCCTGACGCAGAGCTTCGCGCGCGCAGCGCTCGGGACGTTCGCCGGACAACAGTTCGTCGTAGGCGTAGCGGCCGCCGTAACCGGCGCTGGCGGATTCGCGGCGGCCGTTCTGTTCGACGATCACCTGCACGTTCATGCGCACCAGCGGGCGGACGTCGCCTGCGACGACACCGTCGCTGCGGGCGACGAAGATGGTGTCGAGGACCGCGGTCAATGAAACGGTCACCTGGCGCACGCGCGGATCGGCGGCGCGCAGCAGACGGTCGACGCGACGCATGGCGTCGAGCTTGTCGGCGTTGGCGCAGGCATCGATGGGATCGATCGCGGCATACAGCGGTTCCATCGCGTGCGCGCCGCTGCGCGCGAGCGCGGGCGGCGTGCGCGTGTCGCCGTCGCGGGCGATGGCCTTCGCCGACCGGGCCGCGACCAGCAATGCGTCGGCGTTGATTTCGTCGGAGTAGGCGAACCCGGTCTTCTCGCCAGAAATCGCGCGCACGCCGACGCCCTGGTCGATGGCGTGCGAGCCGTCCTTGACGATGCCG
>CAMLLG010000046.1 GCA_946480825.1 uncultured Lysobacteraceae bacterium
GCGGCTCGCTGTTCCGCATCCATCGCGACACCCGCTTCTCGAACAACAAGGCGCCGTACAAGGAATGGCAGGGCGCGCGGCTGTTCCATGCGCGCAGCCGGGAAGTCGAAGCGCCGTCGTTCTACGTTCACCTGCAGCCGGGCCAGTGCTTCATCGGCGCCGGCCTGTGGCATCCGGAACCCGAATCGCTGCGCCGCGTGCGCCAGTTCATCGTCGACAACCCGGGCAGTTGGGCCGCGGCGGCGCACGCGCCCGCGTTCCGCAGGCGCTTCGATCTCGACGACAGCGAAATGCTGGTGCGGCCACCCCGCGGCTATCCGGCGGACTTCGCGCATATCGACGATCTTCGCCGCAAGAACCATGTCGCACTGCGCACGATCGACGACGTCACGATGACCGGCCCACGGCTCTTGTCGACCCTCGCGAAGGACCTGAAACAGTTGGGGCCTTACATGGACTATCTCTGCGCGGCGCTCGATCTGGAGTTCTGAACCGCGCACGCCCGATGCATGCCGGTCATTGGCGGCCGTCGCCCGCGGGCCGGATTGACGCAGCGCGGGATGACAGGGTCAATACGCTTCCGTATGCTTGGCCGCAATGCCATCCCCCACAGACTGGCAGAGCTGGAGCACACGACGCCCCCGCGTCCACTGCAGCACTCGGGAGCATCGCGGCTCGAACAAGGGACAGGCGCGGCCAGGGGGCCGCGTTTCACGGATTTCCGGAACATCTAACCGAGGGGACAATCAACGTGCGTAGATACCTCAGCGGGCTTCTGCTCGCCTTGGCGGCACCGCTTGCGCTCGCGAATACCGGCGTGGCTTTCGTCCACGGCACCGGCGCGCAGACGAACGCCTACAACGACTACTGGCAACCGGCCATGGTGGACTCCGTCCGCGGCGGTCTGCCGAACCCGGCCAATTACGTCGTCATCAACTGCGACTTCGGCCAGTACTGGTGGGACAGCCGCGCCGCCGGTTGCCTGGCGGGCCAGCTCACCAACTTCATCAACACCAGGGGCATCACCCGGCTGATCGTGATCACCCACTCCAACGGCGGCAACGTGATGCGTTGGATCCTGTCCAATCCGACCTACGACAGCCGTTATCCGAACATCATCAACAAGACCGTGCGCGTGAACGCGCTCGCGCCTTCGTCGACCGGCACGCCGCTGGCGGATGCGGTCATGAACGGCACCGTGTTCGAAGCCGCCGTGGGCTGGCTGCTGGGCTATCAGAACGATGGCGTGCGTCAGCAGCAGACGAGCTGGATGGTGTTCTACAACGCCAATTATCTGTACGGCACCAGCGGCCGTCCGGCGCTCCCGAAAACCTTCCGCAGCGTGGTCGGCACCGATGTCGATTCCTCGCCCTTCGATGGCGACAGCTACTGCGGCGGCTACAGCCAGAACGTCGGTCTGGAAGTCACCCAGAACTGGCTCGACGGTTGCTCCGACGGCTTCCTCAACTGCAGCAGCCAGAACGCCGCGGGCTATGTGTGGTTCTACGACACCGCGCGGATGGCCGGCGGCGAACCGCTGTCGCACAACCAGAGCCGCCGGGCCTGCTTCGGCCTGAACAATATTCTCCGCACCGATGCGGGCCAGTGAGGACAACGCCATGAGACTTTCCATCGCCATCGCCCTCGCACTGGCCTCCTTTTCCGCCGTCGCCGCGCAACCGCTGCGCCCCGCCGCCGGCAAGGATCAGGCGCCTGCGCGCGTCGTCGCCCTGCCCGCCCCGTCCGCCAGCGTCGAACGCGCCCCGGTCTCCTTCGCCTGGAAGCTCGACCCCATGCAGACGATGAGCGCACCGGCACCGCACGTCGCACAGAGCCGCGAATACTGGCAAACCGTCGACGCCGCCGAACTCGACCGCGGCCTGCAGCTGAAGACGTCCGCGCCCGGCAGCCTGATCCGCATCAGTCCGGCCAAGGGCGCACGCGCCCTGCGCAGCGACGAACTGCAGATCGACGACGGCCGCGGCGCCGCCAAACTGCAGACCATCGCCTCCTCCGAACAACTCGCCAAGGCAGGCATGGCCGTGCAGGAAGGCAGCGTCGTCGCCAAGCTCGACATGCAGGAAGGCGCAGACACCTACACCGTCCGCGTGCCCAAGGCCGAAGGCCGCTATCTGGTCCACGTCTACGAGCCGGAAAGCACCGACGTGCTGCGCGCCGGCGCCGACCGTCACCACGCGCTCGCCGGTTCCAGCCTGCGGTTCGACGTCGACTTCAGCCAGGCCGGCAAGCGTTCGTCGGCGCTGCAGGCCGAAGCGATGCTGGTCGCTCCCGATGGCCGCAACTGGCCGGTGGCGCTCGCCGCCGACGGCAGCGGCGGTCTGACCGCGAAGGTGAAGCTGCCGTCGAACGTCGGCAACGCCCCGGGCCTGTGGGAACTGCAGGTGTTCGCCGATGCCGGCGGCATCCAGCGCGACGCGCGCACCGCCTTCGCGGTGTCGGCGCCGACCGCACGCTTCAACGGTGTGTTCGCGTTCAACGCGAAGACCATGCGCATGGCGCTGCCGGTGCAGGCCGGTTCGCCGGGCCGCTACGAAGCCCGCGGCACCCTGTTCGCCACCGCCCCGGACGGCGCGCTGCGCCCGGTGTCGGAAGCGCACAGCGCCGCGTGGATGAAGCGCGGCAACGGCATGCTGGTGCTGCAGTTCGATCGCAGCCACCTGCCGCAGGGTTACGGCGCACCGTTCGAAGTACGTCAGCTCGAACTGAACGACCAGTCGCGCATGGCGCCGCTGGAAAGCCGCGAAAGCGCGGGCCGCGCCCGCTGAGGCACGGCGACATCGCAGTAAACCGACAAGGGGCCACGAGGCCCCTTGTCGTTTGCGGACGTATCGCGACGCATCGCTCCAACCGGCAGAGCGGCCTTGAGGCCGCTGCTTTTTCGTCTCGCAAGAGCAGCGGCCTCAAGGCCGCTCTACCGGTGCGCGTGCGCAGGAGATGTCGAACGGGCGCTCAGTCGTCCGACGCGGACCGGTTGACCACGCCGTGCGGCACATGCCCCGCCGCCACGTGTTCGCGCGCGGAATCGATGTTGTGCGGGGAATCGTCGAAGAAGATGTCGGCGCCGAACGCCTGCAGGAACGGCCCCTTCGGCCGGCCGCCGAGGAACAGCGCCTCGTCGAGGCGGATGCCCCACTCGCGCAGCGTGCGGATCACGCGCTCATGGGCCGGCGCGGAACGCGCGGTCACCAGCGCGGTGCGGATCGGACAGGTCTCGATCGGATAGGCCACCTGCAACCGGTGCAGGGCGTCGAGGAAGGCCCGGAACGGCCCGCCCGACAGCGGTTCGTGCGCACGCTCGCGTTCGTGCCGCGCGAATGCTTCCAGCCCGCCCTCGCGCGAGACGCGCTCGCTTTCGTCGCCGAACAGCACCGCATCGCCGTCGAAGGCGATCCGGATCTGCTCGCGCGGCAGGCCGTCGCCCGCGGGGACCACCGCCGGCGCGGGCAACAGCGTCGCCGCCGCGATCCCGTGCTCCAGCGCGCGCCGCACCGATTCGGCATCGGCCGACAGGAACAGGTGCGCGCCGAACGGCTTGATGTAAGGCCAGGTCGGCGCGCCCGAGGTGAAGGTCGCGCGCCGGATCTCCAGGCCGTGGTGCTGGATCGAATTGAACACGCGCAGACCGGTGTCGGACGAATTGCGCGACAGCAGGATCACTTCGACCCGCGGCACTTCGATGCCTGCCCCCGGCGTACCGCCCTCGCCCGCATTGAGCGCCAGGAGTTTGCGCACCAGCGGAAACGCGATGCCGGGCGCCAGCACCTCGTCCTCGCGACTGCGTTGATAGGCGGCGAACGCGTCGACGCCCTCGCGCTCGAACAGCCCGTGGCTTTCCTCGAGATCGAAGAGCGCGCGGGACGAAATGGCGATGACGAGGGGTTGCGGGGCATCGACAGGGTTCATGCCGACAGTGTGCAGGAAGAAGGCCTCGGGATGTGCGACCTGCGATACGCTCTGCGGCTACGTTCGCACGGAAGTCGCCATGGCCCGCTGTCCCGCCCCATTGGCCGAGCAGGAACGACGGCTCCGCAGCATCGGCGAATCGCGCATGCTCGCCGGCTTGCTGCCCGGTTCGCTGCTGGTCGCGTTGGCGGCGTTCGCCGGCTTTCGCCATGCGGACGATCAGACCCTCGAAGTGCTGTGCCTGTTCGTCGGCGGCTGTTCGGTACTCGTCGCGTTCGCGGCATGGACTTCCGCGACGCACCTGCGCCATGCCGCCGCCGGAACGCGCCGCGGCCGACGGGTGCCGGCGACACTGCACCTGCGCAAGCAGGACGACGACGAGACCGCGCGCCACGGCATCGTCACGCTGCACACCGATCCGCGCGAATGGGACATGGCGTTCGCGACCTCGCCCGACTGGACGCCCGAGTCAGGCAGCCACGAGGTCGAGGCCGTCATGCTGTCCGATGTGCCATGGCCCGTGCTCGTGTACTGCGGCGAGGGTCTGCTGTGGCCACGACAGACGCCGCGGCGCGCGGAGTAGCGCGCGTTAAGCGCGTCCCTGCAGGTGCCGGGCCTGGCGCGACGGCGTGTGGCCCTTCTTCTTCGGCATGGGCAGCGGCAAGGCCGCATCCGGGTCCTCGAAGGACAGCCGCGAACGCCCGCCCTGTCCGCGGTAATCGTCGATGAGCGCCTGGTTGGCGACGCGCTCGTCCAGGCCGCCCTCGCGGGTCAGGAAGTTCTGCAGCAGATGGACCATGCGTTCGTGGGCGATGGCGTGGGTCTGTCCGATGCCGGCATACAGCCAGTCGCTGAACGCCAGGAATCGACGGAACGGCGCATCGGCCAGCAGCAGCGGCAACGTACGCGGATATCGACCTGAATTCGCGATCATGTCCCAGTAGCGCGAGAAGCGCGAGAGCCGCTGCATCGTCGCGAAGTCGATGACGTCGGTACTGAGGATGTTGTACGGCGGGTCGGGATTGAAGCGCAGATCGTGCGCCTGCGCGTGCCGGGCGATGGGCGCGCCGCGCAGGCGCTTGAGGATGCCGAACTGTATCTCGTGCGGCGCCAGCGCGACCAATCTGTCGAAACCGCGCGCGAAACTGTCCATGCTTTCGCCGGGCAGGCCGGCGATGAGATCCACATGCAGATGCGCCTTCGAATGCGCGCGCAGCCACTGCAGATTCGCGGCCGCCTTGTCGTCGTTCTGACGCCGCGAGATGCGGGTCTGCACCTCGGGGGCGAAGGTCTGGATGCCGATCTCGAACTGCAGCGCGCCCTGCGGGAATCGCGCGATCGCGTCCTTGAGGCGGTCCGGCAGATGATCCGGAATCAACTCGAAATGCACGAACGGCGGATCGTCGGGCGCGGCCTCGATCTTGTCGAGGAAGAAATCCAGGATGGCCAGCGAGGTGTCGACCTTGAGATTGAAGGTGCGATCGACGAACTTGAACTGGCGCACGCCGCGCGCGTACAGCGTTTCCAGCGATGCGAGGAAGCGCGTCAACTCGAACGGCCAGGCGGTCTTGTCCAGCGACGACAGGCAGAACTCGCACTTGAAGGGACAGCCGCGCGAGGCTTCGACGTAGAGATGGCGCTGACGCACGTCCTCGTCGGTGTATTCGTCGTAGGGCAGCACCAGATCCTTCAGCTCGGCCTGCCGCCCGGGAATGATCCGCGCGTGCGGCGTCTCCCCGGCGAGCAGTTGCCCCGCCACTTCGGCGAAGGTCACGTCGCCCCAGCCGGTAATCACGTAATCGGCGAGCGCACAGATCCGCTGATCGCCGACCTCATGGCTCACTTCCGGACCGCCGAGCACGATCAGCAGCTCAGGCGCCACCGTCTTCAACTGCGCCACCAGCCGCGTGCTTTCCTCGACGTTCCAGATGTAGACCCCGAGCCCGAGAATCCGCGGCCGGCGCGCGAGGATCTTCTCGACGATCTCCTCGGTCTTCTGCCCGATCACGAACTCCACGATCTCCGAACGTTCGCGCAGATCGCCCAGATTCGCCCGCAGATAGCGCAACCCCAGCGAGGCATGGGAATAACGGGCGTTGAGCGTGGACAGCAGGATGTCGGTCATGGGCGGATTGTATCCACAAGCCGGCCGGGGGGTTGGCCGGGTCCCGAACATGGCGCGAAGCGCCTTCCTCCGAAGCGAGCGGACCGGGATATCGCCGGACTGGGATATAGTGATCCGCGATCGCGACATCGATGCGAACAGGGCTTACCGAACATGAAGAAACACATGGAACGCGGCGACATCATCGTTCCGCGAATCGGCAGTGCCGGTTGGCATGCCGTCAAGATCCTGGCGATCGACACCTGGCCCGGCGGCGAAGAGACCTTCCACTGCCTGAGTTACGCTGCGACACCGGAGCGTCCGACGTCAGAAACGGTCGACGCCCTGGACATCGCTCTTTATCACGCACCGATCGATGGGCGCGATTTCCGTGCGAACTGGGAAGTCCTCTGTTCGCCCGGCATCGTGGAGGGCGAGTTGGTCGGCTTCCACGAATACCTGCGGCTGACGGATTTTCCTCGCTACGCCAGCGTCACCGGTGTCGACGTGGATGCGATCATCCAGCAGGCGCTGTCGCATTACCGCGAGGCCTGCGCGCTCGGCGATCGTGAACAACGGCTGGAAGCGATCGCGGAATACGACCAGGCGATCGAACTGTTCCCGCCCTTCTTCGAAGCGATCGACAATCGCGCGTTCACGCTCATGGAACTCGGGCGGATCGAAGAGGCCCTGAGAGGTTTTGAAAACTCGTTGCGGGTCAATCCCGACGGCCATGCCGCGTTTTTCTCGCGAGGCGAATGCCTGCTCAAGCTCGGCCGCTTCGACGATGCCGAAGCGGCTTTCCGGGCTGGCGCGCTGCGTTTTCCCGAGCATCGAGCGGATTACGAGCGCTTCGAAGAACTCACGCAAATGAAGCGGCGGGCAGCGCCTCGCGGATGATCTCCACGCTGCGGAATCACCGCCGCGTCGCCGCTTGAATCATCGGTAACGCCACAAGGCAGCACACGCTCATCTGGGCTCCGCACTCCCGGTCGACGCGTCGTCGAAGCCCTCCGACGCCAGTACCGCGAGAATGCTGGCCATGAACGTCCTCGCGTCCCGCACATCGTCGTCGAACACCGGCGACACGTTCGAGAACACCGAATCGAAAGCTTCCTGCGGCTGTTCGAGACACCGCCGCAACAGTGCGACGGTGCTCTCGCGGGCCTGGAGACTCCAACCACGGAACTCCGGCAGCAGCAGACGCCTCGCCGCTTCAACGACATCCTCGTGCCGATTCGGGTCGAGTCCCGATACCGCCTCGACCTCGTCCTCCGAGGCGAAGTTCGCATCGAACACCTTGAGCAGGCTGGTCAGATCGTCGACTTCACGCCATGCGTACATTACATCCCCCACTGCGGGAAGGCCGTGTTGACCTGACCGTTGCGAAACCACACCGTCGCGGAATATTGCCGCCCGTAGGATAACGTCGTTTTCTGATGGCCTTCGCCGATCGCACGTCCGAAGGAGATGGGACGCTCGGCCCATGTCGGATTGTTCGGGTTCCTGCGGAGAATCAGTTCGGCACGCTTGATGGCCGTCAGTTGATCCCGATGACTCAGGAAGCGGGTCGCTGCCGGGGGCAATATGGGTTGTCCGTTCTTTTTGAGTTCCACCACGCCTGTCGTCGGGTTCCGTCCGGTCTGCACGCGCTGCAGTTGCGATGCGAGCGTCGTCTGTGCGCCGTGCTTCTCCAGAAAATGCGCGCCAGTGATCGAATTTTCGAGTTCGGACAGCCGTCGATGGGCATTGGCTTCCGCAAGCGAACGCATCCGCGCCGTTCTTTCCGCCGGCGAAAGTCCCGCGTATTTGGCACGGAGCGCTTCCCCCGGGCTCATGCGGACGATCGGGCTTCTGATCGACTCGATCGCGGGCAACCCTCCCGAAGTCAACACCGTGCCGCGCTGCAGCACGACCGGCGACTGGAACTTCAGCGGCATCTGCAGCCACGAGGCCGTCTGGGCGTAGCGCATCGCGCCACCGAATGCCGCGCCGCCACCGGCCGACCAGGCCAACGCGTTCCAGGAGAAGGACGACTGCCCCGTCCTGCCGTCGCTCAGGGCGTACGTCGCCATCCCGCCCCACTGCTGTCCGAGATTGGTGATTCCGCCCACGGTGCCGCCGCTGAGCAGGTTGCCGGCATAGCCCGTACCGAAGCGGCCGAGAACGTAATTTCCGGCACGTCCACCGAGATAGAGGCTGCCGACGCTCGAAATCGCGTCGATCGTGGTCGCCGTCCAGAAATCGCCGCTCGACAAACGGCCGTTCGCTTCGTCGATCAGCCGCGCATCGTGCCGCTTCACGAATCCGAGGCTGGCGAAGTTCCAGACTTCGTACAGCGTATATCGGGCGGCATAGCTCGCCGCATCCCAAGCATCCGCACCGGCGTGCGGATCTTCATCCAGCCCGAGCACACGATAGTTCGTCGACGCCGCGACGTCCGGCACGACCTCGGCCGGACGCTGGTTCGGCTCGATCACATGGTCGCTGTGCGCGGGCAACGTCGCATGCACCGTGTGGAACTGTCTGACCCAATCCCAGGTCTGGGCATCGGTCCAGTTCGGATCGGGTGCGTCGATGTGGTTCGAATAGGCCGCGCCGAAGGATTCCGTATGTCCACGATGGGAGGCGAAAGCGATGTTCTGGATCGTCTTCTCCAGACCGCCGCCCGCCGCCGATGATCCGTTCGGCGCCACGACATCGCCGACGGCCCGCGAAGCGGAGCCATCCTGGGTCATGCCGCCGTCGATGCCGCCTTCGAGAATGCGGTCGAGCAGACTGTAGGCATCGAAGAAATCGCCGTATCCGCCTTCTGCCGCAAGGCCGTCCGCGCCATCCGCCATCAGATAGTCGGGCAGCGGCTCCGGTTCGGGCTCGACCGGTTGTTCGCGCACGGGCGACAGATGCGCGACCAGTGCGTTCGCGCTCGCGTTGCCGAACGCATCGGCCAGTATCGCGCCGTAATCGACCCGGTCGTCGAACCCGAACGCGCGCCTGGCATGCAGGCCGACCACACCCGAAATCGCGCCGTGCAGCACATCGTTGCGGAATGCGCGCCAGCCGCTGTATTCCATGTCGAACTTGGAAGTCAAACCCGCGGTGATCGCGCCGGTCACCGCATTGGCGGCGATGCTGCGCCAGCTGAAACCGACATCGATGCCGGCGACCCGATTGGCGGCATGCGACGTCACGCCACCGACCGCGGAGGTGAGCGCACCCTTCGCGATGTGCGCGAAGTCGCCCGCCTTGCCGGCGATCTGTCCGATCAGTCCGGTACTGCCGACGCCGGCGGTCAATCCCGCCGTCAGACCGCTGGCGACCGCGGAGCGCAGGCTGAAGCCGTCGACGACGCCGAGCGCCTTGCCCACGACCTGACTGGCGACGCTGCCGACGAATCCGCCGACGGCGGCGCCGCCGATCGCGGCCGCCGTCCCGAGAGTCGTACCCGCAGCCGCACCGGCGATCGCGCCGCCGCCCAATGCGCTGAGCCCCACCGCGCCCGTACCCGCACCACCGACCGCGGAAGCGCCGCCCGCGAAGTAGGTCGCGGCCGCACCCGCCGTATACACCGTCACCACCACCGCGATGATCACGATCAGGATCGTCGCCAGCACGTTGCAGTTCTGCTTCGGCGGCGGGGTGATGAAAGGCAGCCCGGGCGTGGTCGAGCCGATGGCTTCGCCGGGGTTGTAGGGCTTGAAGGTGCCGGCGTCGTTGGCGTTGACGCTCACCCGCGGGGTGTTGAGCTGGGTGCCCGCGACCAATTCGCCGTTGGGATCGGACAGGCCATTGGCGTCCGCGAGCACATACCACAGGCTGCCGTTGCCGTAGACGCGCTGCGCCAGCGACTGCAGCGTTTCGCCCTGCAGCGCGACCACGGTGCCGCCGCCGGCGGCGTAATTGCCGCGGCCGTTGAGGGTCTGGATCTGCGGCGTGTTGTAGACGTGGTGGTTGTTGCGGATCTGGCCGCCTTCGCGCAGTTCCGCCTGCTGTTGGCCGGCGGCATGCACGAACTGGTAGTTGTTGCGCGCGCCGGTGTTGTCCGGCGTCTGGGTGAACACGCCATCGTGGATCGTGCCCTCGCGCCGGGTCTGCACGCGGCCTTCGCCGGTGTAGGCGTATGCGCGGACGCGGTCGTCGATGGCGTTGTTCTGGTACTCGGTGTGTTCGAGCTGTCGGCTCAGGCGCCCGAAGGCGTCGTAGGTCAGGGTGTTGGTGGTCGGCTTGTAGTTGCTGTTGGTGCTGGTGCCGGCGACGGTCTTTTCCTGATAGCCCTCCCAACGCTCATAGGTGCTGGTGAAGGTATGGATGGCCCACTGCATGTTGGCCGCCGCATAGCGGTAGATGCTCACGCGGCCCAGCACATCGTAGCCGCTGACGCCGGCGGCGTCGGAATACTGCACCCAGCTGTCGGCGGCGAGCAGATTGATGTCGCTGCGTTCCGCGGTCTCGTCGAAGGTGCCGGGCTCGCGCCACTGGATGCCCTGCAGACCATTGGCGCGCGAACGCGTGACCTGCACGGTCATCCGACCATCCGCGTCGTAGTGGAAAACCTCCGCGCCCGACAGCCAGCCGGCCACACTCATCGCCACGCCGATCGGAAAGCCCTCGCCGTCCAGCGGCGCATTCACGCGGGTGCCGTTCTGGTAATAGCTGTGGGTCTGCGAGAGCTGATTCAGATCGTCGTAGCGGTACATCTTCGCGATGCCGCCGAACTCGAAATTCACCGGATTGAGATATTCGGCGTGGAACTCGTACTGCTTGCGGCCGCGCAGATCGTAGGTGGTGCGGTACACGATCTCGTTGACGCCGGCCTTCACCAGGCGGCCGATCGCCTGCCCCGCGGCGTCGTACATCAGCTCATGGGATTCCGCGGCGCTGACGCCAAGGCCGATATACGTGCCCTGCGCGCCCGCCGCACCGATCAACTGACCACCGACCAGCTTCAGCCGGTTTTCCGCGTCGTAGACGAACCACTCGTCCTTGACCTGCACGGGTACGCTGGTCGCCAACGCTTCGATCGTGGACACCTCGCCGGTGCCGTCGGCGCCATCCTTCTCGCCCTCGGGCGCCTGCGCCGCGCCCATCTCGAACCGGTAGGTCTCGCCCTCCGCCTCGTCGATGAGTTGGCCGCCACTGTCGCCAAGCTTGGTGAGCACGAACTCGTCGCTCACGAACAGCCCACCGGGATCCGTCGCGGTGACGCGGAGGGTGAAGTTCTGGGTCACGGCACCCGTCGGCGTACCCGAGAAGGTCCGGGTCGCGGGATTGAACGTCAGCCATGCCGGCATGCTGCCGCCGACACGGATGGCCGAATACGTCAGCGGGTTGTTGTCGGGATCGCGGAAGGCATCGGCCGGGATGATGTATTCGAAGTAAGTCCCACTGTCCGCAGTCTGGTCCGAGAGCGGCACGTTCACCACCGGCGGCCGGTTCGCAGGCACGGACGTGCCGATCGTGAAGTCGAAGACGACGCTGGCGGTGCCGCCGCGGCCGTCGTTGGCGGTGTAGGTCACGTTCCAACTGCCGGCGGCCGTCGGCGTCCCGCTGATCGTGCGCGAGACGGCATCGAACGACAGCCCCGGCGGCAATCCGGCGATGCCGTAGGTCAGTGTGTCGAAGTCGGCATCGGTGAATGCGGGCAACCCGAACGACAGGTGCACGTTCAGCGTACCGGTCTGCGCCGACACGGCAGGCGCGGCCGGCGCGTTGTTGGCCTGCACGTTGAGCGTGAACGACACCGTGGTGGTCCCGCCGTTGCCGTCGTTGGCGGTGTATTGCACGATCGAGGGCCCCGAGCCCGTCGGCGTGCCGCCGATCGTGCGGGCCGGCGCATCGAACGACAGCCCCGCCGGCAGCCCGGTCATGCTGTAGGTCAGCGTCTGGTTGTTGACGTCGGTGAACGCCGGAGGCACGAAACTGTAGAAGACGTTCTGGCGTGCGGTCTGGGTGCCGATGGTCGGCCCCACCGGCGCGACGTTGGCGACCGTCTGGAACGCGCCGTAGACCGAAGCCCCTTCGGGGTCGCGGGCCACGATCCGCAGACTGTAGTCGTGATTGGTCTGGGTGGTCTGGACCGGCGTGGTGCCCTGCGGAATGTCGTTGCCGCGCGACTGCAATGCCTTGAGCGTGCCGCTGATCGTGCCGCCGCTCGCGCCGTTCGCGACGATCGACAGCCCCACGTTTGAGACCGTCGCCGCGACCCAGACCGGATCGACCCACTCCGGTTCCCAGGCGTTGTCGCCCGGCACCCAGCGCAGCGTCATGTAACCCGGCAACAGGACCTCGAGCGCATACGTCAGCGCGTCGCCGTTGGGATCGGTGATGGCGCCCGCCGGCAACGGCCAGGACACGGCGGTGTTCACCGGCGCGATACGCACGGGCAGCGGCGTGTTGAGCACGGGCCCGAGGTTCGCGGTGGAAATGGTGAAGGTGGCCGAAGCCGTGGACGCACCGTCGGAAGCGACGACGCGGATCGTCCATGAGCCGGCCGACGTCGGGGTTCCGCTGAACGCCCGCGTCGTCGGATTGAAACTCAGCCAGGACGGCAGCGGCCCGCTGTTCCAGTCGGCGCTGTAGGTGAGCGGATCGCCGTTGGGATCGGTGAAGGCGTTCGCCGGAACGGTGTAATTGAACGGCTGCGACGGCTGTGCGGCCTGGTTGGCGAGCGCCCCCGGGGTATAGACCGGCGGATTGTTGGCCACCGCGAGTTGCAGGATCGTCGACGACGACAGCCCGCTGGGGTCGGTGGCGGTGATCTCGATCGCGTAGCTGGCGAGCGTGGTGCCGGTGCCGCCGAGCACGCCCGCACTGCTGAAGTCCAGCCACGCCGGCAGGGCCGCGCCATTGGCCATCCGCGCGGTGTAGGTCAACGTGCCGCCTTCGGGATCGCTGAAGCCCGGCACCGTGTAGCTGAAGGGCTGGTTGAGCATGACCTGGTGCGACAGCGATGCCGGTGCCACCGGCCTGCGGCTGACGCTCAGCGCGAAGGTGCCGCTGGCGGGCGCCTGCTGCGGGTCGCGCGCCTGGATGCGGACCGTGTAATTGCTCTGGGTCAGGTTGGCGAGCGTGCCGGTGATGCGCCCGGTCGCGGCGTCGATGGCGAGGCCGATGGTGGCGATGTCCACCCAGTTCGCGCCGATCTGCACCTGCGCGCTGTAGGTCAATGCATCGCCGTCGGGCTCGATGAAGGCGTTCGCGGGCAGCGCGAAATCGACCGGCTGGGCCTCGATCCCGCTGCGCGGCTGCAGTGCGCCCGCGGTATAGGTCGGCGCGGTGTTCGTCCAGGTCTGGAAGGAGATGCGGATATCGCCGTCGGTGTTGACGTTGGCGCCACCGACGAATGTTTCGTCGACGATGTTCCTGAGGCCGCGGCTGTCCCGCGCGGTGATGCGCAGGATGATCGGCGAAGACTGGTTGGCCGGCACCAGCCCGGTGAAGGTGCGGGTCGCGGCGTCGAAGCTCATCCACGACGGCAGCGGCAGATATTCGACCGAATACGGATTGGGAATCCCCGGCTCCGGGTCGTACCCCTGCTGGATGAGATCCGCATGCAGCACGAAGGCATCGCCATCCGGATCGCTGAACAATCCATCCGGCAGCGTGTAGGTGAAGGTGCGATTGATCGACAGCGCGCGATCGGGCAACGCGACACCGCTGCGCACCGGCGCATTGTCGGCACCGACCACGATCGAGAAGGTCTTGGTCCCGGCGAGGCCGGCGATGTCGGTCGCGCGCACGCTGAAGGCGAACGTGCCGACGATCGGCGTGTTGCCCGGGATCTTCGAGAAGGTGACGGTTTTCGCCGTATGGTCGACCGTCATCTTCAGCCAGTGCGGCAGCACCGAGCCCTGCGGCCACAGCGCGGTGAGGTTCAGCGCATCGTTCTCGGGATCGTCGAACAGCGACGAAAGCGACAGCGTCTGCGTGAACGCGTCGTTCTGCCGCAGGGTCAGCGTCTGCGTGCCCGCGGTCGCCGCCGGCGCGCGGTTGGCGAACACGCGAACGGCCAGCGTGGTGCTGCTGGACGCGCCGTCCACGTCGGTGGCGGTCAGCACGATGCTGTAGGTGCGGCCGTCGACCTCATCGGTCGGCACATTGCCGGCGAACACGATCTGCGGCGTCGCCTGGTCGTAGAGGTACTGGAACGACAGCCATTCGGGCAAAGCGCCGCCGCCCACCAGTGCGGCGGTGATCCGCATGCGGTCGCCGTCGGGATCGGCGAACACCTCCGGCAGATCGCGCGACCACGCGAACTGGCGGCCGATGATGGCGTCCACCGGCGCCGGTGTCGCCACCACGCCCGGCGCGGCGTTCGGGGCATGGGTGATGTTGAACTGTTTGACCACGGACGCGTTCAGCTGGTCGTGCGCGCGCAGGCGCAGCGCGAAGCTGCCCGAGCCCTGCGGCGTGCCGCTCAGCCGGATCACGCCGGGCGTGGCGGCATCGATGCTCACCCACGACGGCAATGCGTTGTCGATGCCGAGGGTCAGCACGTCGCCCACGTCCGCATCGCGGAAATAATCCGCGGCGACCAGATCCATGTGCCACGGCTGTCCGGTCTTCACGTGCAGCGCGATGTCGCCGGATTCGATCAGGATCGGCGCGGTGTTGGTGCGCACCCGCACCGTGAACGTCGCGTTCACCGCGTTGCCGGGATTGCCGACCTCGCTCGCGGTCAGCCGCACCACGATGTCCTGATCAGCGAGATTCGCCGCGGGGTTGGCGACGAACACGATCTCGCCAGTGACCGGATCGTGCGCCACCTGCAGCCAGACCGGCAGCGCGGTGCCGTCGCCCTCGGCGATGGCGAGGGTCAGCGCGTTCTGTTCGGCATCGCGGAAGATGTCGCTGAACAGCAGGCGGAATTCCGACGTCATGCCCTTGCGCACCGTGCGATCGTCGATCGCACGGATCACCACCGGCGCGTTGTTGACGACCGGGATGGCGTCGACGTTCGGCCCGTAGCCGGACAGCGCGCGCACATGGCGGCGGTTGCCGTTGGCGTCGTATTCGGTCAGCAGATCGAAGATCCGCTTGCCGCTCGACAGATCGTCCTGGGTGACGCGCTCGACCCGATTGTTGCTGTCGTAGGTGGTGCGGGTGCGGGTGCGCACCTGCAGGCCGTAGGCGTCGGTGGTGGTCACCTCTTCCAGGGTCCTGTTGCCGGCGGCGTCGTACTCGTACGCATACGAGCTGGTGCCTTCGATCACCTGACGGATGCGGCCATTGGCGTAGTAGCTGATGCGCCTGTCGGCGGCGGGCGCGGCGATGGACTGCCCGCCGACGCCGGTTTCGCGCCGGAGCTGGCCGGACTCGGCGTTGTACTCGTAATCGCTGTCGCGGCCGCTGAGATTGTTGTGGTCGATCAGGCGACCGAAGACATCGTAATTCCAGCTGGATTCGTCGAGGCGGACGGTTTCGCCCTCGCGATCGACCCAGGTCGGCGCGTTCGCGGCGATCGACAGCGCGTTGCGCTCGAGAATCTTGCGCGCGGCGGCATCGTAGGCGTATTCCATCACCACGCCGAGTTGGGTCTCGCTGCGGATCAGCTGGTTGCGGCTGTCGTAGTCGTAGCGGGAGCCCCAGTCGTAGAGATTCGCGACGCGCAGGCGATCGCCGTTTTCGTTGAGCACGTAGCGCTGCAGATAAGCCTTGTCGCGGGTCGCACCGTTCGCGCCCGGCAGGTAATCGCCGATCGCCACGACGCGGCCCATGCGGTCGTATTCCTTGAACGCCAGATAGCCGAGCGGGTTCTGCGTGGCGCGCTGGTTGCCCAGCGCGTCGTAGGCGAAGCGGGTCGCATTGCCGTAGGCATCGCGCGATGCCACCATCCGTCCGGTCGCGTCGTACTCGGTGGTGCGCAGATTGCCGTTGGCGTCGCGGGTCGCGACCAGACGCCCGAGCGCATCGTAATAGCGCTGGTTTTCTGGGCGGCGCCATTCGACGCCGCCGTTCTCGGAGACCACTTTCACCAGCGGCCGGATCTCGCGCACCAGTTGGTCGAGGCTGTTGTATTCGTAGTCGGTGCGATAACCGCGGGTGTCGACGATCCGCAGCACGTTGCCCCAGCGGTCGACCGCCTGGGTCAGGGTGCTGGTGGTCGCGGGGTCGGCGGTGTGCGACGGCGGGATCACCTGCAGCGTGCGACCGAGTTTGTCGACGCGGGTCAGCGTGATCGCATCCACCACCGTGTCCACGCCACCGGTGGTGGACAGATAGGCGCGCTGCTTCGCGTAGACCTGGTGCCCGGCGAGGTTGTAACCGAACTCGCGCGGCGCGCCGCTTTCGTTCGAGCCGGTCATGCGCCCGGCCGCGTCGTAGCTGTAGACCAGTGTGCCGGACAGACCGTGCAGGGTCTTGGTCGCGATCTCGCCGAAGGCGTTGTAGGTCACGGTCTCGCCGGTGTCGACGACACTGCCCTGCGGGCTGCCGCCCAGCAGCAGGTCGCGGGTAGTGAGCGTGCTGTCCTGGCGACCGGTCCTGTCGTAGCTGTTGACGACCTGCACCACGGCGCTGCGGCCGCCGTTGCCGGTGAGGGTGTAGCGCACGCCGGTGACGTTGTCGGCGGCGTCGAAGCTGCGGGTGACGATCGCGCCTTCGCCGTCGCGCATCCACACCGCGCGGCCCTGACGGTCGTGGCGCACGCGCTGCACTTGGTCGCGGGCGTCGTCGGCGACCGCGGTCTGCGTGCCGTTCCGGCCGTTGGCGTAACGCCGCACTTCGACCGCATTGCCGAAGGCGTCGTAGGCCATCGTCGTGTACGGCGAGCGCTGTTCGTAGAGCAGACCGGTGGTCAGATCGCGGTTGGCGCTGGCGCCCAGCACCACGTCCATGCCCTGCACCACCACATCGCGCACGGGTTCCTGCACCGACAGGGCGCGGCCCAGCGCGTCGTAGGTCGTCGTCGTCGTGCCGGTGTCGTCGCTCAGCGACGTCGTGCGTCCTTCGCCGTCGTAGCCGAACAGCGTGGTCACGTCGCGGCTGCCGGTGCTACCGTCGGGGCGACGATACTGGCGCACCGCGGTCTCGCTCGCCTTGCGTCCCACGGCATCGTAGGTCCAGCGGGTGATGCGGTCGGCGCCGATCGCGGCATCGCCCGGCGCCGGAACGCCGGGACGCACGGCGATATCCGGCGTCTGGGTCAGCGCGCGCGCGTACTCGACGGTCTTCGTCGCTTCGCCGGTGGCGTTGTATTCGGTTTCGGTGACGTAACCCAGCGGGTCCACGGTCAGCGTGTTGCGGCCGAGCGCGTCGTGATAGCGATACGTCGTCGCCCACTGCTCGGTGCCGCTGCCGGGCACGCCTTCCAGCAGCACCGATTCCGTCACCTGGTCGCCGTAGGCGTTGTAGCCGTAGCTGGTGGTCGGCGTGCCGCTGGCACCGAGTCCGTTGGCGGTGCGATACGCGACCGAGGAGAGTTCGACCTTCGTTTTCAGACCGCGCAGGTCGTAGTGCGTGAGCAGCGTGCGATCGTCCATGCTCGCGGCCGGCTGCCCGCCCGCCTGCATCTGCGCGAGCGAGATGGCCTGGCCGTCCGCCCAGCCCGCGATGGCGCCGAGATCGTTCGCGTGGCGACGCACCGAGGTCTGTTCGCCGTAGACGTTGTGGCCGTAGCTGGTGACCTGTTTCTCCTGGTCGATCTCGTGGACCAACCGACCCAGCGCGTCGTACACCCGGTAGCTGTAATGGCCGCGCACATCCTTCTGCACCACCGCCTGACCGAGCGCGTCGTAGACGACCTCGATCGTGGGCCGGCTGCCGGTGAGAGCGATCGCGCCGGTCGCGGGATCGACCGCACCGGGATCCGCGAACACGATGCGGACCTGATGGCCGCGGCTGTCGTACTCGTAATCGGTGGTGCGGCGCTCCGCGGCGATGGGCGCGTCGGCATTCTCGGTCCGCGACAGCATGTTGCCGTTGGCATCGTAGGCGTAACGGGTGACGATCGAACGCACCGCGCTGCTGACGACGCCGTTGGCGTCGACGGTCGCGATCGTCACCATCGGGCTGTATTCGGCGGCGACGTTGCCGGCCGCATCGTGCTCGTACAGCCAGACCTTGCCGTTGCGATCGGTGCGGGCGACCTTCCGCCCGGCGCCATCGTATTCGTGCACCTCGCTCTGGTTCAGCGCATTCGTGTCGATGTGCAGGCGGCCGGCGGCGTCGTAGACCGTCCTGGCATGGCGCAGGCTGTCGAGCGGCTGCGCGTTCGCCCACGCGACGAGACCCGAAAAAGACGTGGTGCCCGCCGGAGGCCGCTGCCCGTAGGCGATGGTGTCCGTGACCCGTCCGGCGCCATCGTAGCGGGTCTCCGTCAACGCACCGGTGGCATCAAGGGCGAAGCGCTGGCGGCCCGCGCTGTCGTAGGCGAAACGGCTGATGCGCGATTCCACCGCCGACAACGCGACGGTGAGCTCGCTTTCGGTGTCGCCGGGATCGAAGGCGATCATCGCGCCGTACTGCCGCGACGACACCACCTGGCCGGACGCGTCGTAGCGGACTTCGGCGACGACGCCCTGACCCGCGTCGGCGCGGGCGACGGTGAAGCGCACGCGACCGGCGCTGTCGTGGACGCGGTATTCGGCGCGCGCGGTGTCGGCGTTCGCGGCGACGAAGGCCGAGAAATCGGATTCCACCGCGGTGCCGGCCAACAGTTTGCCGCGCAGCGCCGCGGTCACGGTCATCGCGACCGCGAACTGCCGCGCCATCGACACGCGGCCCGCGGCGTCGTAGCCGGTCTGGGCGAGCGTGCCTGCACCGGTCAGGGTGTAGCGCAGGCGGCCCGCGGCATCGTGGACGAAGTATTCGATCTGATCGGCGGTACTCGGCGTGACCGCCGCGGCGAGCTGGGCCACGCTGGTGGCATCGCCGATCGCGGCGGGATTCAACGCCGTGGCGTAACGCACGCGGGCGACAGTGCGTCCGGCGCCGTCGTAATGCATGCGCACGATCGCGCCGGCGGCATCGACGGTGAAGGCCGCCTGCCCGGCCGCATCGTAGACCTGGCGGACGAACATGTCCTTCGCATCGGCGCTCGCGCCGACATCGGCCACGGTCGCGGTGCCCAGGCGCAGACTCTCGCGCAGGGCCGCGCTCAGCGGCACCTTCTGCGCATGACGACGCTCGGTGACGGCGCGCCCGGCGCTGTCGTAGCCCACCGCGACCACGCCGCCCGCACCATCGACCGTGAGCGCGACGCGTCCGTCGCGGTCGTGCACGGTATAGCGCGCGTCGTCCTTCGCATCGTCGCGCAGCGACTGGCTGACGATCAGCGCGGCGACCTCGGCTTCGCTCGGCGCGGAGGAAAGTGCGGAGATCACGGCCACGGTGGCGTAGTCGCGGGTCATCTTGATCCGACCTGCGGCGTCGTAGGCGATCTCCGTGACGCCGCCCGCGGCATCGACGCTGAAGCGCAGACGGTTCGCGGCGTCGTAGCTGAAACGGGTGACGCGGCCGCTGGCGTCGGTGCGCCGCACGACGTTGTCGTTGGCGTCGAAGTCGTAGGTGGTGACGAGGTCGAGCGTGCCCGGCGCCACCGTTTCGGTGATGCGGCGGCCGAAGCGATCGTAGCCGTACGACACCGTCCGCGCGGCGGCGGTGCCGGCGCCCTCGGTCATGGTCAGCTGGCGGCCGTCGCGATCCCAGACGTAGGTCGTGCGCAGCGCCAGACCGGTCGGATCGACCAGGCTTTCGGTCAGATTCCCGTTGCGATCGTACGTCATGCGGGTTTCGCGCCCGCTGGCGTCGACGACCGTCAGCGTGCGGCCCTGGCCGTCGTAGGTCGTGGTGGTCGTCAGCGCCAGACCGTTGGGGTCTTCGATCGTGCGCAGCACGCGGCCGGCGGCATCGTAGCGATATTCAACCCTGCGATCGGAGCCATCCACCGTGGCGACCAGCAGGCCGCGCGTATCGTATTCGTTGCGATCGATGCGGCCGAGCGGATCGGTGACATCGAGAATCCGGCCGTCCTTGTCGTAATTCGTGGTCGTGGTGGCGACCGTCCCGTTCGGCAAGGTCTGCGAAACGGTGAACACCTGGCCGAAGCGGTTGTAGGTGGTGGTCACGCGCACGTTTTCGGGCGTGATGGTGGTGACGCTGCGCGCGCTGTCGCTGTGCACGTAGCGCGTGATGCGGCCGAGCGCATCGGTGAGATCGACCGTGCGCCCGAAGGCGTCGTAGGCCATCCGCACGGTTTGGTTGCGGCCACTGACGTCGTTCGCGGACTGCGAGATCGTGCGGCCCAGGCGATCGTAGCCGATGCTCACGGTGTTGCCGCGCGCATCGGTCCGCGTGGTGACGCGGCCGAAGGCGTCGTGGATCGCGCCCATGCTGCGGCCGAGCGTGCCGCCGTTCTCGCTCTGGCCGGTCAACAGACCGCGGATGTCGTACGTGTTGGTGATCGTGCGGCGGACGCTGCCGTTCGCTTCGAGATCCTGCTGCGTCCACAGCTCTCCGAACGCGGTATGGGCGTACAGGGTGCGATAGCCCTCGGCATCGATCCGCTCGCTCAGCAGACCGCGGGTGTCGTAGCGCGACTGCACGCGACTGTCGGCGCCGCCGATCGTCAGCGCCGCGATCGCCGACTGCGCGCTGGCACGGCTGCCCGGAATGCCGAGCGTGATCCGGCCGGTATAGGCGATGCTGTCGACGACATCGCCGAACGCGTTGTAGCGGGTCTCGACGACTTCGCCCTGGGCGTTCTGGAGATTGCCGCTGTCGTGCACGCCGCGGATCACGAAGGTCTCGCGCCCGGCGGCATCGTGGAAGTACCAGGTCTTGTTGCCCGCCGCGTCGATGCTCTCGATCCGGCGTCCGACCAGATCGTAGCTGTGGCGCACGCCGTATTGCGCGTAGACCGCGTCGATCTGCGCCTCGGTCATGCCCGGCAGCAGATGGGTCGAGCCCTGCCCCGAGAGTTCGCCGATCAGATTGCCGAAGAGGTCGTAGCGCAGATTGCCCGCGCGGATCTCGCTGGTGGTCTGCGCCGCCTCGGTTTTGACCAGTCGCCCGGCTTCGTCGTAACTGTGGCGGGTGACGGTGCCTTCATGGTTGAGTTCGAGGAACAGCTGACCCAGCGCGTTGTAGCTGCGCTGGGTCAGGCGGAACGGCTCCGGCGGCGCGTCGATCATGGCGGCGGTCGACAGCGCGAGGAAGCTTTCGTCGCCGATGAGGTCGGTGAGCCGCTTCGCGTAATTCTTGACTCCGCGCTGGTGGTTCGCGTCGTCGTAGACGAACGCGGTGAGGTAACCCTCCGCGTCGAGCATGCCGATCTGCTGGCTGCGCGCGTTGTAGAACAGGCGGGTGGTCTGGTCGGCGGTATCCGCGACCGGACGCAACTGGTCCAGCGTGCCGTTCGTCCAGTAGGCGGCGTTCGTAATCCGCGCGTAGCGGATCGTCTTCACCGCGCGACCGCCGGCATCGTGGACGGTTTCGACCAGATAGCCGGCCGCGTCGAGGACCGCACGCAGGCGGCCCTCGGCGTCGTGGAACATGCGGGTCGTGCGCGGCACGACGGTGGCATCGCCCGGTTTGGCCAGCGTGGTCGAAATCAGGCGCGAGGCGCCGTCGTAGACGTAGGTGGTGACCAGACCCGCGGCATCGGTCTCCGTCGCCAGCCGTCCGGCACCGTCGTAACTGCGGCTGGCACTGCGGTCGTTGGCCGCGTCGATCCGCACCCAGACATCCTCATCGCCGGGTTTGGGCGAGGTCTGCGAGAACAGCAGACGGTTCTTGACGACGTGCTTGGCCATACCTTTGGTCATCGACAGCCAAGCGCTGGTATCGACGCGAGTGGCGTAGGCGATGGTCTGCGCCGGCCGGCCCGCACCGTCGTATCGGGTCTCGACGACGGCGCCGGTTTCGTCGACGGTGCCGGTCAGGCGCCCGGCCTCATCGTAGAAGAAGTAACGCATGCCGCCGCTGGCATCGCGGCTGCCCCGCAGTTGTCCGTTGCCGTCGTAGTAATGGTAGGTGTAGCGGTTGTCGACACCGCTCGGGCCGAATTCGGTGACGATGCCGAGCTGACCGGTGCGACTGTACTGGTCGAGACGGATCAGCCCGGTGTCGTGGGTGGTCCAGACCTGACGACCGGAATCGGCATAGGCGTAGGTCGTGAGCACGGTGCCGGCGTCGTTGGCCGCCAGCCATGCCGCATGCCCCGCAGGATCGATGCGCGCATCCGGCATGGCGGCGGTGGATGCGTTGCGGCTCAGCACGCTCAGCAGGCGTCCCATGCCGTCGTAGACATAGTCCACCACCTCGCTGCCGGCCGGCGGCGCACCGGCGAGCGTGCGTCCCGGCCCGTGCACGGTGATCGTCTGCCGCAGCAGGCCCTGCGCGTCATGGACACGATTGACGATCGACGTTGCGGCATCCAGCAGACCGTTGCCGTTCGCATCGGCGGACACCGTGGCGTAGGTCACCGCCTGCGCCAGACGCCCCTTGGCATCGTAGTCGTAGACGGTCAGCGCGCTGTTGGCGCGACGCATGGCCGTGGCGTTCGTCGCCCATGCGCTCAACGACGCTTCGTCGAACGCGCCCGCATAGATCGCGCCGAGATACCGGCGTTCGCTGGCGACCTGACCGATGCCGTTGCCGCCCGTGGCATAGGTCAATTCGCGCACGGTGCCGGTGGCGTCGATCTCGAAGCGCAGGCGGTTGCGGTTGTCGTAGACGTAGGATCTCGACAGCTCGCCCGACGGCGGCGTGAAGGTCGGGCTCTTGCCCTGCTCCGGCACCGCGGGAACGGTGTAGCGGCTTTCGGTCGCGACCTGATTGTCGGCGTTGTAGGTCCAGGTCACGGTGTTGCCGAGCAGGTCGCGCTGCAGCGTGCGATTGCCGTTGGCGTCGTATTCGAACGTGGTGTCCAACTGCGCGGTCGCGCCCACGAAAGGCGCCTGCAGCATGCGGACGAGATTGCCCGCACCGTCGTACCGGTATTCGGTCTTGCGGCGCAGGCCGTCGATGGCCGGTTCGATGACCGCGGTCAATTGACGGTCCGCGTCGTACTCGTAGGTCCAGGTGCGGCCGTTGCCGTCGACGACATCGGTCGCGTTGGTGCGATAAACGAAGGTCGTGGTCTGCGGCAGCGCGTCGACACCGCCGCCGAGCGTGACCGATTTGATCCGATGACCGCCGACGCCGTCGGCTTCGTAGGTGTAAGCGACCGTCACGCCATCGCCGGTGGTGATGCCGGCGACGCGCAGATCGGCCGCCGAGGCGGTGACGTAGGTGTAACTGGTGCGGAAAGATCGGCCATCGTTGTTGCCCGGAACCGCCGCGTCCCAGGTGTTGTCGCCGGCATCGTGCGGCGTGAGATCGGTCTGCACCCACGTCAGCCGGCCGGAGCCGTCGGCGAATTCGTAGCCGTAACTCACCTGCGAACGCAGGACGCCGTTCTCGCGCGTGTGGATCGTCGCGAGCTGCCCGGCACCGTTGTAGCCGAACACGATCGCATCGGCGCCGCTGCCCGCACCGTCCACGGCGCGCACTTCGGACACCCGCCCCTGCGCGTCGTAGACGACGTCGTACTGCGCCGGTGCGCCGCTGTCCGAACGCAGATCGCGGATCCGCTGCAGCCGTCCCTTCAGCACCGCGTCGGCATGGTTCGCGAACTGTTCTTCGCGCCGGGAACTGCCTTCCACCAGCGTCCAGGTCGCGCTCGCGCCATCCCATGTCAACGTGTCGTGCGCGCCATCGCCGCCGGTGGCGACATAGCGGTTGGCGGTGCCGGACCACGCGAACGCGACGGTCTGGCCATCGCCGACGATCAGGTTCATCGTGCTGCCGGCCGCGTTCAACGTACCGCTGAGCACGAGATTGCGCTCGTAGCCGGTGACCCAGCCGTCCTGGCCCTGGCCGGCGACGCTGCCGCGGCTGTTGTAGGTCCGCAGCAGCGCGGCGCCGAAACCGCGCACCAGCAGGCTCTCGTCGAGATCCTGTAGCACGAGGTTGCCGGTCGAGAGGTTGACGTATTGGCTCGACGCGCCCTGCCCGATCCGACCGCCGCCGGCATTGCCGAGCTGCGTCAGCGACGTGTTGAAGAGACCCAGCCCGCTACCGGTGTAGACAGCAACCATCTGCGCGATTCCTTTGAATGCATAGGATTCACCGGACCCGACGATCCGGATTTGCGCATGCATTCCGCAGTGGACGCGAACAAGTTTAGGGTCGATCGCGAAATATTTTCCCGAATTGATCGATCGCGCATTTCCGCGAAAAAAACCGCGATTCCGTGATCCTGCCACGACGCTTTCTACGCTTCGCGTTCCTGATGGAGCCGACGATTTCCCTGTATGTCGGCATCGAAATCATATTTTCGACGCGATGATCCCGTTCGCCTTGTTTTACGCTGCAACATCGATTCGACACGAAGAAGCGCCGTGCGATATGCACACGGGACATGCGGATGCCGCGCCCGAGCCGTGGCATCGGGCGGGGTGCCGAGCGGCTCGACCGCTCAGGCCACGAACTGTTCGCTGAGGATGCGTTCTTCGAGATTGTGTTCGGGATCGAACAACAGCGTCACCGTGCGGTCGCGGCATTCGCGGATCGCGACTTCGACCACGTCGCGCACTTCGTGCGAATCGGCGGTGGCGCTGACCGGGCGCTTGTAGGGATCGAGCACGCGGAAGCGCACTTCGGTCTCGGCCTTGAGCAGCGCGCCGCGCCAGCGACGCGGGCGGAACGGCGCGATCGGCGTCAGCGCGATCACGCCGCTGCCGAGCGGGAGGATCGGACCGCCGGCGGAATAGTTGTAGGCCGTACTGCCCGCAGGTGTCGCCACCATCGCGCCGTCGCAGATGAGTTCGTCGAGGCGGACCTGGCTGTTGAGTTCGATCGCGATATGCGCGGCCTGCCGGGTCTGGCGCAGCAACGAGACTTCGTTGTACGCCAGCGAGGTGACGCTGGCGCCGGACTCGGTGAGCGCGCGCATCTCCAGCGGGCGCAGCGTCGCGGGTTCGGCGGCGGCCAGACGTTCGAGCAGGCCTTCGTTCTCGAACTGGTTCATCAGGAAACCGACGGTGCCCAGCTTCATGCCGTAGACCGGCCGGCCCAGGCCACCGTGGCGATGCAGCGTCTGCAGCATGAAGCCGTCGCCGCCCAGCGCGCACAGCACTTCGGCCTCGTCCGGCGCGCACTGGCCGTGGCGCGCGGTCATCGCCGCCAGCGCGGCCTGCGCATCGGGCGTGGGGCTGGCGAGGAACGCGATCTTCTGGAAAGTCGGCATGCCTGTGCTCAATCGGAGGGCTCAATCGGGACGGTCGCGCCGCATGATCGCTGTCGCTTCAGCGCCGCGCTTGCTGTCCATCGTAGCGCTCCCCGCGAGGAGCACAACCATGGGATCAGCCCCTCCTGCGGGGGACGCATCTTGGTTTTCGCATTCGCCGGTCCGCCGACCGCCGGCTGCTGCCCGGCGCGGTCGATCCGGCACATCCCCCATGCGCCACCTGCCACGACCTGAGCGCGCGCGGCATCGCCCACCATCATCTTCGCGACCATAACGTGCTCAACGGCGCCTACGGCCGACTGCTGCTACTCGCGCGCGGCTATCGCCGCATCGACACAAAGGACAGATTTAAATTTCAAATTGCAGACTACATTCTCATCATCGACTCCATGCTTCAACACAGCCAACTGCACTGCACGACCAGCCGCAGCCCGCATAGGCTCTGCCCGACCTAAGCTTTCGCATGCGATTCGTCGGCCGAATATGTTAGAGCGATCTTTATTCCCCCACTTGCTCACCAATTCGGCGAAGCAAAGGCGCTGCATGAATTAGCATCAAAGAAACAGCTTGATCTTTGTCTTCAAGTATCGAAGAAAGAAACTGCCAGTCATCTCGCAACTGTCCATGCCCGAAATTTTCAGGAACCTTCGAGAATTCGTAGCGCTCATTATCAGCAACATCCCAATAACTGTCCTGATCAAACGCAACGAATTCATGACCAAGATCATTCTCTATGTGATCAAGAATTCGATTGACCGCAATTCGCATGTCTGAAATTCGTATTTTAAATTCCATATTTACTCTCACATGCTTGCAATTGTTTTCTAAAATTCTCTATCTGCCATTGCAAACTTGCAATTCGGCTTGCATAGATTTTGTTGTAAAGATTCATGTCGTCTTTTGCAAGCGCCGCAGCAAGAAAGCCTTTGTTATCCATGCCAAGTGGGTTGGCTATATATTCTCGAAGCTTTCTTTCATGATCACGCAACTGATCGCGCAGCCCCTTGCATGGATCCTGAGGCCCAGGTGGACATGAATTGATGCCGGATTGGCCTTGTGAATTGATATTTTCAGAAGCGAAGGCAGGCGAATAAACCTCGCCTGGATTCATCCAGTCGTACAAGCTCGAACCGAATGCCTGGCCCGCCACTCGCTCCCAAGCATAGTTGAAACCCATCCCAATACCAGCGCCTACGGCGCCTGCGACGACAACAGGGTGTGGCGATGGAATGACCGCACCAGGAGCGGGAGCAAGCGGAACAGTAAACGCGGCTAGACCTTCAGGATCGATTGACGTCAACGGTCTACCTCCAACATAGCCGTAAGTGCTGATATCGCCATTGAGCCCAATCGGATCGCTCTGCGGATACCGTCCTGTGCCGGGCTCGTAATCTCTGAAACCATTTTGATTGAAGCCTGATACCGCATCATACCGCTGCCCCGGAAACCGCATATCGAACACGAACGCGACGCTGTCGCCGTCCGGGTCGTGATCCGGCGCCGTATTGCCGAAGGCCTCGCCCGTCAACGCCCAGCGCCACACGGCCGTGCCGCCCACACCGCGCGTCGGATCGACCACCACCCGCGGCGTGCCCAGCGCGTCGGCTTCGATGTAATGCAGCTTCTGCGCAGCGCCTGAACCCGTGAGCACACCCACCGGCAGACTGCCGAGCCACACGATCTGCTGCACCGGGGCGCCGCTGGCGTCGTATTCGCCCAGCCACTGCCCGCCTTCGTCGTACAGACTGTAACGGTCGTCGTTCGCCGCCAGCCACGTCCGCACCTGTTCGCCGCGGCCGTTGTAGGCATAGTTGCGTTTCACGATGCCGGATTCGAGATACTGGCTCATCCGGTTCAGATCGTTGTAGGCGAAGGCTTTCGCCGTGCCGCCGATCTGCGTGGTGTTCCCCGCGTTGTCGTAGCTGCGCGCCGTCGCGCCGACGCTGTTCAGGCGATGACTGCCGCTGCCGTAACCGTAGGCCGTCGTCGCGCCGCTCACGGTCGCGCTCGTGCGATTGCCGGTCGGGTCATACGCATAGGCTTCCAGCACCGCGGCGGTGGTGCCGTCCTTCGTTTCGACGAGACGATTCAGGCCGTCATAACCGAAGGCGCGCAGCGGCGGTTCGGCCTGCGCCGCGGTCCGCAACGTCCTGAGATTGCCGACCTCGTCGAACTCGTAGCCCAGGCTCAAGCCGCCGGGGCCGATCACCTCGACGAAGCCCGGCTGATAGTTCCGGTTGAGACTGCGCTTCATCACCCGGCCATTGCCGTAAACCCACTCGGCGACCGGGCCGAAGGGGTAATACGTGGCATCGGCGAGCACGACCTGCCGGGTTCCGCCCGCGGGCGTCGCGCCGACTTCGCTCACGCGGCCCAGCGCATCGTGGACGTAGTCCACCAAGGCACCATCGGGATAGACCATGCCGGTCATCTGCCCGGCGACGTTGAACAGATAACGCAGCGTGAAGGTCTGGCCATTCGTGACCTGCACCTTGCGCACGAGGTTGCCGAACCGGTCGTAGCAGTAGCTCGTGCTGCCGCTGCCATCGACGATCTTCGTCAGCCGGCCGACGCCGAAGCCTTCACCGCTCTGGCAGACCGCCTGCGTCGTGTCGTAGACGTAGCCGGTGTTGAGCGCCGCGGTCGGATAGGCGATCGAGGTCAGCCGATTCAACGCATCGTAGCCGTAGGTCGTGGTCACGCCGCGCGCATCGGCCTGCGAGGCCCGGTTGCCGGCGCTGTCGTAGGTATAGGTCACGGTCCCCGTGTCCGGGCTCTGCAGTTGGGTCAGATCGCCGAAGCCGTTGTAGGTGTAATTGGTATCGAGACCCTTCGGGTCGTTGACCTGGGTGAGATTGTCCAGCACGTCGTAGCTGAACTTCGTTTCGGCCGCGATGCCGTTCACGTCCTGCAGGGTGCGGCTGAGACGGTTCAGCGGGTCGACGTTGTTGTCGGTGACATGCAGCAACGCATCGGTCGTGGTATCGGGATTGCCGGCAGCGTCGTAGGCGAAGGTGGTGTTGCGGCCGTAGGCATCGGTCTGTGCCTGCAACTGTCCCAGGCTGTTGTAGGTGCGCGCGAGCGTGCGCAACAGCAGGCCCTGATCGTCGCGGGTCTGCTCCGCGATGCGATCGCCCGCCGCATTCAGCGTGTAGGCGATGCTGTTGCCCTCGCCATCGGCGATGCCCGTCAAGCGATGCGCGCCATCGTAGGTATACGACGTGAACGCGCCGTCGGGCTGGGTGACCTTCTTGACCATCCCCACGGGCCAATACTCCAGACGAGTGATCCGGTCGTCGGTCTCCACCGCATTGTTCGCGCCGCGCGTCTTGCGCGCCGTCAGCCTTCCGCGGGCGTCGTAATCGAAGTCGGTGACGACGCCGTCGGGATCGATCGTCGTCAACGGCTTGCCGTACATGTTGTAGGCTGCGATCTCGAAGACCTGACCGAGCGCGTTCGTCGTTTTCCACACCTGTCCCCTGCGGTAGGGGCAAGTGGAAGGCGCAGTCGCGCAATCGGGATGATCCGCCATGCGATACGTGTAGGCGATCGTATCCACCACGTCGGTGCGTGGACCGTTCACGGACTGGATGTAGCCGACGAACGGACAGGTGCCGGCGGTGACATCGGCCTGTTCGCAGTAGGTTGTCGTCACCGTTCGCGATTGCGACGTTGCCGGGTCCGTGGTCGTGCTGGTCAGCACTTGGCCCCGGCTGTTGTAGGTGAAGCTCCGCTGCTGTTTGGTGACGTGGTTGGCGCCGGATTTCGCCTGGATCTGCACCGATGTCACGCGATAGTTCGCATCGCGCGCCGTGACCGTCCTGCGCTCGACCGTGGTGCCGTAGGCGTCGTAACGTGCATTGGAATACGCCTTGTCGGCCGTGTATTCATGGCGGGTGATCATGTTGCGCTTGTCGCGGCTTTCGAACACCAGCGCGCCGTCGAAGGTGTTGCCGACCGAACCATCGGAGGCCGTCAGTCCGGTGACGCGGCGGAAACCGCTGCTGCTGGACAGGGCGTATTGGCGGGTTTCGCCGTGATGACCGGTGACCGTCACCTGGGTATCGCCGGTATAGGCCAGTTCGGTTTTCTGGACGATGCCGCCCGCAGTGTGCGCCTGGCTGAGACGGGCGCGGCCCTTGGTGTCGTAAGCGAAAGTCAGATAACGCTGACCGTTGTCGCTGATCCCGGTCAAGGCGTTCGGATCGTTCGCGTCGGAATAGCCCGCCTCATTGTAATGGTAGGTCCGGATGCTGCCGTCCGCGTACTGCACAGATTGCAGATTGCGGTCGCTGTCGTAGGCATACTGAACCGTGTTGCCGTCCGGCAACTGCACCGCGCTCAACCGAAACCCTGAATAGACGAGCTGCAACTTCAGCCCTGTGGCATCGGCCACGGTGAGCAGGCGTTCGCCGTCGTAGCCGAAGGTCAACTTGCCGCCGGTGCCCAAGTCCTCGATCCGCAGCAGTCGCCCGGTGTCGCTGAAGTACCGGACGGCATCGCCGCCATCGCTGAGCTTGAAGACGTATTTGCCGCCCTCCACCACCAGGTCCACGACTTTCTTCGCATCTTCCGGCGATACGAAGCGCGGCGTGCTGCCGATGCGCTTGTAGGTCTCGAAATATCCGCTGTCGGTGATCCGCGCGAGCCGGGTGTTGTAGGGCGAGCCGACGATCCGCTCCGAATACGTATGCGTCCAGCCGGGCGCCAGTTCGGGACGCTGCCCGGTCTGTTGCAGGGAATGGTAGGCGCGCAAGAACGGGCGGCCCGCGAATTCGAAATCGGTCTCGAACCGGGCCTTGTCGCCGGTCGTGGGAAAACAGGGCGCACCGCCTTCCTCGGAGGGCACATTGGGCGTCGTAGGACACATGGCACGCTTTCGAGTCGTGATCTTCAGATCGACCGCGGCGGTGCAGACCTCATCCAGCTTGACCGGAGACGATGACGCAGGATTGTAGGTCGCATGCGGGCCGGTTCTGGCCACGAATCCGGCCGGGCACTGATACGAAGCGAATTTGTTGAGCAGGTAATCGTTGCCGCCGGTCGGCGAACCGGAAGCGTTGAAAAACCGGATATGCAGGGTCGTCTGCAGCGCAGGATTGTTGTCGTGGTTGTACCGCAGGGAACCCTGCACACCGCCATGCGTGGCGGATTCCGAAAACGGCGTGAAGTAGTGCTTGTCGACCCAGTGCTGGACCGTACCGCCATGCGCGGCGTGCTCCGCGGCAACGATGGCCTGGACCATCTGCCCCTGATCCGCACAGGCGTTCGGGCGCACCGGGTCACCACTCGGCGCACAGAACTGCGGCGCCGGGCTGCTGGTGAAGCTGGGCGTGTAAACGGCCGTATTGGTCGAGGCTGCGGGCTGGTCCTCAACGCCGAAATGCAGTTCCAGCAATTGCAGACCGTCGGTCCGTTCGAAAAAAGCGGGCTCTTTCTGGACCAGGAAATCCGCATAATTCGGATTCGCGGCCTTCATCCTGCCGATCGCGTACGCCCTCGTCCCGCAGTCGTTGCCATAGCAGTACTCCGTTTCGTCCGTCGGCACGATCTGGGCATGCGCCCATGTCGCAAAGAGGAACAATGCGACACCGTAGGCCACGCTGAACCATCGAATCCCACGCATCGTCGAATCCATCTCGCCCCCTGAATGAGGATGTTGGCGCTTCCGCGGCGCCGCTGCATAGAGTCATCCAGGACTGTTTCGACATCGTGAGCGATCAGACTATCGCGTTGTCCCATCGAAAGTGAAGGTGCGGACATGACCGCTCATCGGCGCATCGATCGGTGCTGCCTTCGACGGCATTCCGATCGATTCACGTCCGCGATCGAAATGTATTCCCCAACGCGAACGGCCCCGGTCTCCCGGGGCCGTTCGTGAAGCATCGCGATGATGGCGAAGCGATTGCGGCGTTGTGCGATCAGCCTTCCGCCGACAGCATCGACAGCCGGCGCACCGCGACCGATGCGGTCGGGTAGTCCATCGACTTCTGCGCCGCCAGTTCGGCCAGCATGCCCAGCGTGAAGCGTAGCGAAGCATCGTCGCGTTCGATCCATGCCTTGACCTTGGCGTCGATGTTGGCGCCCGGCGCATCCAGCACCTGCATGGTCAGCAGACGCTGCTGCGCGGCCAGTTCGTCGCGCAGCGAACCGCGCGCGACCGCGTGCCAGCGGCCGTCGACCGCGAGGGTGTCGATCTGCGCGTACAACCACGGCAGTTGCAGCGCGTCGCCGAGGCGGAAGTGAGCACGCGCCACATCGACCGGCTTGAGTTTGCGCGCGCGCGCCACTTCGATGATGTCGCAGCACCATTCGAGATAGGGCAGCGCGGCCAGCTGTTTCGCAACCGCTTCCGGCAGGCCTTTCTCCTTCCAGTTGGCGAAGCTGGCGTCGTGGGCCGGCCGCATCGACGCCGGCAGGATGCCGGAACCGGCGCGGATCTCGCGGAACCCCTGGTGATAGCGCTCGACCGCGGCGGTGATGTCCGGAATGGCGCCGGGGCGCGACAGCAGCCAGCGCGTCATCGAACGCTGCAGATTCCAGATGGTCTGCAGCGCATCGACCTGCACCGACTCCGGCACCTGGCCGTCGAGCGCGTCGATCTGCGTCCACAGCTCGCGCGCATCCAGGGTCTCGCGGGTGATGGTGAAGGCCTTCGCGACCTCGCCCGGTGAGCGACCGGTGTCTTCGGTCATGCGCAGGGTGAAGGTCGCGCCCATGCGGTTGACCATCGAGTTGGTCACCGCGGTGGCGATGATCTCGCGCTTCAGGCGATGCTGTTCCATCGACTTCGCGTACTTCTTCTGCAGCGGCGCCGGGAAATAGCGCACCAGCTCCTTCGACAGATAGGGGTCCTCGGGTACGTCGGACTCGAGCAGTTGCTGGAACAGCACGATCTTCGAATACGACAGCAGCACCGACAGTTCCGGCCGGGTCAGCCCGAGGCGACGGGATTTGCGTTCGGCGATCTCGGCATCGCTGGGCAGGAATTCGATCTGGCGATCGAGCAGGCCCTGCGATTCCAGGGTGCGGATGAAGTGCTGTTTCGAGCCGAGGCGCGTCAGGCTCATCCGCTGCATCAGGCTGAGGGCCTGGTTCTGGCGGTAGTTGTCGTTGAGCACCAGTGCCGCGACTTCGTCGGTCATCGCCGCCAGCAGCTTGTTGCGCTCCGGCATCGTCAGCTTCTTCTTCTGCACTTCGCCGTTGAGCAGGATCTTGATGTTGACCTCGTGGTCCGAGGTGTCCACGCCGGCGGAGTTGTCGATGAAGTCGGTGTTGAGCAGCACGCC
>CAMLLG010000047.1 GCA_946480825.1 uncultured Lysobacteraceae bacterium
GGCCGAGGTCGTCGTCCCAGCCGGTCATTTCCGGCTGCTTGTCGAGATGGCCGTAGAGCAGGATGCAGTCGTCGCCGGTGCCGGCGTCGGCGCTGGCGGGAATGTCGACGAAGATCAGCGGCGTGCGGCCTTCCAGGCGCACCACTTCGACCTGCATGCCCGGCACGTTCTGCGCGCGCGCCCAGCGCTCCATCAGTCCGACCGCATCGTCCATGTAGCCGTGGGCGACCCAGTCGCTGTCGAACATCGGCGACTTGTTGGGGATGCGGATGTACTCGACGAGCTGCGGGACGATCTCGTCGTCCCACTTCTCGCCGACGAAACGATCGACTTTGCTGGTGTCCATGCGGAGGTTCGTGGCCGGAGAAGGATGGCCGGATTGTACGCCCGGCGCTGCGGAGGCGCCCGTGCCGGGCCGCTCGTGCCGGGCGGACGGGGTAGGACTTTCCCGACACCCGCATGCGCCATCGCCCGGCCCGCGGGCGGGCGGTCCGGCGATGGGGCGGGACCGGCCGGATCCGGAGACTGTCCCTGTCGACGCGAACTCGCCACGGCGAGGCCGCCGACAGCGAAGACCGCAACCGGTCCGAACCGTCAAATCCGATCGATCCATTCATCCAACCCATCATCCAATCCAAGGAGCCTCACCATGCATCTGTCCAACACCTCGTTCTTCGGCCGCACCCTCGCCACCGCCGCGCTGTCGCTGGCCCTGATGGGCAGCGCCTTCGCCGCCGAGAAGGTCAACATCAACGCCGCCGACGCCGCCACGCTCGACCGCGTGCTCGTCAACGTCGGCCCGTCCAAGGCCGAGGCCATCGTGGCCTACCGCAAGGCCCACGGCCCGTTCCGCAGCGCCGAGCAACTGGCCCAGGTGCAGGGCATCGGCCTGAAGACGGTCGAGAAGAACCGCGAGATGATCGTGCTCGGCGCCGGTGCCGCCGCTGCGCCGCCGGCCCGTCCGGCCGCACCGAAGGCCGCAGCCGTTGCGCCGAAGAAGCGCTGAGTGCGCGTGCCGGGATCGAACCGCCGCCGTGAACCCTCTCCCGTCTGGAGAGGGGCAGGGCGGAGGGCGATACGAAGCCGAAGGCCGCGAGCGATCGCGGCCTTCGGCATGCCGCCTCCGCTACACTCGCGCCGATCCTCACGGAGACCCGCATGGCTTCGCCGCATCTGCGCCTCATCCCCGCCCACGAATACCGCCGCGAACGCTGGCGCAACGGCTTCGGCTGGACCCGCGAGATCCTGCGTTCCACCGATGTCGATTCGGACAACGGCGGCGATTGGGACTGGCGGCTGTCGATCGCCGAAATCGAATGCGACGGGCCGTTCTCGTCGTTCCCGGGCGTCGATCGCGAACTGGTGCTGCTGCACGGCAACGGCGTGCGCCTGCGCTTCGACGACGGCCAAGTGCGCGAAGCGGTACCGCCGCACGGGCGCGTGCGTTTCGCCGGCGAGCGTGCGGTGTCCGGCGAACTCGTCGACGGCCCGACCCACGACTTCAACCTGATGTGGCGGCGCGACCGCATCGACGCCGAACTGTGGCACCGCCCGCTGGTGGGCTCGATGGTGCTGTTCGTCGAACCGGGAGAGCACTGGGCGGTGCACGTGCTGTCCGGACATGCGCGCTGCGACGACGGCGCGCTGCGATGCACCGCCGCGATGGCCGATAGTTTTTTTCTATCGGCGAACGAGGCGCGTCGACGTTTCGCGATCGACGGCGGCGGCGAGGTGTTGATCGCGCGCCTGCGCAGACGCGACGCCGAAATGTGACCACGGGCGTCCCTGCGCCGCGAAACGGGTCGAGGAATCGATCGCAGCGTGCGCCGATTCTCGGGATTTCCCGGGAATTTCCGCCGAACATCGGCGGATGTTGAGAAAGATCAATATTCCCTGCGTCGCCGATCACTAACCTGCGCGGCACTTTACCCGCACAAGGGCTGCGACCATGGGATTCATGCTGCACGACGCCGGCGAGCATCAATGCATCGCCTTCAACGATCTGGTGCGCGGCGACGACGGTGTGCAGGCCAATCAGTTCCTGGTCAAGCACGGCACGCATTCCGCGCTGATCGACCCGGGCGGCTCGCTGCTCTACACCCCGCTGGTGCTGGCCCTCGGCCGCCACGTGCGCCCGCACCAGATCGATCTGGTGCTGTGCTCGCACCAGGACCCGGACATCATCGGCTCGGTCGACAAATGGCTGTTGTACACGCAGGCCACGGTGGTGTGCTCGAAGCTGTGGGGACGGTTCGTGCCGCATCTGGTGCCGCACTACATGGAGAACGCGGGGCGCGAGCGTTATCTGCTGGTGGAAGACGAAGGTGCGCGCATCGAATTGGGCGGTACCGAACTCATCGCGCTGCCCGCGCACTTCCTGCATTCGGTCGGCAACCTGTCGTTCTTCGATCCGGTCAGCCGCATCCTCTTCTCCGGCGATGTCTGCTCGGGCCTTGTGTCCAGCGGCACCGCCTACGGTTTCGTCGAGGATTTCGACAGCTACCGGCCGTGCATGGAGGGGTTCCATCGCCGCTACATGGCCGGCAACCGCGCGCTGCGGCTGTGGGTGGACATGGTCCGCGAACTCGACCCGGCGATGATCGTGCCCCAACACGGTATGCCGTTCCGCGGCGAGGCGCAGCGCGCGGTGCTCGATTGGCTGTACGGCCTGTCGTGCGGCGTCGATCTGATGGGGCCGGCGAACTATCGTTCGAAGGTGTTGCGGCCGCCGGTACCGGCGAGCTACTGACACGCTGCGCCCGACGCTGGGTCGGTCGTCGTTGGTTCAGTACACGTCGCGCCGATAGCGGCCTTCGCGCCTGAGCGCCGACACCGCATCGTCGCCGAGCAGTGCGGTCAGCGCGTCATCGACCGCGGGCGCCATGCCCGCGGCGCTGCCGCAGACCAGCAGGCAGGCGCCCGCCGCGATCCACGTCCGCAGCAGCTCGCCGTGTTCAGGGATCAGGTCCTGCACGTAACGCGGCGATGCGCCATCGCGCGAGAACGCGAGATCGACGCGCGCCAGCGTGCCGTCGCTGCGCCAGGCCTCCAGTTCGTCCGCCCAGTACAGATCGCGTGCGCGCTGGCGTTCGCCGAACAGCAGCCACGCGCGCTGCGCGCCCGCGGCCGCGCGCGCGGCGAGATGCGCGCGAAGTCCGGCCAGACCGGTGCCGTTGCCGATCAGGATCAGCGGCGCGTCGAAGGCGGGCGGATGGAAGCCGGGATTGCGTCGGATCCGCAGCGCGATCTCCTCGCCGATGTGGGCGTGCGCGCAGAGCCAACCGCTGCCGATCCCGAATCGCCCTTCCGGCGTGCGCATGCGCCGCACGAGCAGGCGCAGATGGCCTTCGCCGGGGATCGACGCGATCGAGTACTCGCGGTGCGGCAGCGGCTCCAGCCGCGACGCGAGCGTCGCCGCATCGATGCCGGCGGTCGCGTCCGGCCAGCGCGAGCGCGCCAACAGTTCGTGCAGCGCCAGGGTGTCGCCGTCGTGGCGCACGGTGGCGTTGCCGTCGAGACCGTGCGCCTGCAGCCAGGCATCGACTTCGCCGTCGGCGTGCCGCGGTCCGATCTCGGCGATGTCGCCGGCGGTCCACGCCATCGCGTCGGCGTCGGGCCACAGCCGCAATTCGAAGGTCGCACCGCCGAGGCTGCCGGGATTGAGTTCGCGGCGCGCGCAGAGCCGCCACGAGGCGTAGCGCGCCGGCGACCAGTCGGCGCGATCCGCGGCCGGCGCCATGCCGGGCAGTTGCGCGAGATCGTGCTGCCAGCGACGCAGCGCGCCGCCGTCGCCGTTGTCGACATCGACGAGATCGAACAGCGGCCGCGCGCCGCAGCGCCGAAGCCACGCGTCGAGCGCATGGCCGAACGCGCAGTAGCGCGCATAGCGGCGGTCGCCCAGCGCCAGTACCGCGTAGCGCAGGCCGTCGAGCGATGGGGTCGTCGACATCGCGTCGTCGACGAAGGCCAATGCCGTGTCCGGCGGATCGCCTTCGCCGGTGGTGCTGACCACGAACAGCGCCAGCGGCGCGCGCGCGAGCCATGCGGCGTCCAGCGACGCCAACGGCTGCAGCGCGGGATGCAGGCCGCCGTCGTGCAGACGTTCGGCCGTGAGTTCGGCGATGCGCTGGGCGAAACCGGTCTGGCTGGCGTGCACGACCAGCGGCGTCGTTTCGGCGTCGTGTCGATGCGTCGCACGCACGGCGCCCGCGGCGCGGCGTCGCTGCGCGTACAGCCACAGCGCGCTGGCGACGAGATAGACCAGCACCGCCGCGATCGCGACGATCGTGCGCGGCGTCGCGGGCGCGCCCTGCGGCCACGGTGCCCGCTGCAGGGCGAGCGCGAGCAGTGCGATCGTCGTCAATGCGACGAGGACGAGGATCTGACCGATCGTTCCGCGTTTTCGTGCGCTCACGCTCACGTCGCGATCTCCGACAGCGCTTCGAAGCGCGGCGACAGATGCTCGCGCAGGCGACCGCGGTCGCGGACGAGGAAGCGCACGGCGAAGTCGCGCGCGCGCGCGAAGGCGAGGCCTGCATCGACGCCCATCGCGGTCAGCGCGGTGGCCCAGGCATCGGCGCGCATCGCGCAGTCCGCGATCACGGTGACGGCGACCGGCGCATCGGCGAGCGCGCGTCCGCTGCGCGAATCGAGCGTGTGCGCATGCCTCGCACCGTCGTGCTCGAACGCATGCCAGCGGTCGCCGGAGGTGGCCACCGCAAGACCGTCCAGCGCGACCACGCGCAGCGGTGGCGCATCCGCCGCGGCCACCGGCGCCGCGTCTTCGGCGCAGGCTTCGATCGACACGCGCCAGCGCCCGCCGTCGGGTTTGCGGCCGTAGCCGACGAGTTCGCCGCCGACCTCGACCAGCGCCGCCGGCACCGAACGCGCGCGCAGCGCCCGCGCGACGAGATCGGCGCCGTAACCCTTGGCGATCGCCGACAGGTCCAGCGAGACGCCGCCCGGCTGCAGCAACGTCGATGTCTTTTCGTCGAACGCGAGCCGACGCCAGCCGGCGTTCGCGCGCAGCGGCGCGAGCGTCGCATCGTCGGGCACGCTGCGCGCCGAACGCGAGGGGCCGAAGCCCCACGCATCGACCAGGGCGCCGAGCGTCGGATCGAACGCGCCGTCGCTGGCCTCGGCGATGTCCAGCGCGCAGCGCATCACTTCGGCGAAGGCGTCCGGCAGTGTCGTCACGCTGCCCATCTCCGCGCGGTTGTAGCGGGCGAGGTCGCTGTCTTCGCGCCAGTGGCTCATCTGCGCGACCACGCGATCCAGCGCGGATTGCGCGGCCGCGTGCAGGACGTGCGCGTCCGTGCCCGGTGCGCAGACCGCGCGCACCGACCAGGTCGTGCCCATCGTCGCGCCGCCGAGCGCGATCGTTTCCAGCACGGCCGTGTCCAACGCTGCGCGCACCCGCGGCTCCGCGTCGATTACTGCGGCAGCACTTCGAAGGTGGCGACGTAGCTCAGCCGGCGCCGCTTCGCCTGCGGCACGCTGGTCTTGTCGTCTTCGGCGGTGGTTTCCAGCCAGTACATGCCGGCGTCCGGCCAGGTCAGGCTGAAGCGTCCGTCGGCGCCGGTCTTCACCTTGATCTCGTTCTGCGCGTTGCGGTAACGGGTGCCCCCGCGCACGATCTCCACATCGATACCGGCGGCGGGTTTCCCGTCGATCTGCAGCGCGAAGGTCGCGGTTTCGCCCGCGAACAGATCGTTCGGGTGCGTGACCGGCACCAGTTCGAGCCCCTGGCCCGTCGCCTTCAGCGCAGTCTCGTTCGGCGTGCCGCGGGTGACGAACGTTTCGACCCGGCCGAGGCTCTGCGACACCTGCAGATTCTTCGCGTCCTTCGGCACCTCGTTCGCGAACGTCGCCGGCGTGCCGCGCCAGCGTTTGGGCCTGCCGTCTTCTTCCCAGTTCGCGAACAGACCGCTGTTGATCATCGCGATGCGATACGTGCCTTCCTGCTTCAACTCGATATCGAACACCGTGCGGAATTTTCCGGTGGCGCCGTTGGCGCTCGGTGCCGCGTTGCCGTCCGGTGCGGTGATCGCCAGACGCTCCAGCGGCAACGGCACATGGTTGAAATGGAAGAGGTCGTTGGAGACCGCGGCGTCGACGGTGATCCACGGGTTCTCGCCGGCGATCACCGTCTGCGACGGCAGCAGCCAGGCCTTGTGGGCGGACGCGCCGAACGGCACGAGGGCGGCGGCGAGCGCCAGCGGAAGCAGCAAACGGGATTTCATCGGAGTCTCCAGGCGGAAGAGGGATGATCGGTGGTGCCGGTGCGGGCGGTCGGTGGCGGTGTTGCGATGGGAGAACGCGTCGCGTCAGGGTTTGATCGCGAGCGTGATCGTGCCCAGTTCGCTGCCGCCCTTCGCGCTGCCGTTCTGCGCTTTCGGCTTGGGCGCCCAGGTGAAGGGCACCTTCAGCAATTCGCGGCCGCCGACTTCGCGTGCGGCTTCGACCACCAGCGTGTAGGCGCCGGGCGCGAGTCCTGCGAGCCGCGGATCGCGATCGGACACGGCGAACGTATGCGTGCCCGCGGGTCTGGTCGGCCCGCTCACGCCGTCGACCGGCAATTTCAGCGTGCGTCCGCTGCGACGCCACCACTGGCGCAGGTCGGGCAGCCATTTGGTGCCGTGGCCCTCGCTGTTGCCGCGCTGCTGGTACCACACCGAGAGATTCGCGGCGACCTTCTGGTCGGCGCCTTCGATCCACACCGCGACGTAGGGCCGGTGGTATTCGGCGACGTTGAGCTGCGGGATCTCGACGCCGACCCGCAGTTCGGCGGCGTAGGCGGGCGCCGCCAGGCCGATGACGAGACTGACGGTGAGCGGAACGGCGATGCGTCGGGCATTCAATGGAAAAGTGTTCATGCGGAAGGCGCTCATGAAGGACATCAATGGACGAACAGGAGGGCGAGCAGCGCCGGCAACAGCAGGCCGAGGCCGACCCACGGCCAGGTGCCCGGACGTTGCCGCGCGTGCATCTGCAGCAGGAACAGCCCGGTGATCGAGAACACCACGCAGGCCAATGCGAAGACATCGATGAACCATGCCCATGCGGGCCCCGCGTTGCGACCCTTGTGCAGATCGTTGAGATATGCAATGGCGCCGCGGTCGGTGCGTTCGTATTCGATCGCGCCGCTGTCGCGGTCGATGCTCAGCCAGGCGTCGGCGCCGGGCGAGGGCAGCGAAAGGTAGATCTCTTCGGCGGACCATTCGCCCTGGCGTCCGCGCAGCGCGATGTCCAGTTCGTCGTCGAGCCAGCGTTCCACCTTCGGCGGCAGCGGCGCTTCGCCTGCGTCGCGCGTGCCGAGCGCGACCAACAGCGGCGGCGGCAGGGTCGCGCTGCGCTGTTCGGTGCGCGGTGTCGCCTCGATCTGCGCGGCGTGATTGAGAGTGACGCCGGTCGCCGCGAACAGCAGCAGCCCCGCGAGCGAGACCGCGGCGCTGATCCAGTGCCACCGATGCAGTGTGCGCAGCCAGAAGCCGCGCCGTCGCTGCGCGCCCGCGACATCCGTCGGACTCATACCTCGGCCCACTGTCGCAGCAGGTTGTGATAGACGCCGGTGAGCTGCACCAGCGCGCCGTGGTCGGGCACGTCCGCGGTCAATCGGCGGATGGAGATATCGAGTTCGAACAGCAGCCGGCGCTGGCCGTCGTCGCGGACCATGCTTTGCATCCAGAAGAACGACGCCACGCGCGCGCCGCGCGTCACCGGCAGCACGCGATGCAGGCTGGTGCCCGGATACAGCACCATGTGCCCCGCGGGCAGCTTGATCCGCTGCGTGCCGTAGGTGTCCTCGATCTCCAGTTCGCCGCCGTCGTAGTCTTCGGGCGCGCTCAGGAACAGCGTCGCCGACAGATCGGTGCGCACCGCATCGACGCCGCCGCGGCTGCGGTCGTAGCGCACGGCGTTGTCGACGTGATAACCGAAAGATTGCCCGCCCGCGTAGCGGTTGAACAGCGGCGGATAGATGCGTTTCGGCAGCGCGGCGGCGAAGAAGGTGGCGTTGCGCGACAGCGCATCCAGCACCGCCGCGCCGAGATCGCGCGCCGCCGGCGAGGTTTCCGGCAGCTGCGCGTTGTTCTTCGCCTTCGCCGACTGATGGCCGGCGGTGATCTTGCCGTCGGCCCAGTCGGCCGCGTCGAGCGTCGCGCGGAACGCGGCGACCTGGGTGGCGTCGAGCACATCGGGAATGGCGAGGAGCATGGTCGGGCCTGCGTGCGGGTGCGTGTCGCGGTGTCGGTTGGTCAGAAGCGCCAGGTCGCGGTGAGCGCGGCCGAACGGCCTTCGCCCGGCGTGGCCCAGCCGTTGCCGCCGGTCACGACGCCGCCGGTGAAGGTGATGTTGTTGCGGATGCGCGTGTAGTACGTCTCGTCCAGCAGATTGTTGATGTTCAACTGCAGCGACAGGCGTTCGTTCACCGCGTAGCCCACCATCGCGCGATGCACCCAGTAATCGTCGGTCTCGAACAGCGGCTGGCCGTCGAGGCTGTTGTTCTGGACCACGAACGCGCCCTGGTACGTGGCGCCGTAGCCGAACGTCCAGTCGCCGAGGTCGTAGGTGGTCCACACGCTGCCGGAATGCTTCGGCGTGTTGGTCAGCGGATTGCCTTCGAAGGGATCGCGGTCGGTCGCGGAATTGCCGCAGGCCGTGCCCGGGTTGTCGAGACAGAAGGCGGACACGCCGCGCATCACCTGGCTGTCGAGATAGGTGTAGTTCGCGAACACCTGCCAGCCCGGCAGCACGGTGCCGGCGACGCCCAGCGCGAGGCCGTCGACGCGCGCGCGGCCGTCGAGCTGCTGTTCGCCCGAAGGATTGAGCGGATTGCCCGGATCGGCGACGCGGTAATTGCGGCGCTCGTTGCGGAACAGCGCGGCGGTCAGCGACAGACGGCGATCCAGCAGATCCCACTTGGTGCCGAGTTCCAGGTTGATCGCGGTTTCCGCGTCGACATCGCAATTCGCGGTGCCGGTGGTGCTGGTCGCGGTGCAACTGCCGTTGACCGACGCCTTCGACGGCGTCTTGCTGTTGGTCCACGACAGATAGACGCTGCCGTGCTCGACCGGCTTGAACACCAGGCCGGCGCGGTAGGACATCAGGTTCTCGTCGTTGCGCGCCACCGGATTCGTGCCCAGCAACTGCCCGCGCGTCGCGTTGGCGGTCGACACGATCCAGGTCTTGGTCGCGCCGCGGTTGCGGTCGTAGCGGGCGCCGACATTGAGCATCCAGCGGTCGCCGAATTTCAGGGTGTCGAACACGTACGCCGATGCGCTGTCGAGATCGCCTTCGGTCTTGCCGCTGCGGAAATAGTTCAGCGGCCCGGTCCAGACGTTGGCGGGATCGCGGAAGCTCTGCAGCGGATAGGCCGCATTGGTGTTCGGCAGGGCGCTGCCGTCGGCGTTGAAGAACACGCCGCCGCTTTCCAGCTCGAAGGATTCGGTGCTGAAGGACAGGCCGCCGACCAGCGCATGTTCGACCGCGCCGGTCGAGAAGCGTGCGGTGATGTCGGTCTGGCTGATCGCGATGGTGTTGCGGGTGTCGCGCACCAGACCGCGCGGCCCGCCGACCGGCGACCACGTGCCCGCAGGCTGCCCGCCGGCGCAGGCCTGATTGGTGTAGGGATTGGTGCCGTCGGGCAGGCACCAGTTGCCCTGCAGCGCGGTCACGTTCGACAACTGGTCCACGCGCTGCAGGCGGGCGAGGCTGCGCAGCGTGACCGCATCGCCGAAATCGTGCGCGAACACCGCGGTCAGCATGTCGACATCGATCCGCTGTTCGGAGACGTTGCGATAGCCGAAATAGGTCTGAGGATCGACGCCGGGCAGCGGACCGTCGTGGTACCCGTTCAGCGCGTACGGCACCCCGTACTGCGGCAGGTTGTCGTCGCTCTGGTGCAGATACGACACGGTGAGGCGCGTGTCCGAACCCAGGCCGATCGCCAGCGACGGCGCGAAACCCCAGCGCTGGAAGTTCTCGTGGTCGCGGCCGGGCACGTCGTTCTGATGCACCATCGCGTTGAGACGCAGGGCGGTGCCGTTGCCGAAATCGAAATTGCTGTCGGCGGTGACGCGCGCGTAGGCGTCGCTGCCCACGCCGACGCTGAAGGCATGGGTGTCGCCTTCGCGCGCGGTCTTGGTCACCAGATTGATGTTGCCGCCGACCGAGCCCGCGCCGGAGACGGCCGAGTTGGCGCCGTTGATCAGTTCGATCGATTCGAGATTGAAGGTGTCGCTGCGCGTGTACTGCGCGCTGTCGCGCACGCCGTCGGTGGTGATGTCGCTGCTGGCGGTGTAGCCGCGCAGGGTGATGCTGTCGCCGTAACCGCCGCCGCCTTCGCCGGCGCCGAAAGTGATGCCGGGCAGGGTGCCGAGGACATCGCGCAGGCCGAGCAGGTTCTGCTGCTCGATCACCTGGCGGTTGACGACCGTGATCGTCTGCGGGGTGTCGGTCAGCGGTTCGGTGTACTTCGGGGAATCGGCCTTGTGGACCCGCGAGCCGACCACTTCGACCTTGTCGATTTCCTCGACGGTGGCGGCGGCATCGGCGGGCGTGTTGGCGAGGGCGGGGCCGCAGACGGAAAGGGAGAGCGCGACGGCGAGCGGCGTCAGCCGCAGGGACGGATTCGTGGTGTTCATCAGCCAGGGCAATCGTGAGGGCTGCGGATGGCTGTTCACTGGCTACCGCGGAGGCTGCATATTAATGATAATCATTATCAAATGGAAGGCTTCGCGTGGCCGCCCCGCGGATTTGCCTGCGGCGGATGCGCTTGGAGGCCCATGAACGGCGTCGTACGATGCCCCGGACCCATCCCCGGATGCCCACGCTTGAACATCATCGCCTTCGCTCCCGCCCGTCGCCGACAGGGCGGGCGCACACCGTGAGCCTGCTGCTGGTCCGCCACGGACAGGCGAGCTACGGCGCCGCCGACTACGACAATCTTTCCGAACGCGGCTGGCAGCAGTCGCGGCGGCTCGGCGAATGGCTGGCGCGCGGCGGTCATCGCTTCGAGGCCGTGGTCGTCGGCGGCATGCGCCGCCACCGGCAGACCGCGGAAGGCGTGGCCGAGGCCTTCGCAGCGCAAGGCCTGCCGTTGCCGGCGCCGGTGGCCGATCCGGGCTTCGCGGAATTCGATCACCATGCCGTGTTCAGCGCGTATCTCGAACGCGACCCCGAACACCCGATCGCCGTCGCCAGCCGCAGCGGCCACCCGCGCGATGTCGGCGCGATGCTGCAGGCGGCCTTGTTGGCGTGGGCGCACGATGAATTGCCGGGCGTGCCGGAAAGCTGGGAGGTCTTCGGCGCGCGCGTGCGTGCGGCCGGCGAACGCCTGGAGGCGCTGGCCGGTGGTGGCGAAGTACTGGTGCTGAGTTCCGGCGGCGTGATTTCGCGCCTGGCGCAGATCGCGCTGGATGTGCCGGTCACGCGCGCGGTCGAGCTGAATCTGTCGCTGCGCAACAGCGCGCTGTCGGAGTTCCATCCGCACGGCGGCCGGCTGCGCCTCGGGTCGTGGAATGCGCTGCCGCATCTGCATGGCGATCGCGGACTGTGGACCTACTATTGATCGCGCCGCCGCGTGCGGTTTCGAAACATCATTGAGAAGCGAACGATGAGCACTGGACGCACCGACACGCTGTTTCCCTTCTCCGCTCGCTCGCGCGAACTGCAGGCCGCGGTTGGGCGCTTCGTCGCCGAGCGCATCGTGCCGGCGGAAGCCGCGTTCCAGGCGCATGCCGCCGACCCCGCCACGCGCTGGACCATTCCGCCGCCGCTCGAAGCGTTGAAGGCCGAGGCGAAGGCGCAGGGCCTGTGGAATCTGTTCCTTCCCGATCCCGCGCACGGCGCGGGCCTGAGCAATCTCGACTACGCGCCCATCGCCGAACTCACCGGCCGCAGCCTCTGCGCGCCGGAGATCTTCAACTGCAGCGCGCCGGACACCGGCAACATGGAAGTGCTGCTGCATTTCGCCACGCCGGAACAGCAGGCGCCGTGGCTGCCGCGGCTGCTGGCCGGCGAGATCCGCTCCGCGTTCGCGATGACCGAACCCGATGTCGCGAGTTCCGACGCCACCAACATCGCGCTGCCGATCGTGCGCGACGGCGACGAATTCGTCATCCATGGACGCAAATGGTGGACGACCGGCGCCGGCGATCCGCGCTGCGAACTGCTGATCGTGATGGGCGTGACCGATCGGGACGCGCCCGCGCACCGGCGGCAATCGATGGTGCTGGTGCCGATGGCGACCCCGGGCGTGCGCGTCGTGCGCCCGCTGACGGTGTTCGGCTACGACGACGCACCGCACGGCCACGTCGAGATCGAATTCACCAACGTGCGCGTGCCGGTCGCCAATCTGCTGCGCGAATCCGGCAGCGGTTTCGAGATCGCGCAGGCGCGGCTCGGGCCGGGACGGATCCATCACTGCATGCGCCTGATCGGCCTGGCGCAGCGTGCGCTCGAAGCGATGGTCGAGCGTGCGCGCAGCCGCGAAGCCTTCGGCCGGCCGCTCGGCGGCCACGGCATGGCGCAGGAAGCGATCGCACGCTCGCGCTGCGAGATCGAACAGGCGCGGCTGCTCACGCTGCAGGCCGCGGCCGCGCTCGACGCGCACGGCAACAAGGGCGCGAAGGATCTGATCGGCATGATCAAGATCGTCGCGCCGCGGATGGCCTGCGACGTGATCGACCGCGCGATGCAGATCCACGGCGGCGGCGGTCTGTCGCAGGATCATTTCCTCGCCCAGGCCTATGCCGGCGCGCGTTCGCTGCGCCTGGCCGACGGCCCGGACGAAGTGCATCTCGCCGCGCTCGCGCGTTCGATGCTGAAAGACACAAAGTCGTAGGAGGGGCTTCAGCCCCGAGCTTTTCCGTCGACGCCATCGCAAACACCTCGGGGCTGGTTTTCAACAGCCGAATGGCTGGTCAGCCCCTCCTACGAAAGCCACGCATATGGATTTTCGCGAGACATGGACATGACCCATCCGCTCGACCTGCCCGCCGAATCGCTCGCGACGTATCTCGAAGCGAATATCGAAGGCTTCCGCGGCCCGCTCACCGCGACCAAGTTCAAGGGCGGCCAGTCCAATCCGACCTATCGCATCGACGCGGCCAGCGGCACCTATGTCCTGCGCCGCAAACCGCCGGGGCCACTGCTGCCGTCCGCGCACGCGGTCGATCGCGAATTCCGCGTGCTGCAGGCGCTGCACGGCGGCGCTGCGCCGGTGGCGCGGCCGCTGCATCTGTGCGCCGACGACGCGGTCATCGGTTCGATGTTCTATCTGATGGCCTTCGTCGACGGCCGCATCTTCTGGGACCCGTCGCTGCCCGACCTGTCGCCGCCCCAACGCGGCGATATCTACGGCGGAATCGTCGACGCGATGGCCGCGCTGCACGCGATCGATCCGGCGGCCGTGGGCCTCGCCGATTACGGCAAGCCCGGCAATTACTTCGAACGCCAGCTGCGTCGCTGGGGCGAGCAGTACCGCGCCAGCGAAACCCGCGCGATTCCGGCGATGGACGCGCTGATCGCCGCGCTGCCGGCGCGCTGCCCCGCCGACGACGGCAGCGTGGCGCTGGTGCACGGCGATTTCCGCATCGACAACCTGATGTTCCATCCGACCGAACCGCGGGTGCTGGCGATCGTCGACTGGGAACTGTCGACGCTGGGCCATCCGCTCGCGGACCTCGGCTATTTCTGCATGGCGCTGCGCCTGCCGCGCAACCCCGCGTTGCCCGGATTGGCCGGTCTGGATCGCGCCGCGCTGGGCATTCCCGATGAAGCCGCGCTGCTCGCGCGCTATTCGCAGGCCAGCGGCCGGCCGATTCCGACGGACTGGCCGTTCGTGCTCGCCTTCAGCTTCTTCCGTCTCGCCGCGATCGCGCAGGGCGTGGCGAAGCGCGCGGAACAGGGCAACGCTTCCAGCGATCAGGCGGTGCAGGCCGGACGCATGGTCGAGATGCTGGCGACGCTGGGGCGCGAGGCGTTGGGCTGATCGCGACTTTTCGGGATCGCATCGCGGGAGCGGGCCGACCCGCATTCGTCCGTCCAAATCCGGTGCACGATACTTTCGCGACAGAAGACGAAGCGGGCTGAAAACCCGCTCCACCGCGCATCGGTTCCCGGCTTTCCCGGGCGCTCATCGGCGCGCCAGCCGGTGGCCCGCAAACGCGCCTCTTGCCCGCATGCGGGGGAGGGTTGGGCGAGGCCATCGCGCGCCGTCGCCGCCGGCCTGTATTTAAATTGAATGTTGTGAAATGTTGAAACATGAAAATTTGCGTGGTAGCGTTCGACCATCGGACGCCCACCGACCCGCGGCGCGCATCACGCCCCGCGAATGTCGCCGGTGGCGCGTTCCGGAGGACGACAGACGATGCGAAGGAAAAGGGATGAGAGATGCAGACGGCCATCTGCAGGATGTCGAGCGATCGAGTCGGGAGCGAGCGTTCATCGAGCGCGCGCCCGTCGAACGCGGTCGGCCACGAGGGTTCGCGTTTCCGCCTCCCGGGCGGCGGCATGAATGCGGGCACAGGACATCTGTCTTGCGCCGGGCAGTCCGCTGCGGCTGTGGCCGGACTGGTTGCTTGCCTGGGTCGAAACCGCGGCGAAATCCCTGCTGCTCGCCGCCATGCTGCTGTACTGCTGACGCAGGCCGGATGGGCACGCGCCTCTCGCATCGCGCTTCAGGGATCGCCCGTGAAGGATCGTCCATGAAGTCCTCGTTCGCCCGGATGTTGTTGCCGCTGCTGCTGATCGGCCTGTCCGGCTGCCTGTTCACCCCACCGTCGCCCGCCGCGAAATCGGCGCATACGCGCAGCCTGGAAGCGTGGTATCCCGACCCCGGCGCCCAGCGGCTGGCGGTGGCCGCGGAACTGGGCGATGTCGACGAGGTGCGCAGGCTGATGAAGGAGGAGGGCGTCGATCCCGACAAGCACTTCTCGCCCGAGGGCATGCCGCTGATCGCGTGGCCGGTCTACACGAAGAACCCTGTGGGGCTGAAGGCGATGCTGCAGAACGGGGCAGATCCGAATGCGAGAGAGGCGAAACCGTTCGAAGTTTATCGCGGCAAGGATGGCAGCGTATCTACTTATTATCGAAACAATGCCATGGTTTGGGCTGCAAAACAGGATGATCCTGTTTATCTAAGGCTTTTACTCGATCACGGTGGGGATCCCAATACTCGCAACTCCAACAATGAAACCTTATTGTTCCAGTCCTTCATTTGGCAGGATCAGTGGCAAAACGTGCAGTTGCTGGTGGAGCGCGGTGCTGACATAAACGCAAGAACCAGGGCTTCCACCATCACCCAGAACTATTCGAGCTACGGATCGTTCAAGAATGTGCACTGGCTTCTGGAGCGAGGCGCGGACCCGATGCCGCGGGGCAGTCTGCCGGCAAGTGAGGGTGATCGATCCCTGATCATCGAGTCCATTTTCTGGAAGCCGATGAGCGAAGGCGAGGGGCGGGAATGGCAGATCAAATGCCAGAAATGGCTGCTCGCCAAAGGATACAAGCGACCTCCCCTTCCGGATCATTTGCGCAGAGATCGCGTCGCGTTCGGCTATGAAACGGATGAAAGCAAAGTCCCGCTGCCGGCCATGGAAGAATCCTCGCCATGATTCCACCGGGACGCCGTAGCCATCTGCTCGCCGCCGCACGGGTGCCCGTTGCTTGCGGAATGTGTACGCTTTCGGGGTGGCTGCAGGCATTCCGTGCAGCCACGCCCCAAGACCCCGCATCGAAACGTTCAGTCCCCACCGCATCACCGTTGAAGGATCGTCCATGAAGTCCACGTTCGCCCGGATGCTGTTGCCGCTGCTGCTGATCGGCCTGTCCGGCTGCCTGTTCACCCCGCCGTCGCCCGCCGCGAAATCGGCGCATACGCGCAGCCTGGAAGCGTGGTATCCCGACCCCGGCGCCCAGCGGCTGGCCGTGGCCGCGGAACTGGGCGATGTCGACGAAGTGCGCAGGTTGATGAAGGAAGAGGGCGTCGACCCCGACAAGCACTTCTCGCCCGAGGGCATGCCGCTGATCGCGTGGCCGGTCTATACGAAGAACCCTGCAGGACTGAAGGCGATGCTGGAGAACGGGGCGGATCCGGATGCGCGTGACCCGAAACCATTCTCTCGCACCTATCAGGGCAAGCCGCTGGGTCGATACTTTCGGAACAATGCGATGGTGTGGGCTGCCAAGCGCGAAGACCCGATTTATCTGCAACATCTTCTGGACCATGGCGGCGATCCCAATACTCGAAACTCGAATAACGAAACATTGATCTATCAAGCCTTCATATGGGGCGACCAGTGGCAAAACGTGAAGTTGCTGATTGAACGCGGTGCCAATATCAATGAACCGCATCCCGGCGGCATCAGCGGTCCTGTCGTTGAGTTGTACGCGACAAGAGGTGGATTCGAGAAAGTTTATTGGCTCCTTGGGCGAGGTGCAGATCCAGGGCTTGAATACCATGGAGGTCTCGCTAATCCGACTTTCTCAAGCAATTCTTCCTCTCCAACGATCGAAGCGATTTTCTGGATGCCGATGGGTTCGGGAGGAATCGAATGGCAGATCAAGTGTCAGAAATGGTTGCTATCGAAAGGTTTTTCTCGTCCGCCAATGCCTGAACCTTACAGGAAGTATCGTGCCGACTTTGGTTTCGAAACAGATGAGTCGAAAGTGCCATTGCCCGTTTATGAGATAGATTGAAAAATGACAACTGCAAATGCATTGGAAGATCGTAGATCGCTGTATCATCGGCTTGAAGCGATAGATACACACGAGTCCAGGCGCGACTTGCAAAAACTGCAGGAAATTCGATTCGAATTCGAGATGTCGAATCTCGGGCAAGATGTCTATGATTCCGCCGCCGAAAAGGGGAGTCCGCCTCTGGGTTGGCGTCGAGGAAGTGAAGATCTTGATCTTCTTCGTCGTTGTATCCCCGCGGTTTCGGTCTTGAATGATCAGGATCTGCTTGATTATTTCAAGCCAGATGATTCAGGATTTCGCGCCGAAATATATTTGCCTGATCCCGCGGTCTTGGGTGATGGCTACAAGCCTACAGTTGCATTCAAGGGGTCTTCTGGTCCAATCGTGCAATCCGACGGAACGGTTCGAGACACGACACTTGAAGATTTCGGAGGCATCAACGGACCGCAAACGATCGGCTTGAGAACCGATTATTACGATCGCGCGATGGGGCTCGCAAACGATTTCCGAAGGCTCGGTATAGACGTCGATTACACTGGTCATTCCCTCGGCGGAGGCTTGGCTTCTGCGGCTGTGTCGGTCAGCGGCCAACGTGCCGTGACCTTCAACGCCGCGCCACTGCATCCTGATACGGCGCAGGAATTCGTTCAAAGAACGCCGGGCGCCAGACTCTATGACCCCAACCCCCTGATCACCGCCTATCAGGTCCAGGGCGAACTGCTCAGCGACGGCGTCATGCACAACATCGATCGGCTGGACGCCTTCCACAATCGCCAGCTGGCGGAGGTGATGCGGCACAGCGCGACGATCCTGCTCAACGTGCCCGACGAGGCACGCGAGGAACTGAAGGAGCGCATCGGCCGGATGATGCCGGCGCATGCGCGTGAGTCGTTCGGCGCGTTCGTCGATCGGCTGGCCGACGGCGACACCGAGGCGCTGCTGCGCGACATGCCGCTGGCGCCCGGGCGGGTGGTGCCGATGCGCGCGATGACGCGCCGCGATCCGGACGACCCCGACAGCCCGATCGTGCCGCGCGCCGACATTCCCAGCCTGTCGGGCGTCTCGGATTTCGCCGGGCCGCTGCTGCAGCTGGCGCATCGCGAGGCCGAGGCCGCCCGCGTCGGCAACGCGATCGGCGAGTGGGTGGAGGCCGGCGCACGCCATTCCGCGAAGTCGCTGGACGACACCGGCGATGTCGTGCGCGGGCTCGCGGCATCGGCGGGCGACCTGCAGGGCGACCTGTCGCGCAGCGCGGGGCGCGCGGTCGCGACCGGCGTACGCAACAGCGGAGAGGCGTCCGCCGACATCCGCGAGATCGCCGGAAAGATCGAGGCGAGCGTGGATGTCTGGCAGGGCGAGATGCAGGCGCGCAACGCCTCGGCCGGTGCGGCGGTGCTGCGACGCATCGGCGACATCGATCTGCTGCCCGATGGCGTACAGCGCTGGGCCAACCGCGAGGCCGACGAACTGCGGCAGTCGGCGCAGGCGGCGCGCGAGCACAACCGGGTCGAAGCGGTGGACGCGCTGCGCGACGCGGCGCAGGACGCGCGGCAGATCCGCGCGAACGCCGCGGTGGTCGCATCCACGCTCGACAACGTGACGGTCATCGGCAGCCGCAATCAGCGCGACGCCATCGTCTACGCCGGCAAATCGGTCGACCAGGTGCTGGACATCGCGGGCGACAAGCTGGCGGACGCCAGCGGTTACGTACCCGCCGCGGGTGCCGTGGCGTTCGCGGGCCTGTCGCTCAACGTCAACGCGATGGCCGCCCACGACACGGGCACCGACATCGCCCAATCCGCGACTTTCGGCACGCTGGCGGTGCCCGCGGGATGGGAAAGCTTTCAGCGACACGTCAACGGCACCGTCGTCCCGAGCGTGGAAACCCGGCTGGAGGCGTTCGAGGAAGGATTGCGCGCGAAGTATCCCGCGCTGTCGGCGCCGAAGGACGCGCGCGAGCGCGACGACGGTCGCGACGACGGCCGCGCACCCGATGCGCCGCCGCGCGAAGGCCGCGCGCAGCCGTCGATGACCGACGCCGCGCATCCCGCGCACGCGATGTTCCTGCAGGCCGGCAACGCGATGCGCGCCATCGAGACCGCGCCGGGCATGGGCCTCAGCCAGCACGAATGCACGACGCTGGGCGCATCGCTGGTCGCCGAAGCGCTGTCCGCACAACGCTGGTGCTTCACCGCCGTCGATCACGTGGTGCCGGGCCTCCGCACCGACCCCGCCACCGGGCGGCCAGACACCGTGTTCGTGGTGCAGGGCGCCCTCGACGACCCGGCCCATCGCCGGATCGCCGTGAACGTGGAACAGGCGCTGTCGCAGTCGATCGAACGCTCCTCGGCGGTCGCGCAGACCGTGCAGCAGACCCGCCAGGACACGCTGGCGCAGGACCAGGCCCGCGCCGAAGCGCTGGACATGGACGGCCCGCGCGGCCCGGTGATGCGGATGGGGGCGCGGACGTTGCAGCAGCCGCGGGATGAGGGTGCTGGTGGGGGCGATGGGGGATAAGGGTGTGCGGGGTGGGGGCCCCTTTGTGTCTTTTTCCGCCTCGCCGTGATCGCGCAGGGCGTAGCGAAAAGTGGGCGATTCAAGGGCAATGCCTCCAGCGATCAGGCGGTGCAGGCAGGGCGGATGGTGGCGACGCTGGGGCTTGAGGCGTTGGTTGATGATGGACTGGTAGAGCGGGCTTCAGCCCGCTGTGTGCCGGAAGAGCGATAGCGAAAAGCTATGGGTCCGCAACGATCATCGACGTTCCGTTGGTTGTAGCCGCTGCGGCCGGGCAAGATTACTGTGTCGTCCGAGATATTGAATGCGATTCTGGATGCCCGAAGCTGGTCTTGTTATAAGCGTCGCAAGGCTGGGGGTGAGAGCTGGGCGGGTGGCAGCTTTCGACCCAAAGCGGACATTGGAAAATGAATCCGACACCTGTCCTGCGGGCTGATCGCTTATCCTTTCGCTCGTCAATGCTGTCGCCAAGGACGTCGTGATGAGCGAAATTGTCTGCCCCTCCTGTAAAACCCATTTTACTGTCGACGAGGCCAGCTACGCCGACATCGTCCGTCAGGTCCGTGATACTCAATTTCGCGAAGAGCTCGAAGGCCGCCTTTCCGCCGCTGAGCGCGAGAAGCGTGATGCCATCGCCTTGGCCGAGGCGCGCCTCCAGAACGAGCACCAAGCCGCTACGAACAGCAAAGACGCTGATATCCGAGAGCTGCAGGCGCGCCTTGAGGCCGCCGAGACAGCCCGCAACTTCGCTGTTCGTGAGGCATTGGCAGCCGTCGAGCGTGAACGCGATGCGCTGGCTATGGACCTTCAGCAGGCCAAGACCGCCCGAGAGACTGAGGCGTTGCTCGCTGCCCAGCGCCACCAGGCTGAAATACAGAGACTCCAGTCGGATCTGAACGCCCAGATTCAGGACCTTCGCTCCACGATCGCTCTTTCCGAGCAGTCTCGAGACCAAGTCATCAGAGATTCTGTCGCGGCCGCTGAGCGTGAGCGCGACGATGCGAAGGCTGCTGCCGATCGTGCCCAGCTTGAACGTCAACTTGCCGAGAAGGCTATTGAAGAGCGCTACCAGATCCAGATCCGAGATCGTGACTCGATGATCGAACGCCTGAAAGACCTGAAGGCCAAACTCTCAACAAAGATGTTGGGGGAGACACTTGAGCAACATTGCCAGATCGAGTTCGACCGCGTACGCCCCTTGGGATTCCCCCGTGCTTTGTTCGAAAAGGACAACGACGCACGCACCGGCAGCAAGGCGGACTTCATTTTCCGTGACTTCGCTGAAGATGGCACAGAGCTGATCTCGATTTCCTTCGAGATGAAGAACGAGGCGGACACGACCACTACGAAAAACCGCAACGAGGACTTCTTCAAGGAACTCGACAAGGACCGCCGCGAGAAGGGCTGCGAGTACGCCATTCTCGTCTCTCTCCTTGAGCCAGAAAGTGAGCTCTACAACACCGGTATCGTCGATGTCTCGCATCGCTATCCGAAGATGTACGTCATTCGCCCACAGTTCTTCATTCCAATGATCACACTGCTGCGAAATGCATCGACCAACGCTGCGCAATACAAGTCGGAGTTGGCTTTGGTTAAGGCCCAAAACCTAGACATCACAGGCTTCGAAGACAAGCTCGGCGAATTCCAGAAGGCCTTCTCGCGAAACTACGATTTAGCGCATCGGCAGTTCAACGACGCGATTGAAAACATAGACGATGCGATCCGGCACCTCCAGAAGACGAAGGAGGACCTGCTCAGGTCCACGAACAACTACCGTCTTGCAAATGACAAGGCTCAGGACCTCTCTATCAAGAAGCTGACCAAGGGCAATCCAACGATGAGGGCGATGTTCGATGAGGCTAGGGACGAGAACATCGGTGACTGAACCAGGACGGTCAGCTAGCCTCATCGCACTGGCAACTGGTGGCCTAGCACCAAAGTACGGGACGCTCGCCGCGCAGGACAACGCAATCTACTGTCTTCGCGCGGAATTTTCTCACGTCGGCCGCTTCCGACCTGAAGTGGCCCTTTAATTTCGCTCTCGCACCAGTCGCAACGCTTCCTTGCAAGACGGGTTTAACCGCCATAAGCTTGCCCTCTGGGGACATTTCGCAGATCGCGGAATGCACGGAACAAGGAAGAGGCCGATGACTATCTTTCAATTGGTCAAGATCGCTTTGGACGCGCTGTATGCTGAAGCAGAGCACTCTTTCGGAGCAGACGCTGCCGTCAGAATTTCTGAACAGATTAAGTATCTATCTAAGAGCTATGGTGAGCTTAATCAATCAAAGCGCGAGCCAGTAAACTATAAGAACCCTGCCACTCGATTTGCTTACGTGTACAAGTACGTAGCATCGCATGGAGACTACGTGTTGCAGGTTTTACAAGCATTGCGCAAGGCTCTCGGAAAGCCGATTTTTCAGCCAGGGTCCCTGCGTGTCACATGCGTTGGCGGCGGACCTGGTAGCGACATAATTGGGCTGCTGAAGTATCTTGACGAATGCAACGATACAGAGAAAGTGAAGAAGGTCACCTGCTATCTGCTTGATCGTGAACAGGCTTGGGCCGACACTTGGACTGAGCTAGATGACTCTCTTAGTGTCGATCTATTGCTACATGCAAACTTCCAGCCTCTTGACGTTACTAGCCCAGAGTCGTGGGCTCATCAGAAGAAGTTTCTACAAGCCGACTTGTTCACCATGAGCTACTTCGTCTCTGAGGTGATGACCCTTGATCAAGAAGGAACGGTAACCAGCTTCTGGCAGACGCTGTTTCGTGAGGCCAAACCGGGGGCATTATTTCTTTATGACGACAATGGTCATGATGCTTTTAATTCATATTTCGATGGGCAATGGAAGAGTGCAGGATTGGAGTGTATTTTGAATTCAACAAACCAAGATATCTGGCCGAGCTACAATGAGCAAAAGACGGATCTTGGCGAATATCTCGGCATGTTTGGTCAATCGCCGAAGCTCAAAACGTCTCTAACGTACCGTGTTTTGAGAAAAACTTGACTGACGACCTCTTCTCGCCGGCAAATGTCTTTGAGCGTCTCCCGATGCGAGATGCTGAGGTGTTATTGCTTAAGAGCCTTCATTTGCCGAAGCCCTTGTCAGAAATTCTCAGTGAATTGATTTCAACGACGCCATGGCGAGCCGAGGAAGTCACTGTTTGGGGCAAAAAGCATATGCAGCCTCGTTTGATCGCCTGGTATGGAGATCTTGGTAGTTCGTATTCCTACTCTGGGATCTCAGTGGACCCGTTGCCTTGGACTCATTTGCTGTCTGAATTACGTCAAGCTGTTGAGCAAGCCTGTCATGAGGCGTTCAACAGCGTGCTCTTGAACTACTATCGAAACGAGCGAGATAGCATGGGGCTCCATAGTGACGATGAGCCTGAATTGGGGGTGCGCCCAGTGATTGCATCCCTTAGTTTTGGAGAGGAGCGAATCCTCACATTTAAACACAAGGGACTTGCAAACATTTCTCCTGTTCAAATTCCACTTCAGGCAGGAAGCCTGCTTCTCATGAAAGGAGACACCCAGAAATTTTGGAAGCACGGGATTGCTAAGTCCGCAAAACCCCTTGGTCCGCGCGTGAATCTCACTTTTCGGCAGATTCATTTAGGGGCTTAGGCTGGACCATATTCTCCCTCAGACATCCAATGACTTATGCTGAACTCATTGCGAAGCATCAAGATGGCAATCCTTCTATGTGCGCTTCTCGCTAGCTGCGGCCGAAGTGGCGGTCGATACAATGAGTACGACTACGACACTGACGCCGACACCGCAGCCGAAGAGGCAGCCTATGCAGAAAGGCACGCTGTGAACGAAGAACTTGGGGCCAGCAGCGACGGCACTGGGGCGGATGCGAGCATCATAGATGCATATGACGTGGAGGATCATGGAAACTACGTTTGCACTGAAGATTGCTCAGGCCATGAAGCGGGCTTCGCCTGGGCACAGCAAAACGATATTGCAGATGCCTCGGATTGTGGCGGCAATTCGCAATCCTTCATCGAGGGGTGCGAAGCGTTCGCTGAAGAGCGCCAGGAACAGGCCGACAGCGAAGCGCAAGAATCTGCTGAGCAAGCGGCCGCGAATGAAAGAGATGAGGTCGATGCGGACGCCGAGTAAGAGTGAATTCGCGCGAGTCTAATATCGACTTAGTTTTGCAGTGTAGAGAGGACATTTGCATTCGTTAAATGTCCGTTTCTGGCCGCTCTACGACCTTCCCTGTTGGAGAGCGGCTCGCTATCAATTCAGACGTCCGTCTGTTCCGCGATCTCCAGTGCGTCGTCGACCTCGATCCCGAGGTAACGCACAGTGCTCTCCAGCTTGGTATGCCCGAGCAGGAGTTGGACGGCTCTCAGGTTCTTGGTTCGCCGGTAAATCAGCGACGCCTTTGTCCTCCGCATTGTGTGTGTCCCGTAGGAACTAGGCTCAAGGCCAGCGTCTTCGACCCATTGATGGACGATTCTGGCGTACTGCCTGGTCGATAGGTGCGGTGAATCATTAACGCGGCTAGTGAAAAGGTAGTCAGAAGGGCCGAGATTGGCTTGCCTGATCCAGGCTTGAACTGCTTCACGTGTCATCGCGGTGATTTCAAACTGGACGGGCCGCCGCGTCTTCTGCTGCATCACCGTGGTCCGAGAAGCCACTTGGCTGCCATGGGTAACATCCGACACGCGCAGTTTGACCAAGTCACAGCCACGGAGCTTTGAGTCGATCGCCAGGTTGAATAGGACCAAGTCCCGAACTTTGTTGCGGAGCTGGAGCCGAACCCGAATCGCCCAGATGTCCCTCAGTTTCAGGGGTGCCTTCTGGCCGACCAGCTTTCCCTTGTTCTAAGACTGACGCGGCTGCGGCTGCGGTGTGTGAAGGGCTGCCATGACCATCTCCAAACAGGAAGGGAGTGGTATGGTTATCTCGTTTGGCGAAGACGGGTCCAATCGACCTGAAGCAGGCATCTATTGGCCGGCACTGGTCTACAGTCGGAACCAGGCTAATCTGATCAAAGGGCTGCCAGCCGGCGGCCGCCGCTGTCAAGCATGGAGTCGCCCTATGGCTTTGAGCGCTGAACTCGCTGCGAAGGCTGTACAAGCTGCGATCGCTGGCATCGAGATATACAACAAGCCAAACTTTTCCTATCGAGAAGAAGCGTTCGCGTTACTGATGGCGAATGCATGGGAGCTACTGCTCAAAGCCAAATGGGTGGCAGATCACGGAGAGTCGGCGGAGTCATTGCATGATCTGGTCGACGATGGCACCGGAAGGCTAATTGCAAAATCGAATCGCGCTGGGAACCCTCTGACACACAGTGTGCTGTTCATTGCGATCAAGCTACTTGAAGACAGAAACTCTGGCTACGAGAAAGCCTCGCATGACAATCTGCTAGCGCTAACTGAAATCAGAGACAGCGCCGCTCACTTTATAAACAAAGATCTTTACCTCGGACGCAGGGTCTTGGAAATTGGAACCGCCTCCCTCAGAAACTTTCTTTACCTCGCAACTGAGTGGTTTCAGCTTGATCTGAGCGGATACAACTTTTTCCTGATGCCGATCTCCTTTTATCACGGGTTTGAGGCCGCTGACCCGGCGACGAGGGCGCACTATCCAGAGCAGATTCAGCGCTTGCTCGCATACCTTGACTCGCTTGACGTTGACGACCCATCGCCTGAAGCGAAACAGCACGTAAGCCTGCGCCTCGAAACAAAGCTGGTCCGCGGGAAGGACGCATGTTCTGTGGCCTTTCGATACACGGACGATCCGGCCGCGCCAGCGGTGGCTGTACGTGAAGAGGACGTGCTCAAGAATTATCCTCTTACATACCGGGAACTCGCTAACACGATGAAGCGCCGATACGAGAATTTCGTAGAGTCTCGGGATTTCCATAGGCGCAGAAAAGAGTTAGAGGATGAGTCGAAGTTCGCTATCGTCCGCACGCTCAACCCAAACAATCCGAAAAGTTCCAAGCAGCGTTTTTATAACGCAAACATTCTCCAGGAGTTCGACAAGATATACACGCGCAGGAAGAAGTCCTAACTGTGCGTTCTGGTGGATTTCGAAGACGGCGTTTGTCCAAGCCAACTGCCGTAGTTCTGGTTCCCTAGACACGCCCATGTGAACGTCCGTTCCTGGTGCGAAGCACCCAGCCTACAAAATTCTCGCCGACAGTCGTCGGCACCATCGCGGAGCAAGCGGGTTGAAACCCGCTCTACCGCCGTTGGTGATCGCGCGCGATCAGCCTTCGCGATCGTCGCGGGTCCAGATGTTGCCGTATTCGATCCTGACCCGGAATTTCGCCATCGGCTCATCGGCGGGCGCGTACGAGGCCTGAAGCAGGGCCGTGGACGCGGCGATTCGATTGATACGATGAAAGCTCCGTACACGGCCACCGGCCTGCAAAACGTCCGAGGCGTCGTGCGGACGCAGGCGTCAATCGCGGTGCCGGTGCTTCGATTCGACCGGTTCGCGGCACAGGCCCTGTGCGGCCGTGGTGGGCGGTTCGTCGTCGAGAAGCGCGGCGATGAGCTCGGGCCACTCGGAGTCTTCCCGGTAGGCCTTGACCGCATGCGGATGGGAGCGGAGCCGCGGTTGGGTGAAGTCGACCAGGATGGGTTGCCTTCCGAGATCGCCCCACACCAGCTCGCACGCCTTGCGTGGTTTCACCGTCATGCACGTGGCCCCGTACAACCAGCACGGCGTGAAGAGGCGCGCCTTGCCGGTCGCGAAGTCGCGGCGGCTGGTGCCGAGCACGATCCTGTCGGGCACGAGGCCGAAGACGCCATCGTCGCGGATGAACTCGCCGTACGCCGTCAGCGGCTGCGCGGGCACGAGCATGGCGAGTCGCAGGTCGGAGAGCGTCGGGATGGGATGGCCGTCGCCGCCCTGTACGCGCGTGAAGTAGGGCTCTCCCATGTCGGGAAAGGCGCTCGATCCATCGCCCAGGGCGTTCGTCATCACGAATGCGCCCGAGCTGTGGGTGAAGACGCGCAGCGGAATGTCGTCGGGCAGGCGGTTGAACACGCGGCGCAGGCCCAATCCCACCCACGGCCCGTTCGCCTGCGCGGCGGTCCAGATGGCCGGGGGGCTGCCCGTCAGTCCGTTCCAGTACATGCGTATGAATGCGAGTCTGCGGCCTTTCGCGGCGGCGTGGCGCGACAGATCGTCTTCGACCAGTGCGTACCACGCCGCAGCTTCGGCGTAGGTGTTGTTGAACCCGTGAATCAGGAGGACGACGTCATCGGCATCGCGCGCGCTCTTCGTGATCCGGTCGGCCAGATCCGTCCGGAACGCGGTCTGGATCCGGTCCCAGTCCTGCTCGAACGCACCGCTTGGCGTGACTGCGGCTGCGGACAGCAGGCCCGACCACTCGCGGCCCGCGGGGTCTTTCGCCTTCTCGCGATAAGCGGCTTTCAGCGTCACGAAGTCCGCGGGCGTTCGCGGCGCGAGCATGGCGCGGTCGTCCACCGACACCGATGAGGGCGGGTAGAGGTCGCCGGCCCGATCCATGAAGAAGGACAGCCGTGGCGTGGACCGTTGATCGCTGGAGTAGAGGACCTGCGTCTTCGTGGCGCAGCCCGACAGCATCATCAGCACGATCGACAGCAGCGCGACCCAGCGCGGCCTGCGAAATTCCATATGCATCGAGATCACGAGAATCCTCCCCTGGTTGACGTTCGCAGCATAACGGGTTCGGCGAGCGCCGCAGCAAGCAGGTCGCCCGTTCAAGCGAAGTGCAACCGGAACGAACCACAAGTGATCCCGGGTGCGGTCCGTGGCCTTGCCCGCGCTGGCAAAATCAACACGGAATATCCGCTTCTCGTCGCGACTTGCGTCGCTCCTGCAGTCGCTTCGGTGACCGGTCCGGTCGCTCCAGCGATGCTGTCGAAACATTCCGGGCGGGCTGGTTTTCAACAGCCGAATGGCTGGTCAACCCGCTCTACCGTCGTTGGTGGCCGTGCGCGATCACTCGCGATCGTCGCGGGTCCAGATGCCGCCGTGTTCGATCTTCACCGGGAATTTCGCCACCGGGTCGTAGGCCGGGGCGCACAGGGCGCGGCCGTCGCGGAGGTCGAAGCGGGCGCCGTGGAGGACGCAGGTGATGCTGCCTTCGGCGACGTCGATTTCGCCCGATGACAGATCGTATTCGTCGTGGGTGCAGCGGTCCTCGACCGCGTACAGCTCGCCGTCGAGATTGACGACGAGGATGGGCGTTTCGTCGGCCCAGACCACGGCTTTTTCGCCGGGCAGCAATTGCCCGGTGGCGCACACGAAGACCCAGTCGCTCATGCCGCGGTCTCCGTCAGCTGTTTTTCGAGGATTTCGAAACGCAGGTCGTCGCGCTTGGGTTCGCCGTAGCGGGGGTTGCCGTACGGGAAGGGCTTGGTGATGCCGGTGCGGACGTAGCCGCGGCGTTCGTAGAAGGCGATGAGCTCGTCGCGGCAGTCGATCACGGTCATGCGCATGCGCGCGCAGCCGAAGGTCTCGCGTGCGATGCGTTCGGCTTCGGCCAGCACGACCTTGCCGATGCCGCCGCCCTGCGCCGTCGGGTCGACCGAGAACATGCCGAAATAACCAGCGCCGTCTTCCACGCCGACGTGCGCGCAGGCGACGAGGCGCGGGCCGTCCTCGGCCAGCAGCACGACGCTCTGCGGCTGCGCCAGATCGGCGCGCAGCATGTCGGCGTCGATGCGCTGGCCGTCGAGCAGGTCGGCCTCGGTGGTCCAGCCTCGGCGGCTGGCGTCGCCGCGATATGCGGAGGTGACGAGGTCGATCAATGCGGGGATGTCGTCTTCGGTGGCGTTGCGGAAGCGGAGTGCGGGCACGATGCGGAGTTCCGGTCTGATCAGCCGAGCAGTCGGCGGACTTTGGTCAATGCGGCGGCGAAGCGTTCGATCTCCTCGTGCGTGTTGTAGAACGCGAACGAGGCGCGGCAGGTGGCGGGCACGCCGTAGAACCGCAGCAGCGGATGCGCGCAGTGGTGGCCCGAGCGCACCGCCACGCCTTCCAGATCGAGCAGCGTCGCGAGATCGTGCGCGTGCGCGCCCTGCACCAGGAAGCTGATCACCGCGGCCTTCTCCGGCGCTGTCCCTATCATGCGCAGGCCGTCGATCTTGCGCAGCGCTTCGGTGGCGTGGGCCAGCAGTTCAGCTTCGCGCGCTTCGATCGCGTCCATGCCGATCGCATCGAGATAGTCCACCGCGGCGCCGAGGCCGATGTGGCCGGCGATGTTCGGGGTGCCGGCCTCGAAACGGTGCGGGCCCTCGTTGAACACGGTGCCTTCGAAGCTGACTTCGCGGATCATTTCGCCGCCGCCGAGGAACGGCGGCATCGCAGTCAGATGTTCGCGACGCGCCCACAGCGCGCCGGTGCCGGTGGGGCCGCACATCTTGTGGCCGGTGAGGGCGTAGAAGTCGCAGCCGAGCGACGGAACGTCGAGCGCGCGGTGCGGCGCGGCCTGCGAACCGTCGATCACGGTGACGATGCCGCGCCTGCGCGCCTCGCGGCAGATCTCGCGCACCGGATTGACCGTGCCCAGCACGTTGCTGACGTGGGTCAGGCCGAGGATCTTCACTTCGGACGTCATCGCTGCATGCAGTGCGTCGAGATCGAGACTGCCGTCTTCGTGGATCTCTGCGACCTTGATCGTGGCGCCTGTGCGCTCGGCGACCAGTTGCCACGGCACGATGTTGGCGTGGTGTTCCATCCGCGACAGCAGGATCGCGTCGCCGGGTTTCAGCCGCGGTAGCGCCCAGGAGTACGCGACCAGATTGATCGCGAAGGTCGTGCCGCTGCACAGCACCAGCTCGTCGCGATGCGCCTTGAGGAAGCCCGCGAGCTTGCCGCGCGCGCCTTCGTAGGCCTCGGTCGCCTCGGTGCCGAGCGCGTGCACGGCGCGGCTGACGTTGGCGTTGTGGCGGCGGAAGAAATCGTCGACGGTGTCGATGACCGCTGCCGGTTTCTGCCCGGTGTTGGCGGAATCGAGATAGACCAGCGGCTTGCCGTGGACCTCGCGGGTCAGCAGCGGGAAGTCGGCGCGGATCGCGGCCCAGTCCCGGGCGTCGCCGGCGGTGGTTGCGGAGGTCGTCATGGCGGTCATGCCGGCGTCACCCGGGCGAGGTGGGCGTCGAGCGTGGCGGTCAACGATTCGCGCAGTGCCGGCGCGTGTACGCAGGCCAGCACTTCACGGCAGAACGCGGCGGTGAGCAGAGCGCGCGCTTCCGCTTCCGGGATGCCGCGCGAACGCAGATAGAACAGCGCGGTCGGGTCGAGCTGGCCGACGGTCGCGCCGTGCGCGGCCTTCACTTCGTCGGCGTGGATCACCAGCACCGGCTGCGTATCGATTTCGGCGTCGGCCGAGAGCAGCAGGTTCTTGTTCGACAGTTCGGCATCGCTGCCGTCGGCGCCTTCGCGGATGGTGATGCCGCCATGGAACACCGCGCGCCCGCGGCCCGCGGCGAGGCCGCGCCACGGCAAGGCGCAGGACGTATCGCGGGCGATGTGTTCGATCCCGAGACGAGTGTCGACGTGGCGCCTGCCGTCGGCGAAGAGCACGCCGGATGCGGCGAGGCGCGCGGCGTCGCCTTCGAGCCGCACATTCAGTTCGTGCCGCGAGAGCGCGGCGCCGAGTTCGAGGTCGAGGCGGTCGTACTGCGCTTGGCGCGCGAGCACGGCGTCGCTGCGCGCGATCACGGTCGCGCCCGCGGCGTCGCGCTGGATGCGTACGTGTTCGAGCCGGGCGCCTTCGCCGACATGCAGGTGGAAGACATGATTGGACAGGCCGCGATGTTCGCCCAGCGCGATATGGTGCTCGACCACGGTCAATGCACTGCGCATGCGCAGGTCGACGAAATGGCGCATGTGCACGGCCGCATCGGGCTGCCGGCCGCTGGCGACGAAGACCAGATGCAGCGGGAAGGCATCGGCGCATTCGCGGTCCAGCCGGATCACCGCGCCTTCTTCGGCCAGCGCGGCGTTGAGACTGGCGAACACCTCGTCCGCCCCGGCGAAACGGCGGGCGAGAAAATTCGCGTCGCGCGGCTCGCCTTCGCGCAGCACCTGCGACAGCGGCTGGACCGTGATTCCCGGCATCGCGATGGCGGCGACATCGCTGCGCGCGGCGTCGTGGCGACCGTCGACGAAGACCATGCGCGGAAACGGCACGTCGGCGAGCGCCGCATCCAGCGCCGCGGCGTCGATGTCCGTCGCCGTCGCCGGCGAAAACGCGCGGCGTTCAAGCGCCCGCAATTGCGTGTATTTCCACGCCTCGCTGCGCGGGCCGGGCAGGCCGTCGCGCAGCGCCGCGTCCAGCGCGTGTCGCCGGTGCAGGCCCAGCGCAGCGGCCTCGGGCTGCGCGAGGCCATCGAACGCGGCCGCGAACGAGTCGAGCAGTGCGCTCATCGTGCGGCGGCTCCATCGGCGGTTGCGCCCGGTGCGACGCGATCCCTGATCCACGCGTAGCCGTGTTGTTCCAGTTGCAGCGCCAGTTCCGGGCCGCCGCTTTCCACGATGCGGCCGTCGGCGAGCACGTGCACCACGTCCGGCTTGATGTAATCGAGCAGGCGCTGGTAGTGGGTGAT
>CAMLLG010000048.1 GCA_946480825.1 uncultured Lysobacteraceae bacterium
CGATCCAGGCCGTGTACGTGCCCGCGGACGACCTGACCGACCCGTCGCCGGCGACGACCTTCGCGCATCTCGACGCGACCGTCGTGCTGAGCCGCAACATCGCGTCGCTGGGCATCTACCCGGCCGTGGACCCACTGGACTCGACCAGCCGCCAGCTCGATCCGAACGTGATCGGCAACGAGCACTACGAGACCGCGCGCCGCGTGCAGTCCACCCTCCAGAAGTACAAGGAGCTGAAGGACATCATCGCGATCCTCGGCATGGACGAACTGTCGGAAGACGACAAGCTCGCCGTGGCGCGCGCGCGCAAGATCGAGCGCTTCTTCTCGCAGCCGTTCACCGTGGCCGAAGTGTTCACCGGTTCGAAGGGCAAGTACGTGTCGCTGAAGGACACGATCCGCGGCTTCAAGATGATCTGCGACGGCGAGTGCGACCACCTGCCGGAACAGGCCTTCTACATGGTCGGCGGCATCGAGGAAGCGGTCGAGAAGGCGAAGAAGCTCGCCGCTTGAACGGCGGTTGTAGGGTGGGCCTCTGGTCCACCATTGCGAGACATCGGGTGTCGCGAACGCCCGATGTCGCGAGAAAAGCGGTGGACCCCGGTCCACCCCACGAGGAATCGGAATACCTATGGCCACCATCCGTTGCGACATCGTCAGCGCCGAAGCCGAGATCTTCCACGGCGAGGCCACGCTGGTCGTCGCCACCGGCGAACAGGGCGAACTCGGCATCGCGCCGCGCCATGCGCCGTTGATCACCCGCCTCAAGCCGGGCAAGGTCGTCGTGACCCAGGCCAACGGCGAAGTGCTGGATTTCGCGATCTCCGGCGGCATCCTCGAAGTGCAGCCGCAGGTCGTGACCGTGCTGGCCGATACCGCGGTGCGCGCGCAGGACATCGACGAAGCGGCGGTCCGCGCGGCGATGGAAGAAGCGCAGCGCGCGCTCGCCCACAAGGATCCGAAGATGAGCGCCGAAGAAGCGCAGTCGCAGCTGGCGATGAGCCTTGCCCAGCTGAGCGCGCTGGAGCGCCTGCGCAAGAACCTCAAGCACTGAGGTTTCTGCCATCGCGGGACATCGAAACGCCGGCGCAAGCCGGCGTTTTCGTTTCTGCACCCGGTAGAGCGGGCTTCAGCCCGCTGTCTTGCCCGAGGAAAAGCAGCGGCCTGAAGGCCGCTCTACCTCGTCGGAGGAAAAATAGCGGGGTGAAGCCCGCTCTACCGGTGGGCTCAGGCTTTGTAGACCCAATGCCGCGACAGCAGGAAACCGAACACGCCGAGCGCGAGTTCCACCGCCGGTTTGGCCAGCCATGCCCACTGCAGACCGAAGACATCGTCGATGAGGCCCATCGCGAGCGTGCTGAGCGTGGTGGTGCACAACCACATCAGCACGAAGCGCCGCAATTGCGTGCCGCCGATGCGGGTATCGTCGCCGGCGAAGGTGAATTTGCCGTTGAGCCAGAAGCCGAGCATCGCGCCGCTGATGCGGCCGCAGATGTTCGCCGCTTCCACCGCGAGGCCGAGATGGCTCAGCAGCACCATCACGCCCCAATCGACCAGCCACTGCACGCAGCCGATCATCAGATAGTGGCGCCCTTGCCGATGCAGGCTCACGGTCGGGACTCAACCGCCGTGGCGACGGCAAGGCGCCACAGTTCGATCCCGTGCAGCGCATCCGTCCGCGTCGCGCCCACGGCGGCCAGTCCCGCACGCAACGCCGGCGAAGCGCGCTCGCCATTCACCAGCACCCAGCCGATGCGTTCGCGCGCGAACAGCGCGGCCCAGCGCGCGCCGCTGGCGTCGCCGTCGGCGATCTTCGCTTCGGCGTGCAGCGATGGGTCGTGCATCGAGACCGTGCGTCCCCGGCCCGCGAGTTCCGCGACCATGTTGCGCGTGGGGTCGGCGGCGAGGACGTACGTGTCGATGCGCGCGTCGGCGCGGGTCGGAATCCGGCGGATCAGCAGCCGCTCGGCGGCGTACGACGGCAACACGGCGTCGGCATCGCCGCCGCTGCGGAGCGTGCGCTTCACCACCGCCGCGTGATGCAGCCAGCTCGCATTGGCCTGGTAGGCGAGATTCAACGCGCACAGGCCTGCGAAACACCAGACGAACATGCGCCGCCCGAGCAGGGACTCGCTGCCGGCGACCAGCAGCGCGAGCAGCAGCACGATGCCGGGCCAGGCGTAGCGCGCGTACTGCATCGGCACCAGCGGCAGCAGCAGACAGGCGGTTGCGGCGACGAACAGCGCGCGACGCCCCGGCTGCGCGAGCCGCAGCAGCCACAGCCCCGCGAGCGCGATCAGACCGAAGCCGAGGCCGCCGTTCCAGCCTTCGACGTAACGATCGGTGAGGAAGGTGACTCGCCAGAGAATGTCGGGCCCGAAACCGGCATGCCAGCGCGGATCGCTGAACTGTTCGTGCGGGAAATACGGCGAGCCGAACACGTGGTTGAACATCGGCAGCACCGGGTTGCCGGTGGCGAGCCAGGCGTGTACGTGACTCGATGCCATCAGCAGAGCGCCGAGGATCGATGCGACCGGCAGCCAGCGCAACGGCAGATGCGCGCGCTGCGTCCACAGTGCCCAGACCAGCAACGGCAGCGCGGCCACGCCGTGCACGAGCTTGAGCGCGAACAGACCGGCGAACAACACGGCGCCGGCGAACAGCGCGCGGCGCGAGCCGATGCAGGCGGGCAAAGCGAGCGACAGCGCGACGAACGCGCAGAGCGTCGCGATCGATGCCAGTTCGGTCTGCAGCCCCGCGGCCATCCACACCAGCGGCGGGAACGATGCGAACAGCGCAACCGCAGCCCAGCGTTCGAGCACGCTCGCGCGCAGCGGCGTCAACAACGCCCAGAGCGCGCCGGCGATCAGCGCGAGCCACAGGGCATTGACTGCGCCGTGCGCGTCGCGGCGCGACAGCACGAAGGCGATGCCGTGCAGCGCATCGCCCGCCCACGGCGCGTACGCCCACACCTGATACTCCGCGTCCGGTGCGTAGCGCGCGTGCTGCAGGAGTTGCGTGGGCAGACCGAGGTGATAGCCGAGGTCGTCGGACTGCAGGGTCGGGAGCCAGCAGGCCACCGAGGCGATGCCGAGCAGCATCACCGCGCACGCGGCCGCACGCGGCGCGGCGTCGACCGCTGCGCGCCAGCCTGCGGCGGTGTCGCGCAGCGTCGCCGCGACCGCACGGCGCTGAACGAGCACGATCGACGACAGCAACGCCAGCCACACCCACGGATGATGGATCGGCAGCGTCAGGGTCCAGCCGGTCGTCATCGCGATCGCCAGCAGGCCAACGATGGTGGCGATCGCGGCGCGCGCGGCCAGCCCGGTCGGCGTGAGCCACAGCCCGATCGACAGCGCCGCGAGGGCCAGCAGCATCGTCGCCAGAACCGGCCATGGCCCGACGAACACAGCCAGTGCGACCAGCCAGACCACCGCCAGCGCGGACGCCTGCGACCAGCGCAGGCAACGTCGCAGCGGCCAGGCCAGCGCGAGCGCCACCGTGGCCAGGACCAGCGAGAGCGCGAAGCGTTCCGCAGGCAATGCCCGCCAGGTGCCATGCGCGATCAGGCCGATCGCCGTGGCGGCGCCGCCGGCGACCGCCGCGAACTGCGCAGTCGGGGAGGGCGCGATCGGCGATGGCGTTGTCGCGTCGGCGATGGCGGGAGCTGCGGGCATGCAGGGGGCGGGGATCCGGTGGAGGATGCGTCGGACGATCGTGCGCGAACCGGCCGGCATCGTAGCAGCCGCTGTCGATAGAATGCCCGCAACCCAGGCCCCGGAGTTCCCATGCGCGCACCTCTCCACGTCGTCGTCCTCGCCGCCGGCGAGGGCAAGCGGATGAAATCCGCGCTGCCGAAGGTGTTGCAGAAGATCGCCGGCGTGCCGATGCTGGCGCACGTCATCGACAGCGCGCGCGCGCTCGACCCGGAAGGCATTCACGTGGTGTACGGCCACGGCGGCGACCAGGTCCGCGCCGCGGCATCGCAATGGAATGCTGCCGATCGATCCGATCCCGGATCGAGCCCGGCGCAGATGCTGCATTGGGCCGAACAGGCGCAGCAGTTGGGCACCGGTCACGCGGTGCGGCAGGCGATGCCCGGTGTGCCGGACGATGCGCGCGTGCTGGTGCTGTACGGCGACGTGCCGCTGATCCGCAGCGAGACCCTGCAGCGTCTGCTCGATGCGCCGGGCCGGCTCGCGGTGCTGGCCGCAGAACTCGACGACCCTGCCGGTTATGGCCGCATCGTGCGCGATTCGCAGGGGCGTGTCGCCGAGATCGTCGAGCACAAGGATGCGGACGAAGAGACCCGCCGCATCCGCCTGGTCAACACCGGCATCCTCGCCGCCGACGCCAACGCGCTGGTGCCCTGGCTGAACGCGCTCTCCAACGAGAACGCGCAGGGCGAGTATTACCTCACCGATGTGTTCGCGATGGCCGCCGCCGAATTCGTGCCTGCCGAGATCGTCGCGGTGGCCGATCCGATCGAGACCGAGGGCGCCAACGATCCGTGGCAGCTGGCGCAGCTCGAACGCGCGTTCCAGTTGCGTCGCGTGCGCGCGCTGTGCGCGGCCGGCGCGCGCTTCGCCGACGTGAACCGGGTCGACGTGCGCGGTACGGTCGAGGTCGGCAGCGATGTCGAGATCGATGTCGACGTCGTCTTCGAAGGCCGCGTTGTGCTCGGCGACGGTGTCCGTGTCGGCCCGTTCTGCCGGTTGAAGGACGTGGCGCTCGGCCCCGGCACCGAGGTGCGCGCGCACTGCGACCTCGACGGCGCGCGGACCGAAGGCGCGGTGACGATCGGTCCGTTCGCGCGCCTGCGTCCCGGCACCGTGCTCGCCGACGGCGTGCATGTCGGCAATTTCGTCGAGACCAAGAATGCGACGATCGGCGTCGGCAGCAAGGCCAACCATCTGACGTATCTCGGCGATGCGGTCATCGGTGCGGGCGTGAACATCGGTGCCGGCACCATCACCTGCAACTACGACGGCGCCAACAAATCCACCACCACCATCCACGACGGCGCCTTCATCGGCTCGAATGCGGCGCTGGTGGCGCCGGTGACGATCGGCGAAGGCGCCACGATCGCGGCCGGCTCGGTCATCAACCAGGACGCCGCGGCCGGCAAGCTCACGGTCGCGCGCGCGAAACAGGTCACGGTCGACGGCTGGAAACGGCCGGTGAAAAAGTCGTAGAGCGGCTTCAGCCGCGAGCACTCGGCCGGGAAGGCCGGCCTACCGCGCCGGCAGGGTGAGGCTCACCCACAGCCCGCCGCCGTCGCGGTTCTGCAGCGCGATGCGGCCGCCGTGGGCCTCGACGATGTCGCGGGTCAGCGCCAGGCCCAGCCCGGTGCCGTGGCGCTTGGTCGAATAGAACGGCAGCAGCGCCTGCGCCAGCACCGCGTCGCTCATGCCGCTGCCGCGGTCGAGGATGTCGATCCGCCACTGCTCCGGCAGCCGGCGCAGCAGCAGTTGCACCTCGTGCGCGGGCGAGCCGGATTCGTGCGCGTTCTTCACCAGATTCAGCATCGCCTGTTCCAGCTGCGCGGCGTCGGCCTGGACCATGCCGTCGCCGTGCTGGCCGTTCCAGGCGAATTCCACCTGGCTGCGCAACTGGGCGAGGAAACGCTCCCATTCCAGCGGTTCCAGCCGCGGCGCCGGCAGTTTCGCGAAACGCGCGTAGTCGCGGATGAAGCCTTCGAGATGACGCGCGCGTTCTTCGATGGTGGCCAGCGCGAGCGGCAGCCGTTCCAGTTGCCCGCGCCTGAGCAACTCGGCGCTGGAGTGCGCGAGCGAAGCGATCGGCGCCAGCGAATTGTTGAGTTCGTGGCTGATCACCCGGATCACCTTCTTCCAGGTCTGCACTTCCTGCCGGCGCAGTTCCGCGGTGAGCTGGCGCAACAGCACCAGTTCGTGACGGCGGCCGTTGAGGCGGAAGCCGCGACGGGAGAGATGGAAGATGTCCTCGTTGTCCTCGTCGCCCACGGCGAAGATGCCGTCGCCGCCGCGCTCGAACGCATCGCGCAGCGCCTGCGGCACGCGTTCGAGGATCGCCGGGAAACTCTGGCCTTCCAGCCGGCGACCTTCGCCCAGCAGTTTGCGTGCGGCCAGATTCCCCAGCACCACGCGCTGCGATTCGTCGATCAGGGTCATCGCCACCGGCGTGTTCTGCACCAGCGTATCGAGCAGCAGTTCGCGCTGTACCAGCGACACCCGCTGATCGCGCAGCGCGTCGCCCAGCGCGTTGTGCGCGTTGACCAGTTCCACCAGGTCGCTGTACTTGTCCCAGGTGATGCCGAAGCTGAAATCGCCGTCGCGGTAGCTGGCCACCGTGCCGGCCAGCGCGCGGAACAGCGCGCGCATCGGCGAGACCGTGCGCCAGATGATGCCGCCGATCAGCGCGCCCACCACCGTTGCGGCGATCAGCGCCGCGGCCCAGTCCTGCATCCAGCGCATCAGCAGCGCGGTGGCGACCGCGGCGAGCACGATGCCGAGCACGGCCAGCACGATCAGACGGATCGCCAGCGGCAGTACGCGGAGAATGTGCATGCGCGTGCGTCCGGGTCAGTCGCGGGCGATGCCGAGGCGCTCGATGCGCCGGTACAGCGCCTGGCGCGACATGCCCAACTCCTGCGCCGCCTGCGCCAGCACGCCGCCCGCGCGCGCGAGCGCGGCTTCGATCGCGGGACGATCCGGCTCCGGGGCATCGTGGGAGGTCGGCGGGGTCGATGCGATCCGCGCGGGCAGGCCGAGGTCGGCCGCGCCGATGCGCGGCTGTCGCGCCAGCAGCGCGGCGCGCTGGATGGTGTTGCGCAGCTCGCGCACGTTGCCCGGCCAGCGATGCGCCAGCAGCGCGCGTTCGGCCGAGGCGTCGAGGGATTTGTCCGCCGGCAGGAAATGCCTCGCCAGCGGCAGGATGTCGTCCGGACGCTGCGCCAGCGCCGGCAGCCGCACTTCGATCGCGTTGAGCCGGTAGTAGAGATCCTCGCGGAACTGGCCCGCGGCGATCAGCGCCGGCAGATCCGCATTCGTCGCGCTGACCACGCGCACCTTCACCGTGCGCTCGCGATTGCTGCCGAGGCGCTGGAACTGCCCGGTTTCGAGCACGCGCAGCAGTTTCACCTGCCCGGCCAGCGGCAGCGTGCCGATCTCGTCGAGGAACAGGGTGCCGCCGTCCGCGGCTTCGAACTTGCCTTCGCGCGCGCGGTTCGCGCCGGTGTAGGCGCCGGCTTCGGCGCCGAACAGTTCCGCTTCGATCAGATCCGCCGGCAACGCGCCGCAGTTCAGCGCGACGAACGGGGCATGGCGCACCGACGAGTTCGCGTGCACGATTTCGGCGAGCCGCTCCTTGCCGCTGCCGTTCGGACCGGTGATCAGCACCGGCAGATCGGAACGCGCGATCTGGCAGGCCAGCTGCAGGGTCGACCCGGTGAGCGCATCGGCGTGGACGAAGCCTCGCAGGTCGTAGTCGTCCAGCGCTTCGCGACGGCGTCGGTCGCCGGCCGTGTGGCGCGCCAGCTGCTGCCGCGTCTGCGACAGCTCCAGCAGATTGTTCACCGTCGCCATCAGTTTGCGGTCGTCCCACGGTTTGGCGAGATAGTCGGCGGCGCCGGCCTTCACCAGTTCCACCGCCGAGGCCAGATGCGTCCACGCGGTGAGCAGGATCACCGGCAGGTCGGGATGATGCGTGCGGATTTCGCGGAACAGCGCTTCGCCTTCCTCGCCCGAGGTCGTGTCGGCTTCGAAGTTCATGTCCTGCACCACGAGATCCGCCGGCGCTTCGGCCAACGCGGCCAGCCCGGCCTGCGGGCTGGTCGCGGTGCGGGTGTCGATGTCGTGCAGCGAGAACAGCGTCTCGAGCGCAGTGGCGACCGCGGGGTTGTCGTCGATGACGAGGATCGTGGGCATCGGACAAGCCTAACGCGTCACACGCTGCGCGTGGCGATCGCCGGCGGCACCGCCGCCGCGCGCCGGGCCGGGCCGAACACCGCGATCTGGCCGAGCAGCCACAGCGCCACCGCGCCGATCGGCAGGTAGTGCGCGGGCAACCGCGGCAGTTCGTAGTGGGTCATCAGCAACTGGTTCAGGCCGAACGCGCCGAGCATGCCCAGCACGATGCCGAGCGTGGCGAGCAGGAAATTCTCGGTCTGGAAATAGCGCAGGATCTGGCCGCGGGTCGCGCCCAGCGCACGGCGCACGCCGATCTGCTTGGTGCGCTGCTGCACCCAGAAGCTGGCGAGGCCGACGATGCCCAGCGCGGTCACCACCAGCAGCGCGACGCAGACCGATACCAGCAGCCACGCCATCGCCTTGTCCTGGCGGTAGTAGTTCGCCATCACGTCGGTGAACGGGTCCTGGGCGAGGATGATGCGGCTGCTGCTGTTGCGTTCGAGCACGGCCACCGCGGCCTTCTGCACTTCGGCGCGCCGCGCGGGATCGGTGCGGATGGCGAAGCGCCCCATCGTCGTGCGGATCGGCAGCACCATCGAATAGCCGGACTCGACCGGTCCGCCGTTGTCGTTGGGACGGATCATGGTCTCGACCACGCCGACGACCTTGATCGCGCCGGGGCCCCAGCTGTCGTAGAGCAGTTTGCCGACCGCGTTCTCGCCGGGAAACAGGCGTTCGGCCAGCGGCCGCGACAGCAGCGCCGCGGGGATGGCGACGTTGTTGCTTTTCTGCAGCGTGCTCCAGTCGATGTATTCCTCCGGCAGGAAATCGCGGCCGGCGGCGATACTTACGCCCAGCGTCTCCAGCAGTTGTTCGTCGCCGAGGTAGACCGCGGTACTGGCGCTCGGCCGCTGTTGCTCGGGCTTGATCGAAACGCTCGAATTCCACGAGGAAAAGTCGAAAGGCACATGGTTGAGCGAGGTCGCGGCCTTGACCCCGGGGATCGCGCGCAGCGCGGCCACGTCGACCCTGGTCTGCGCGTCGGGGTTCTCGTCGACGCCGATCCCGGCGATGTTGATGCGCACCAGTTCCTCGTTGGCCATGCCGGTGTCGCGCTGCATGCGTTCGAGGCGGGTGGAGATCAGGAAGATCGCGTTGCAGATGATCGCGCAGCTCAGCGCGATCTCCAGCACGATCAGCGCCGCGGCGGTCTTGTGCCGGCGGAGCGTGGAGAGAATGGGGCGGATTTCCATGGGAACCTCGGCGGTGTCTCCTTCCCCCGCATGCGGGGGAAGGTCGGGATGGGGGCGACGATTACTGCGACTTCAGCTGGATCGCCGGCGTCACCTGGCAGGCGCGCCAGGCCGGCAGCAGGCCGGCGATCAGGCTCGCGAACAGGGTCATGGCGACGGTGGCGAGCAGCATCGTGCCGTCGAGGCGCACCAGTTCGGCGTAGTCGGACGGCTGTTGCCGCACCGCCCACAGACCGAGCTGCGCGAGCGCGAGTCCCAGCGCGCCGCCGGCGACGCCGATGACGCCGGCCTCGATCAGGTACTGGGCGAAGATCGCGCGGCGGGTGGCGCCGAGCGCGCGGCGCACGCCGATTTCCGCCGAACGCCGCAGGAATTTCGCGAGCAGCAGGCCGACCGTATTGAGCAGACACACGAACAGGAAGCCGAAGGCGAGCCAGCTCTGCAGGCGCACGTCGGCGGGCACCACGCCGTTGACGTCCATCCAGCCCATGACGTCGTCGAGACGCACATTGGGCTCGCGCTCGAAGCGTCCGGCCGCGCGCTGCTGGTTGGAATAATTCACCAGATACTCGCGATAGGCCTTCGCCTTCGCCGGCGAATCCAGTTCCACCCAGTACTGCAGCCAGGTGCAGGGCACGGTGAGGCCGTAGTTGCCTTCCTCGTCCGGCGGCCGGTCGGCGTCTTCCTCGCGGTTGCCCCAGCAGCTGATGTTGCCGCTGGGCGACATCTTCGTCGCGCGCGAGGTCCAGAACGGCACGAACACCTGTTCGTCGGTGCCGAAGCGGCTCTGGCTGGTGTCGTAGAAGCGCGGGTTCGGCGCCCAGGCGTCGAGCACGCCGATCACCTTGAAATCGACCTGTTCGAGACGGATGGTCTTGCCGACGCTGTCGGTGCCGGCGCCGAACAGTTTTTCGTTGAGCGCCTTCGAGATCACCGCGACCCGCGCGCGGGCCTGATCTTCCTGCGCGGTCCAGCCGCGGCCGCGCGCCATCGGCACGTCGAACATCGGGAAGAAATCGGCGGTGGTGAAGCGCGCGCTGGCGTAGAACGGATCGATTCCGGCCTTCGACGGTTCCACCGCCACGTTGCCTGCGGTCATCAGCGCCTGGCGGTCGCCGCGCTTGTCGCGCAGCAGCGCTTCGGCGTCGTAGCGCGTCATCTGCCATTCCGGGTCGTCGCCCGGTTCGAAGCCGTTGCGGCTGCGCGGGTCGATCCGCGGATAGAAAAGTTTGTCGCTCTTGTGCGGGATCGGATCGCCGGAGAGCACGTGGAACACGGTGAGCGTGGTCGTGCTGGCGCCGATGCCGAGCGCGATCGCCAGCACCATCAGCGCGGTCAGTGCGCGGTGGCGTCTGAAACTGCGGAAGGCGAGATTGAGGTAATAGCCGAACATGGCGGACTCCGGAAGTCGGTCTCTGGATGCGCGGTCGCGCGGACGGTCAGGCGTCGGACTGCGCGACGCCGGCGGTCGACGGACGCGCGTTCACCAGCGCCGGTTCCGAACGCAGGTCGGTGACCATGCCGTCGACGATGTGCACGTTGCGCTGCGCGCGCGCGGCCAGTTCGGGGTCGTGGGTGACCATGATGATCGTGGTGCCCTGGCTGTTGATCTCTTCCAGCAGCTCCATGACGCTGCGCGCCATCTGCGAGTCGAGGTTGCCGGTGGGTTCGTCGGCGAGCAGCAGGCGCGGGCTGCCGGCGAGGGCGCGGGCGATCGCGGCGCGCTGCTGCTGGCCGCCCGACAACTCCGACGGATAGTGGCGCATGCGCGAGCCCAGACCGACCCGGGTCAAGGCGTCCTCGATGCGCTGGCGCCGTTCCGCCGACGACATGCCGCGATAGCGCAGCGGCGCGTCGACGTTGTCGAAGAGATTGAGATCGGGGATCAGATTGAAGCTCTGGAAGATGAAGCCGATCTTGCGGTTGCGCAGCTTCGACCGCGCGTCGTCGCCGAGTTTGCTCACGTCTTCGCCGTCGAGCAGATAGCTGCCGCCGGTAAACTCTTCCAGCAGCCCCGCGATGTTGAGGAACGTGGTCTTGCCCGAACCCGACGGTCCGGTGACCGCGACGAATTCGCCGTCGCGGACGTGCAGATCGAGCGACCGCAGCGCGTGGGTTTCGACCAGTTCGGTGCGATAGACCTTGGTGACGCCTTGCATGTGCAGCATGAGGAAACTCCGGGCTTTTCGTAGGTGCGGCTTGCGCCGCGATGATCGTTGCAAGGGTGGGGCGGGTTGCCGTAGGGCGGGCCTCGGCCCGCCATGCCCTTCCCTCAACCGCCGATCCGGAAATGCGACGGCAGCGACGATGCAGGCAGGAAGCCTTCGTCCCGGCGTGGCCGATGCGGGACGTCGTCGTTGGCCGGCGGCGCGAAATCGAAGGTGTGCAGCGGCGGCAGCGGCAGGCGCACCGCGGCGGCCAGTTCGTCGGCGTTCCAGTGCGGCAGGAAGGGCATGGCGTCGTGTGCGGTGGGCATGATCATTCTCCGGAGATGCGGATGCGTTCGGCGTCGCCGAACCGGTCGCCGCCGGAGACCACGATGCGGTCGCCGACGTTCGCGCCATCGAGAATTTCGACGGCGCCGAGGCTGCTGACGCCGGTGCGGATCCGGCGCTTGACGGCGATGTCGCCGTCCATCACGTAGGCGGATGCGCCGCCGCCCTGTTCCAGGAACGGGCCGCGTTCGACCTGCAGCACGTTGCGGCGCGTGTCCATCACGATCCGCGCGCTGAGCCGCTGGTTCTGGCGCAGACCGGGCGGCTGTGCGTCCTCGAAGCGCAGGCGCGCGGCCACTTCGCCGTTCACCACTTCCGGCGACACCGCCGAGATCGCGGCCGCGAAGGTGTCGCCGCCGTTGCCGGTGATCTCCGCCGGAATGCCGATGCCCAGGTCCCGGGCGAAGCTTTCCGGCACCTTGATCTCGACCTCGAACACCGACAGATCCACCAGACTCAGCACCGCCGCGTTGGCGGCGACGTTCGCGCGCTGCGCGATCATCAGCTGGCCGATCTGGCCATCGAACGGCGCGCGCAGGGTCAGCGCATCGACCTGCCGCTGCAGTTCGGCGACGACCGCGCGCTGGCGATCGGCGAGCAATCGTTTGTTGCGGCTGTCGAGACCCGCGCCGCGGCCCTGCAGCGCGTATGCCTGCTGCGCGGCGGCCAGCGCGAGTTCCGATTTCTTCAGCTGGTCCTGCGCGCGGGCCACGTCCACCTCGGCCACGGCGCCGCCTTCGTAGGCGCGACGGTTGCGCTCCAGGTCGCGCACCGCGGCGGTGCGGTCGACCATCGCCTGGTCCAGCGACTTGCGCGCATCGGCGCGGGTCAGCTCGCCGTCGAGTTCCGCCCGCGAAGCTTCGGCTTCCAGACTGGCCAGCGTCGCTTCTTCCTGCGCGAGCCGGCTGCGCAGCTCGGGGCTGTCGATTTCGGCCAGCGCCTGATCCTTCTTGACCACGTCGCCGGCCACGACCTGCAGGGTCACGGTGCCGCCGGCGATGGCGTAGAGGGTCGGACTGTTCGCGGAGATCACCCGGCCTTCCGCGGACAGATCGCGGACCAGATCGCCGCGCCGCACTTCGGCGATGCGCAGACGCTCGGCATCGACCGAACGGCCGCCTGCGCTCCAGGCCGAGAGCGTGGCGACGATGGCGGCGCCGATGCCGAGCGCGAGTGCGCCGGCCACGAGCCAGCGACGGCGTTTGGCGGTCGACGCCGAGGTGGCGAGCGTGCGGTCCTGTGCGGCGGTATCGCGGATGTTCATGGCTCGGACAGAGGTGGCGGTTGCCTCACCTCCATGCAAACCGCGTGCCAATCGCAATGCGTTGTTTTTGTTGATGTTTATGGCGACAAAAAGATGTCCGCGCGCTGTCCGGACGCGTCCGCGCGGACGCTCGGGCCGGGTTTCGCCGTTACACTAACGAACCCCCGGAGCCATGCCTTCAACCACGCCGCTCCGACCCAACGAGGACTCCCAACGTATGTGCGGCATTGTCGGCGCGATCGCGGATCGCGATGTGGTACCGGTGCTGGTCGAAGGCCTGAAGCGGCTCGAATATCGCGGTTACGACTCGGCCGGCCTCGCCATCGTCGAGCCGAATGCGGTCGACAACGATCACGATGTCCGCCGCGTGCGCCGTACCGGACGCGTCGCCGAGATGGAAAGCGCGGCGGCGAGCGAGGGCTTTTCGGCCGGCCTGGGCATCGGCCACACTCGTTGGGCCACCCACGGTGGCGTCACCGAATCCAACGCGCATCCGCACATCAGCCACGGCGTGGCGCTGGTGCACAACGGCATCATCGAGAACCACGAGGAACAGCGCGAGAAGCTGCGCGCGCTGGGCTACGTGTTCGAGTCGCAGACCGATACCGAGGTCATCGCCCACCTGATGCACCACCACCTGAAGGGCGGCGACGACCTGCTGGCCGCGCTGCAGCGCACGGTGAAGGAGCTCACCGGCGCCTACGCGCTGGCCGTGGTCAGCCGCAAGGAGCCCGACCGCATGGTCTGTGCGCGCATGGGCTGCCCGCTGCTGATCGGCCTGGGCGAGGGGGAAAACTTCATCGCCTCCGACGTCTCGGCCATCATCCAGGCCACGCGCCGCGTGATCTTCCTGGAGGAGGGCGATACCGCCGAAGTCACGCGCCAGTCGGTGCGGGTTTTCGATGGCAAGGACCAGCCCGTGCAGCGCGACGTGCACGTGTCCGACGTCTCGCTGGCCTCGCTGGAACTGGGCCCGTACCGCCACTTCATGCAGAAGGAAATCCACGAGCAGCCGCGCGCGATCGCCGACACCATCGAGGCGATCGTCGATCGCGGCGGTTTCGTGCCGGAGCTGTTCGGCAAGGATGCGGACGCGGTGCTGCGCGACATCGACGGCCTGCAGATCCTGGCCTGCGGCACCAGCTATTACGCCGGGCTCACCGCGCGTTACTGGTTCGAGGCCCTCACCGGCCTGCCGTGCATCGTCGAGATCGCCAGCGAATACCGCTATCGCAAGGTCGTCGCCAATCCGCGCCAGCTGGTGGTGACCATCTCGCAGTCCGGCGAAACCCTCGACACGATGGAAGCGCTGAAATACGCGAAGTCGCTCGGCCACGACAAGACGCTGTCGATCTGCAACGTGCCGGAGAGCGCGATCCCGCGCGCCAGCCGCCTGGTGTTCTACACCCGCGCCGGTGCCGAAATCGGGGTGGCCTCGACCAAGGCCTTCACCACCCAGCTGGTCGCGCTGTTCGCGCTCACCGCCACGGTGGCGAAGGTGCAGGGCCGGTTGTCGCCGGAGCAGGAAGCGGAACTGCTCGACGCCCTGCGTCACTTGCCCGGCAGCGTGCAGCACGCGCTGAACCTGGAGCCGCAGATCGCGGTGTGGTCGGAACGCTTCGCGCCGAAGCAGCACGCGCTGTTCCTCGGCCGCGGCATCCACTACCCGATCGCCCTCGAAGGCGCGCTCAAGCTCAAGGAAATCTCCTACATCCATGCCGAGGCCTATCCGGCCGGCGAGCTGAAGCACGGGCCGCTGGCGCTGGTGGACGCGCAGATGCCGGTGGTGGTGATCGCGCCGAACGACACGTTGCTGGAGAAAGTGAAATCCAACATCCAGGAAGTGCGCGCGCGCGGCGGCGAAATGTACGTGTTCACCGACGCCGACAGCCATTTCAGCGAGTCCGAAGGCGTGCACGTGATCCGCACCCCGCGCCACGTCGGCGTGCTCTCGCCGATCGTGCACGCGATTCCGGTGCAGTTGCTCGCGTATCACGCCGCGCTCGCCCGCGGCACCGACGTGGACAAACCGCGCAATCTCGCGAAGTCGGTGACGGTGGAGTAATCGGCCTTATCCGATCCGAACCTGATCGGCGCGCCTTCCGCCATCGTTTCCGAACGCAGGACTGCCATGCCGCAACGCGCCTGGACCGCTTCCGCCATCCGCAGGATCGAGGCCGACTTCAACCGGTCGGCCGACACCCACCTGATCCCGCTGCCGTTGCCCGGTTTTCCGGGCATCGACGTGTATCTGAAGGACGAATCCAGCCATCCCACCGGCAGCCTGAAACATCGTCTGGCGCGGTCGCTGTTCCTGTACGCGCTGGCCAACGGCTGGCTGCGCGCGGGCGCGCCGGTGATCGAGGCCTCGAGCGGTTCCACCGCGGTCTCTGAAGCATATTTCGCGCGGCTGCTGGGGTTGCCGTTCATCGCGGTGATGCCTGCTTCGACATCGCCGGACAAGATTCGCGCGATCGAATTCCACGGCGGCCGCTGCCATCTCGTGGACGATCCCGCGTCGATCAACGACGAGTCCGAACGGCTCGCGCGCGAGACCGGCGGCCATTTCCTCGATCAGTTCACCTACGCCGAGCGCGCCACCGACTGGCGCGCGAACAACAACATCGCCGAATCGATCTTCGTGCAGATGGCGCAGGAACCGCATCCGGTGCCGGCGTGGATCGTCTGCAGTCCCGGCACTGGCGGCACCGGTGCGACCCTCGGCCGCTATGTGCGTTATCGCCGTCACGACACCCGCGTGCTCTGCGCCGATCCCGAGCATTCGGTGTTCTACGATCATTTCGCCGGCGCCGTGCGCGGACACCCGCGGCACGACCTCACCCATCCCTGCGGTTCCGGCATCGAAGGCATCGGCCGCCCGAAGGTCGAGCGCAGTTTCATCGCCGCCTGCATCGACGCGATGGTGAAGGTGCCGGACGCGCTCAGTCTCGCGGCGATGCGTCACGTCAGCGAAGCGCTCGACCGCCGCGTCGGCGGCTCCACCGGCACCAATGTCGTGGGCGTGCTCGCCGCCGCCGAACGCATGCGCCGCGAAGGCCGCAGCGGTTCGATCGTGAGCATCCTCTGCGATGGCGGCGACCGTTACTCGCACAGTTACTACAACCCGGCCTGGTACGTGGAGCAGGGCATCGACACGATCCGGTCCGATGCGATCGTCGCAGGTGCGCTTGCCGGTGCGGGCGAGCCCGCGCTCGATGTGCGCTGGCTGGAGCGCATGCCGGAAGTCTGCTGATACCTGCCGACGGGAATCCGTCGGCAGTCGCCACGCGGCGTCGGCCCGCGATGCGTGGATGCGCGACAATGGCCGCATGTCGCCCGGGCCGCGCAAGATCATCCACATCGACATGGACGCGTTCTACGCGTCGGTGGAGCAGCGCGACGACCCGTCGCTGCGCGGTAAACCCGTGGTGGTCGCGTGGCGCGGCGCGCGCTCGGTGGTGTGTGCGGCGTCGTACGAGGCGCGCAGGTTCGGCGTGCGCTCGGCGATGCCGGCGGTGCGTGCGGAGCGGTTGTGCCCGGAGGCGGTGTTCGTGCCGCCCGATTTCGCGCGCTACAAGGCGGTGTCGCGGCAGGTGCGCGAGATCTTCGCGCGCCACACCGATCTGATCGAGCCGTTGTCGCTGGACGAGGCCTATCTCGACGTGACCGAGCCGAAGATCGCGCTGCCCAGCGCGACCGCGATCGCCGAAACCATCCGCGCGCAGATCCGCGAAGAGACGCAGCTGACCGCGTCCGCCGGGATCGCGCCGAACAAGTTCCTCGCCAAGATCGCATCGGACTGGAACAAGCCCGACGGGCAGTTCGTGATCCGTCCGCAGCAGGCCTTCGATTTCCTCACGCCGCTACCGGTGGGCCGCATCCCCGGCGTCGGCAAAGTGATGCAGGAAAAGCTCGCGGCGCTGGGCGTCGGCACGGTCGGCGAACTGCGCACGCTGGGAGCCGAGCGCCTGCAGCGGGCGTTCGGCAGTTTCGGCCTGCGTCTGCATACGCGCGCGCAGGGCATCGACGAGCGTCCGGTCGAACCCGACCAGCCGGTGCAGTCGATCTCGTCCGAGGACACGTTCGAACGCGACGTGCCGATCGGCGAACTGGAACCGATGATCCTGCGCCTCGCCGAAAAGACCTGGAACGCTTCGCGGAAAACCGATCGCGTGGGCCGCACCGTGGTGCTGAAGTTGAAGACCGCGCAGTTCCGCATCCTCACCCGCAGCCATACGCCGGAAACGCCGCCGGCGTCGCTGCAGCAGTTCATCGAGATCGCGCTGGCGCTGCGCGACCGTGTCGATCTGCCGGCACGCACACGCTATCGGCTGGTCGGCGTGGGCCTCGGTGGATTCCGCGACAAGGATGCGCTGCCGCCGCAGCCGGCGCTGTTCGATCTCTGAGTCGCGTCAGCGTTTCTTCGAAGACGCGGGCCGTTTCGCCGCGGATTTCTTCGCCGTCGTTTTCTTCGCTGCCGACTTCTTCGGCGGCGCCTGCACGACAGGCATCCATGCCAGCGCCGCGGCCACCGCTTTCGCGGCATCGATGCGGCCGTAGCCGTAGCGGTTCGAATGTCCGTTGGTCTTGTACGCGGAGGCCGGGCCGATCTTTCTGGCGGTCGAGGTCAGCACCGCGCGCACGTCGTCGGGCGTCATCGCCGGTTTCAGCGACAGCAGCAGGCCGCAGAGACCGGCGACCAGCGCGGTCGCCGACGAGGTGCCGCCGAAGGTGTCGCAGAACAGCCCGTCGTCGCCGCTGGCGTCGTCGCCCGGGTTGTAGCCGCGTCCGGGCATCGACACATCGGTGGTGACGATCCCGCGCCTGCCGCCGTCTGAAGGCGCGACCACGCACAGTTCCGGCCCGGTATTGGAATAGCGCGCCAGGGTATCGGCGTCGGTGGAAGCGCCGACGGCGAAGGCGTTGTCGTCCCGGGCCGGGTAGGCGATCCGGGTCTTCGTGTCGTTGCCGGTGGCGCAGACCACGATCGCGCCCTTGCCCTTGCGCCCGTCCCTGCGCGCGTCGCGCAACGCAGGCGCCAGCGCCCGCGCCAACCCATCGGGGCCGGCCCATGCGCAGCAGAGGACATCGGCGTGCGCGGTCAGCGCGGCGTAGCGGATCGCGGCGGCGACATCGCTGTCTTTCGCCATCGCGAGATCGCCGTTGTGGTCGCGGTGACGGGGGCACGCGCGGAAGATCTTCACCGGCAGCAGCCGGCAGCCCGGTGCGATGCCGTAAGCGTGCGGACCGGTGCCCGCGGCCACGCCGGCGCAGGCGGTGCCGTGGATGTCGTTCCAGCGCACGTCGTTGTCGCGGTCGTCGAAGGCCTTCGGTCGCGGGTCGTAAGGGTCGTCTCCGCGTTTTCGCGGCGTGAAGTCGCGGCCGCAGCGGTCGCGGCGATCGCCGGGCACTGGATGGCGGTGGATGTTCGGCGCCAGTTCGGGATGGTCGATGTCGACGCCGTCGTCGAGGATGGCGATGGTGATCGCGTCGGAGCCGCGGGTCAGCGCCCACGCGTCCCGTGCGCCGATCAGCCCCAGATGCCACTGCGCCGCCGACGGCGCGCCTGCCGCGCGTCGCGTCGCACTGCGGGTGAACTGGCTGACGAAGTCCGGCGCCGCGGCGACCCGTTCCGGATCGGCGTTCAGGTGATCCGCCAGCGCGAGCAGCGCATCGCCGCGACAGTCGGGGTCGCGCGGATGGACCACGATCTGCGCGGCGCCGATCCGCGCGCTGTATTTCGGCACCAGCGCGTGCAGCGCGAGGAAGGCGCGGCGCTCGGCGATGCCGACATCCGGCGCGAACTGCAGCAGGATCTCGTGATGCAGCAACTGCAACAGCCCGCTGCTGCGTTCGCGATAGACCGCCATTCCGCGATCCATGCGTGTCGTGGCGGCATCGCGCGCGGCCGCGACCGAACTTCCGCCTTCCCGCGCACGCGCGCCGCTGGCGCGCTTGGCGACGGCGAATTTTTTCGTCTCCGGAGGTTCCTCGCGCGGCAGGTGGAAGAACGCGCGTCGCACGTACTCGGCGATGGCGTCTTCGCCGGTCTCGCGCAGCTCGGCGCGACTGACGGGCTCCAGCCCGCTGCGCGCGGGCGCCGCGCCCGGCACGAGCATCGCGGGCATGCGTTCCAGAAACGCCGCGGCCAGCGATTTCGTCGCGTCCGGCGCCGCAACCTGCAGCGCGCGGCCCGCGATCGTTGCGAGTGCGAGACCCGACGGTGGTTTCTGACGTTTCATGCGCATGCGTTCCCTGCTGCCCGCGGCCGGTGGAGTGGCCGGCCCGCGATCATCCTCGCTGGTAGACGCTTTCCGCGTCCAGCCAGACATCGTCGACCGTCTTGTCCTTGGCGATCTTGTCGATCAACGACGGCAGGAAGGCTTCGGCGGCGTTCTCCGGTTTGAACAGCGCCTGTTTCTGCGTGAATTGTTCGCGGCGGACGAGCTTGAGATTGTGGTGGCGGGCGACATCCTGCAATCGCTCGCGCGTCGCACCGTCCTCGAAGCGCAGCGACAGATAACCGGTGGGATAGCTGTAGCCGCCATCGGCATCGCCCAGCGCGGGGATCACGCTGAATTTCTCGCCGAGTTCCTTGCGCAGCGCGTTCCATGCCTGACGCTGACTTTTCGCGCTGCCGGCGACGCGCACCAGCCAGCCGCGCCGGCCGCCCTTCAGCGGCGCGACGTCGAGCAGCCGTTCTTCATCCTTCAGGCGCGACAGGCGCGGCATCGGCGAAGGGGCGGAGGCGGAGGCAGGCCTGACGACGAAGAGCGTCGATCGGTTCGCGTGGGGACTGGCGGTGGGCATGGGCGTGTGGAGCGGAGAGGCCGATGAACGTGTCGGAGGCTGGATCGTGGAGCAGCGACCGGACCGGGGCGGCCGGACCGGCATTCGGCCCCGGAAGAACGTCGATGATGTGTTGTATCACGCGGCGAGAAGCGCCCACAAGCGCGGCGGCCGACGGTTCCCGCGGCACGATTCAGGCTGCTGGACGCGCCCGGCGGCCGGCCTGCGACCGACCGCCGGGCCACGAATCACTGCCCCGGCGCGAAGCGCAGCATAAGCGACCACTCGCGGCCGGGCTGGTTGTAGAACGCCGCGGTTTCGTAGGCCTTGTCGAAGACGTTGGCGACCCGCGCCTGCAGCGTCCAGGCCTCGGCGAAACGGTACTCGCCGCGCACGTCCAGGGTGGCGAACCCGCCGAGGCGGCGGCTGTTGGCGACATCGTCGTAGCGATCGCCCTCGGCCACGCCGGTGAAGCCGAGGCGGAAGGCGCCGAAGCCGCGATCCAGTTCCAGTCGGGCGGTTTCGCGGGCGCGACGCGGCAGGTCGTTGCCGTGGTTCAGGCCCGGGGCGCGGTTCTCGGTGTCCAGCCAGCTGGCGCTGCCGGCCACGGTCCAGCCGAAGAGTTCGCTGTCCACCCGCAGCTCGGCGCCGCGCAGGCGGGCCTGTTCGATGTTGTTCGGCAGGAACAACGAGGCGTCGTAGGCGATCAGGTCGTCGACATCGGTGGCGAACATGTCCATGCGCACGCCGGTGCGCTCGCCGCGCCAGGCGATGCCGACCTCGACGGTCTTCGACGATTCCGGGCGCAGCGCCGGATTGCCGAAGAAGGGGTAATACAGTTCGTTGAAGGTCGGTGCCTTGAACGCGGTGCCGTAGCTCGCGGTGATCCGCCAGCGTTCGGCGAAGCTCAAACCCCAGGCCGCGGTGCCGGTGGTTTTTCCGCCGAACTGATCGTTGTCGTCGCGGCGCAGCGCGAGTTGCACATCGTGCGCACCGCCCGCATTCGTTTCAAATCGGCCCTGATACTGCGCGAATGCGGCGCGGTCGCTGCGGCGGGTATCGTCGTAATCGATATCGCTGTCGATGCGGTCGCGCAGCCAATCGGCACCGAGCGTGAGCAGTTGGCCTTCGGCGAGCTTCAGGTCGCCCTGCACCGACGCGCTGTCGCGACGGCTGGCGAAATCGCCGCTGGCGACGCTGCCGAGGAAGTTGTCGGAGGCGTCTTCGTTGCTGCCGACCGAGACCTTCAGGTCGAAGGCTTCGCTGGCCTTCCAGCGCAGCTGCGCACCGACCGCCTGCTGCACGATGTCGGAATTGTCGACGAAGCTGCCGTCGTACTCGTTGTGGCCGCTGACGTGCAGCGCGTTGCCCTGCAGTTCGACGGAATCGCCGATGTTCACGCCGCCGCGCAGCGAGAACGCATGCTGTTCGTAACCGTCGCGATCGGTCTGGCCGTCGACGAAGCAGCCGGCGAAGACGGGAAAGCCCGCGCCGCGGCAGGCGTCGATGCCGTCGGTGCGCTGCATCCCGGCGTCGATGCCGAACCAGCCGCGTGCGCTGCCGCCGCCCACGCCCAGCCCGCCCTCGCGGCGGCCTCGGCTGCCGGCGCCGAGGTGGAAGCGGAAGGTCGCGTCGCCGCGGTCGCGGCGGGTGAAGATCTGGATCACGCCGCCGATGGCGTCGGAGCCGTACAGGCTGGAACGCGGGCCGCGCACGATTTCGATGCGGTCGATCAATGCGATCGGCAGATCCTGGAACGAAGCCAGGCCCGAAGTGGCCGAGCCGATGCGCACACCGTCGACCAGCACCAGCACATGATCGGATTCGGCGCCGCGCACGAACAGCGTGCTCAGCTTGCCGGTGCCGCCCTGATTGCTGAGATTGATGCCGGCGCGACCGCGCAGCAGTTCGCCGAGCGAGCCGGCCTGGCTGCGCTGGATCGCATCGCGGTCGATCACCTCGACCGGCGCCAGCGCGGCGTCGGTGGTGACGGCGGTGCGGGTCGCGGTGACCACGACTTCATCGAGGGCCTCTGCGTCGTCATCGGCCCGGGCGTCGGCGGAGAAGGACGCGGTGGTCGCGAGCGCAGCGGTCATGGCGAGCGCCAGCGGAAACTTTCGGAAAGACATTCGGAAACTCCATCGCGCGCACCCGCGCGGGGAAAAGTGCGGAGGAGTCGCGAACGGAAGGGAAGCATCAGCGAACGGCCGCGGGCATGCGCGGCATGCGAACGGCGTGATCGCCGCGACGCCCTCCGCATCGCAACCATGGACTTCGTGGCCGGTCTCCGGGCTCGTGCGCGAACGTCGGGATCGTCGATCCGGACCGTTCGACCAGCGCGCCTTCCCGCGGACGATGTCCACAGTGGCGGATGCGATGGCTTGGCGCACTTACCGTTGCGGGGGCAGCGCCGGCCTTGCGTCGTATCGGAAACGACGCGCACCGGCTTCCCGTTTCAACCCTGGGGCGAACGCCTGCGGGTCACCATGAAGCGCGCGCAGTGTACCCGATCCGGTGCGCGCGGATGGCCGCGGCAGGGCCCGGGCGATCAGTCGCCGCTGTCGGGTTCGTCGAACAGACTGAAAGCCGGCGCCGTGTCTTCGCGGGCGGTATGCGTGGTGGTGACCGGCGCGGCGGCGGGGCGGCCGCGCGGCGGCGGCAGCAGAGCGATGGCGGCGTCCGCGGCGATCAGCAGTTCGCTGCGGCGTTCGGCGGGCACTTCCTGCCAGTGGCAGCCCATCAGCGCGCCTTCCAGCGCGTACAGCAGATTGAGGCTCGGTTTGAAGCCCGCGCGCTTGACCCGCATGAACGCTTCGAGCGCGCCGATCGCGCGCAGGTCTTCTTCCGTGCGCAGCCCCACCTGGCGAAGCCACGCGGCGCTTTTCGGACCGATGTTGCGGAGTTTCAGCGGAGCAGCGCTCATGCGTTCGGGTCTTCGAAGAAGGAATGGGACGCGTCGACTCTCAACCGTCCGCGCGCAGGCTGCGCACGAACAACGCCGCGAGAGTCTCGATGCCTGTCTGATCATCAACGTCGAAACGGTCCGGGACCGGACTGTCCAGGTCGAACACGCCGAGCAGCGCGTTGTCGCGCACCAGCGGTATCACGAGTTCGGAACGCGACGCCGCATCGCAGGCGATGTGGCCGGGGAACGCGTGCACGTCGGCGATGCGCTGGGTCGTGCGCGTGCGCGCCGCCGCGCCGCAGACGCCCTTGTCCAGCGCGATGCGCACGCAGGCGGGCAGCCCCTGGAACGGGCCGACCACCAGTTCGTTGCCATCGTGGAAATAGAACCCCACCCAGTTGAGATCGGGCAGGGCGTGATAGACCAGCGCAGAGAGATTCGCCGCGTTGGCGATGCGGTCGTGTTCGCCCGCGAGCAGGGCTTCGGCCTGTGCCGCGAGCTGGGCGTACTGTTCCGGCTTGCTGCCGGTGAGCGGAATGGCGGCGAAACTCATGGGGCGAGTGTAGCAGCGCCGCCGGCCGGGATTACCATGCGCTTTCTGCCCAGAGAGACTCCGGCGATGCCTGTCACCGCACGCAGCGTTTACGTCACCGGCACCGATACCGGCGTCGGCAAGACCGTGGCCGCGGTGGCGCTGGTCCACCGGCTGCGCATGGCCGGATGGCGCACCGCCGGCATGAAACCGGTGGCCAGCGGCTGCGAACGCACCGCCGAGGGCTTGCGCAACGACGACGCGCTGGCGCTGCAGGCGGCCAGCGATCCGCCGCCGGCCTACGACGATGTGAATCCGTACGCCCTGGCGCTGGCGACGGCGCCGCAGTTGGCCGCCCGGGCGATGGGCGTGCGCATCGCGCTGGCGCCGCTGTGCGATGCGCATGCGCGATTGGCGGCGCGATGCGATGCGACCGTGGTGGAAGGCGCGGGCGGTTGGCTGGCGCCGTTCGATGCGGGCCTGGAACAGGCCGATCTGGTGCGCGCGCTCGGTCTGCCGGTGGTGCTGGTGGTCGGCTTGCGCCTGGGATGCCTGAACCATGCGCGGTTGAGCGCGCGCGCGATCGCGACCGACGGCTTCGCGCTGCTCGGCTGGATCGGCAGCGCCATCGATCCGGATTTCGCCGAACGCGCTGCCTACATCGGCCTGCTGAACGATGCGCTGCCCGCGCCTTGCCTCGGCGTATTGCCGCATGCGCCGGGCGCGGATCCGCGGGCGATGGCGCGGCAGCTGGCGTTGCCGCCGGGGTTCTGATCCGTGCAAAAGAAAGGCGCGCCGAAGCGCGCCTTTCCGGGAGCATCTCCGCCGCGATCAACCGTGCTGCGGTTGCGCTTCCAGCGGGGGCGTGTCGTCCGCCGCTGTCCGGTCGTGCGCGTGATCGCGGGCGAGATAGAGATAGAACGCCGGCAGCACGAACAGCGTGAACGCGGTGCCGATGGTCATGCCCGATGCGATCACCATGCCCATCGAGAAACGCGCGGCGGCGCCGGGGCCGCTGGCCATCAGCAGCGGAATCATCGCGAACACCAGCGCCGCGGTGGTCATCAACACCGGACGCAGACGGATCGCGGTGGCTTCCTCGATCGCTTCGCGCTTCGAGAGACCTTTCTCGATCTGCAGTTTGTTCGCGAACTCCACGATCAGGATGCCGTGTTTGGAGATCACGCCGACCAGCGTCACCAGCCCGACCTGGGTGTAGATGTTGATGCTCATGCCGGGGAACGCCTCGGTTTGCAGGATGCCGCCCACGATCGCCAGCACGTTCAACACCAGCAGCGCCCCGCACAGCGCCATCGGTACCGTGATCAGCATGATCAGCGCGTCGCGGAAACTCTCGAACTGCGCCGACAGCACCAGGAAGATGATGATCAACGCGAACAGCAGCGTCACCAGCATCGTCGTGCCTTCCTGCTTGAACTGCCGCGACTCGCCGGCGTAGTCCACGCTGTAGCCCTGCGGCAGGACTTCCTTCGCCGCCTGCTCCAGCACCGCCAGCGCTTCGCCCTTGGTCACGCCGGGCCGCGGCGCGAAGATGATCGACACCGCGTTCAGCTGCTGGAAGCGGTTCAACACCTGCGGTTGCGCGCTTTCCTTCAGGGTGACGAGGGTGGACAGCGGGATCAGTTCGCCGGTGCGCGTGCGCGTGTAGTAATTGGTGAGCTGTTCCGCATTGAGGCGGTCGCTGCGCTGCACCTGGGCGATGACCCGGTACGAGCGATTCTGCATCGCGAACCGGTTCGCGTAGCCGCCCGACAGCATCGCCGACATGTCCGCCGAGAGCGTGCGCATGTCGATGCCGAGCGCCGCCGCCTTGTCGCGGTCGATCTGTACCTCGATCCGCGGCTTGTCGATCTTCAGATCCTTGTCCAGGAAGATGAAACGCTTGCTCGCGTAGCCTTTGGCGAGGATCGCGTCGGACAGTTCCTGCAACTGCTCCAGCGACCCGATGCCGCCGATCACGAACTCGCCGCCGGTGCCGCCGCCGCCGGCGGTGGGCAACGCCGGAGGAATCAGCGCGAACACGTTCAGGCCGGTGACTTCGGAGATCTTCGGCTGCAGCGATTGTTCCAGCACCTGCTTGGTCGAAAGGCTGCGCTCGCTCCAGGGTTTGAGCACGAAACCCGCGATGGCGGTGTTGGAGCCGCCGCCGCCGCCGAAGCCGCCGTTGAAGAGGAAGTAGTTCTCGACCTCGGGAATTTCCTTGATGATCGCGTTCACTTCCTCGGTATAGCGTTCGACATAATCCAGCGTCGACGACGGATCCGCGACGCCGATGGAGAAGATGAAGCCCTGGTCTTCCTGCGGCGCCGGTTCCTTCGGCGACTGCATGTACAGGAAGATGCACGAAGCGAACACGATGACGCCGAACACGGCGATCACGCTCTTGGTGTCGAGCGCGCTGTGCAGTTTGCGCTGGTAGCCGTGACGCAGCCGGTCGAAACGCGCGTCGAGCCAGCGTTCGAACCGGCCCTTGCCGCCTTCGTCGTGCGGCTTGAGCATCTTCGCGCTCATCATCGGCGACAGGGTCAATGCGATCACGCCCGACAGCAGCACCGAGCCGGCCAGAGTGAACGCGAACTCTGTGAACAGCACGCCGGTGAGGCCGCCCTGGAAGCCGATCGGCAGGTACACCGCGACCAGTGTCGTGGTCATCGCCACCACCGGCCATGCGAGTTCGCGCGCGCCGCGCAGCGCCGCTTCGTGAGGCTTCATGCCCTCCTCGATGTGGCGATGGATGTTCTCCAGCACGATGATGGCGTCGTCGACCACGATGCCGATCGCGAGCACCATCGCCAGCAGGGTCAGCAGGTTGATGGTGAAGCCCATGATCAGCATCAGGAACAGCGTGCCGACCAGCGACAGCGGCACGGTCACCGCCGGGATCAGCACGCTGCGGAACGAGCCCAGGAACAGGTAGATCACCACGATCACGATGATCACCGCTTCGATGATCGTCGAGATCACCTCGTCGATGGCGTCCTGGATCGCCTCGGTGCTGTCGTAGGGAATCGTGCCGACCATGCCTTCGGGCAACTGCGGGATGATCTCCGTATCCCAGGCCTTGCGCACGGCCTTGATCACGTCCAGCGAATTGGCGTCGGGCGACACATAGATCGCCATGAACGTCGCGGCCTGGCCGTTGATGCGCACCGAGGTGCCGTAGTTTTCCGAGCCCAGCGCCACGTCGGCCACATCGCCCAGGCGGACGATGGCGCCGTCCTGCTCGCGGATGACGAGTTCGCGGAATTCGTCCACCGTGCGCAGGTCGGTGCGCGCGGTGAGGTCGATCGACACCATCTGACCCTTGGTCGAACCCAGCGCGGACAGCACGTTGTTGTTGCGCAGCGCGGCGTCGACGTCGCTGGCGGTGACCTGCAGCGCGGTCATCCGGTCCGGCTTCAGCCATACCCGCATCGCGAACGAGCCGGCGCCGAGGATGTCGGCGCGCTGCACGCCGGGCACGGTGACCAGCTTGGGCTGGATCACCCGGGTGAGATAGTCGGTGATCTGGTTGTTGTCCAGCCGTTCGCTGGCGAAGGACACGTACATCGCCGCGATCTGCTGGCCCTGCTGCAGATCGATCACCGGATCCTCGGACTCCTGCGGCAGCTGGCCGCGGAGTTTGTTGATCTTCGCGGAGATCTGGGTCAGCGCTTCGTTGGGGTCCTGGTCCAGGCGGATGTAGGCCTGGATCGTGCTGACGCCCGCCGAACTCGACGAGGTGAGGTATTCGATGCCCTCGGCGCTGGCGATCTCGCGCTCCAGCGGCGTGGTGATGAAGCCCTGGATCAGGTCCGCGTCGGCGCCGAAGTACGTGGTGCTGACGTTGATGACCGCGTTCTGCAGTTCCGGGTATTCGCGCACGTTGAGCGAGTCGAACGCGCGCAGGCCGAACAACAGAATGAACAGGCTGACGACGATCGCCAGCACGGGCTTGTTGATGAAGATATCGGTGAATTTCATCGTGTTCTCCCATGCGCCGCGAACGGCGCAGGGTGGATGGGGGCGATGCGGAAAGGCACGGCGTCGCCGGGTCGCGGCATGGGGCGCGGCATCAGCTGTTGTCGGGCTTCGGCTTGGCGTCCGCGGCGGGCTGCACTTTGTTGTTGATCTTCACCTCGGCGTCGTTGCGCAGTTTCAGCAGGCCGCTGGTCACCACGCGTTCGCCCGGCTTCAGACCGTCGGTGATCGCGACCAGATCGCCACGCGTGGCGCCGGTCTTGACGAAGCGCTGCTGCACCACCAGCTTCGTACCGGTCATGGGCTTGCCGTCCGGGCCCACGTCTTTCGGGCCGTAAGCGGTTTCGCGAACGACATACACCGCGTTGCCGTACGGATTGAAGCTGACCGCGGTCTGCGGGATCACCACCACCGTCTGCTCGCTGCCCAGGTCGAAACCGACCTTGGCGAAAGTGCCGGGGCGCAGCGCGTCGTCGTCGTTGAGGACGGTCGCCTGTACCTTGAAGTTGCGGGTTTCTGCATCGATGAGCGGCTCGATCGCGGTGATCCGGCCCTCGAACGTGCGGCCGGGCAGCGAGTCGACGGTCGCCTGGATGATCGTGCCTTCCACCACCTGACCCATGCGCTGCTGCGGCAGCGCGAAATCCAAATAGATCGGATTCATCGACTGCAGATTGACGATCGGGCTGCCGGGCGCGATGTACTGCCCCAGATTCGCCTTGCGGATGCCCAGCGTGCCGTCGAACGGCGCGCGGATGGTCTTCTGCGCGATCAATGCGCGCTGCGCTTCGACCTGGGCGAGCGCGGTCGCGGCATCGGCCGCGCGCTGCTCCACCTCGGCCTGCGAGACCAGTTTCTGCGCGCCGAGTTCGCGCCAGCGGTCGCGCTGCGTCACGGCGAGTTTGGCGGCGGCGTCCAGCGCGCGCAGCGTGGCTTCCTCGTTCGCGGTATTGAGCCGCACCAGCACCGTGCCGGCCTTCACCCGCTGGCCCGGTTCGAACAGGAATTCGCGGATCACGCCGCCGGCCTCGGTGGTGACATCGGCGCCGTTGACGGCGACGAACGTGCCCACCGCTTCGGCGCCATCGCGCCATCGCTCGGTCCTGGCCACCGCGACGCTCACCGTCGACGGCGGCTGCGGCATGTTGTCGAACATCGCATTCATCTGCTTCGAGCCGAACCACTTCACCCCGAAGATGCCGCCGAAGACGACGGTCGCGGCGATCAGCATCAGCGTCATCCGCTTCTTCGCGGAGGGTTTGCGCACGGTCGCGCGCGGGGCGTCCTGGCCTGTCGAGCGGTTGTGGTCAGTCATGGGGGGATACCTCGGGGCGGGGCGCGTTGTAATGATCGGCCGGTGCGGCGGGATGGAAGGGCTGCGGACAGCAGCTGTCGAAGACTTCGCGACACAATCGCGCATTCAGCGCATCCAGCGCCTCGTCGTCGGTCGGGTCGAAGAACGGTCGCCAGCCATAGCCGTTCAGAAGGTAGTGCAGGTGCTTCATCAGCAATCGGTACGGGTCGCCCAGCGCATGCGCTTCGAACAATCCGTCGGTATGGCTCAGCGTATGCATGCCGAGGGTCAGGGTCCAAGGGCCGATGGTCAGGGCCTTGGCCGACAGGCCGAGGTTCGAGGGGAGATCGCCTGCGGCCATGGCCGCCTGTGCGATGCCGCCGATGAGCGCGCCGAGCGGCGCGCTCGCGTCCAGGGAGCGCTGTCGGCTGGCGGGCGAAGCGGCGCCCCAGACCACGTCGGTCCAGACGAACTGCGCCAGGCGGAAATGCTCGGGCTGGGTCCGGATCACCATCAGGTCGGCCAGCGCGATCGCCACCATCCGTTCGCGGGTGGGGCCCGGCCAGCGCGCGGCGCGCTCGAACAGATCGACCCGGCTGAGGCTGTTGCGGGTGGCGAGCGCGACCAGAAGATCTTCCTTGCTCGCGAAGTGCTGGTAGAGCGTGCCGATGGCGTAGTCGCACTCCTCGGCGATGCGCGACATCTGCAACGACAGCAGCCCGTCGCGTTGGATCAGCGCCTGGGCCTTGTCGAGAAAGCGCTGCTCACGCTCGGCGCGTTCGCGCTGCCGGCGATCTTTGGTGCTCATGACGGCGGCCGGGGTTGAGGGGCGGTAAATTTTGAATCTAATTCAAAAAATGATCAAGAATGACTATCGTCACGGGGTACCCTTCCGGACACGTCTGCCGTCGGTCGGACCGGGCGCAAAAAAACCCGGCAGCGTGGCTGCCGGGTCTGAGAGGCGTCGATGAGCGCCGGGGAGGAACGGCGCGAACGACTGAGATGTTCAGCGGGCGGCCTTGCGGCCGGCGGCCTTGGCCACCGTCTCGGCGTCGGCCTGCACGGTGGCGGCGACGGTTTCGAATTGGGTCTTGGCGATCTGGGCGATGGCTTCGTTGGTCTTCAGCGTGCGGCCGAACACTTCCTGGCCGGTGCCGATACCGCGCTCGACGTTCTCGCGGGCGATCTGCACGCCCTTCGGCCACACGGCCTTGAGACCGTCGAAATCGCGGACATCGGCCAACTCGCCCCAGAAGGCGAAGGTAGCGTTCATGCTTTCGCCGATGGCGGCGAGCTGCAGGCCGAAAACGGCTTCGGTGTTCTCGAGAGTGAGGCGGCCGACCTGCGCGGTGGTATCGGCGAACTGGCGGGTCGACTTGGCGAACTGATCGTTGAACTGCTGGTACATGGCGGACTCCTGAGGCTGGGGTGCCGGCAGGGAATGCCGGTTTGTGCGGTGCAACATAATCGCGTTTTTGTTGCGCTGCAACATGGCGCCGACGAGTGGCGTCTCCGGGGCGGCATCCCGTTCAGGATCAATCGGTTGTGTTCGCGATGAGGAGCCTCAGCCCCGATGACGGCAGCCGGACGTGCAGGTCTCGTGGACCACGACTTCGCTCAGCAGCGGCAGGGTCGGCTTCAGGCGCTCCCAGATCCATGCCGCAAGCCGTTCGCTGGTCGGGTTCTCCAGGCCGTCGATCTCGTTGAGGTAATGGTGGTCCAGCCGGTCGTACAGCGGCCTGAAAGCGGCCTTGATGTCGGCGAAATCCATGACCCAGCCGGTGTGCGGGTCGAGGTCTCCGGAGACATGGATCTCGACGCGGAAGGAATGGCCGTGCAGACGCGCGCATTTGTGTCCCGGCGGCACGTTGGGCAGCCGGTGGGCGGCTTCGAGGGTGAAGACCTTGAAGATATCCATGGGACAGGAGTTCCGGAGACGACGGGTTCCGGATCGCGCCGGGCTGCGCTTGCGCCCTGCGTACGGCCGTGGTCGGAAGGATGGTGGCTATGGGTGGACTCGAACCACCGACCCCAGCATTATGAGTGC
>CAMLLG010000049.1 GCA_946480825.1 uncultured Lysobacteraceae bacterium
GAGAACTTCTTCCGCAAGCGCTTCAAGCTGGTCGGCACGCCGGTGCGCTTCGTGTTCAAGGAGGGCGAGAACCCGTACAAGGACAAGAAGAACGTCCTGACCGAAGGCCAGATCAAGAAGCGCCAGCGGATGATCCGCCACGCCAAGCGGAACAAATGACCGACGCGATCGACGCCTATGTGCGTTCGCATGGTTCGGCGTGCCCGGTGTGCGGCGGGCGCGACATTGATCGCGCACCCGCGACGATCATCCCAAAGCCGACCTGCGCTCGGCTGACCGTGTGGGTCGGATGCGAAGGTTGTCGTTCCACATGGCAGGAGATCTATCGTCTGGTCGATTGCGCGGAGCTTTCGGACGCGGACGGAAAGCCTCTCGATTTTTCCGCGCTTCGCTCCCACTGAATCATGCGGTCGATACAGCCCGACGACATCACCCTCGGCCTGCTCGCCGGCGGCCGCGGTTCGCGTCTCGGCGGCACCGACAAGGCCTGGCTGACGCGTGACGGTGTGCCGCAGGTCGTGCGCTGGTCGAGACGCTTCGCCGGCGAACACGGGCGCCTGCTGGTCTCGGCCCATCGTCATCTCGATCGCCACGCCGCGCACGGGTTCCGTGTCGTGCCGGATCGCAGTCCCGATCTCGGGCCGATCGGTGGCCTCGACGCGCTCGCCGCGGACTGCGCGACGCCCTGGCTGTTCACGCTGCCGGTGGATCTGGTCGGCGCGAACGACTGCCTGCTGCGCACGCTGGTCTCGCAGCGCGGCGAAGACGGCGCGTTCGCGGTCGACGACGACGGCCCGCAGCCGCTGGTGGCGCTGTGGCGCCGCGATGCCCTGCGTAGTGCGTGCGCGGCGGCCATCGCCGCGCGCGAGACCGCGGTGCATCGGCTGCGACAACGGCTCGATCTGCCGGCGGTGGTGTTCTCCGGGTTCCGCTTCGGTAATCTCAATACTCCCGACGATCTGCGCGCCGCAGGCATCGCGCTCCCGGAGCCGCCATCGCCATGAACTTTCCAACCCGCATCGGTTTCGACGAAGCCTTGGCGATCGTCGCCCGCGTCGCCGCGGATCGCCGCCTGCCGCTGGAGCGCGTCGCGCTGGCGAAAGCGCATGGCCGCATCCTGGCGAACGATGTCGACGCTGCGATCGACCAGCCCGGCTTCGACAATTCGGCGATGGATGGTTTCGCGCTGCGTCATGCCGATCTCGATGCTCCCGATCATTCCCATTCGACGCATGCCGGCGAAACCACGCTGCGGCTCGTCGGCGAGCAGTTCGCCGGTATCGTGCGCGATCTGCGCATCGGCCCCGGCGAATGCGTGCGGATCACCACCGGCGCGCCGTTGCCGGCGGGCGCGGACACGGTGGTGATGAAGGAAAACGCATCTCTCGAAGGCGACCATGTCCGCGTGCGCCTGGCGCCGAAGGCCGGACAGCACGTGCGTCGCGCCGGCGAGGATGTGCGCGTCGGCGACGCGCTGCTCGCGGCCGGTCAACGGTTGACGCCGTCGCGGGTCGCGCTGGCCGCGGGGCAGGGCATGGATCGCATCGAGGTCGTGCGTCGGCCGACGGTCGCGGTGTTCACCACCGGCGACGAACTGGTCGAACCCGGCCTGCCGCTGCGGCCGGGCGAGCTGTACGACAGCAATCGCGAACTGTTGATGGGCCTGCTGCGCGCGGATGGATTGGAGCCCGTGGCGTGGCCGCGGCTGCCGGACGAACCCGAAGCCGTGGCCTCGGCGCTGCGGCATGCCGGCCACGCCTTCGATGTCGTGCTCACCTGCGGCGGCGTGTCCGCGGGCGAGAAGGATCATCTGCCCGCGCTGCTGCAGGCCGAAGGCCGGGTGCACTTCTGGAAGGTGCGGATGAAGCCCGGCATGCCGCTGCTGCTCGCCGAATCGCATTCCGCGCTGGAGGGCGGCGCCGGCGGTCTCGGCGAGGCGCTGTTCCTGTGCCTGCCGGGCAATCCTGTATCGGTGCTGGCGACGTACCTCACCCTGGGCCGCACGCTGCTCGATGGCCTGCAGGGCCGCGTCGAACCGCGTCCGCGGCTGCGCGCGCGTCTGCGCACCGGTTGGCGCAAGACTCACGAACGCCTCGAATTTCTGCGCGGCCGGCTGTCCTGCGACGACGACGGCGTTTTGTGGGTCGAACCGAATCCCGCCGACGGCTCGCACCGCATGCGCGCGGCCGCGGATTCGGATGCGCTGATCGTGCTGGGCGAAGGCGAGCGCATGTTCGAAGCCGGAAGCATGGTCGATGTGCTGGCGTATTGATGCGGGCATGCTTCGGAAGGAGATGATCGAGCGATGACGATTTCCGAACGCACACCCGTCGAAGCGCTCGAACGCCAGCGCGACGGTGCGGTGCTGATCGACGTGCGCGAGGCGCACGAGCGTGCGCTGGGCATGGCCGCGGGCGCGCGCGGGATCGCGATGGGCGAACTGATCGGGAATGCCGCCGCGCATCTGCCCGATGCCGACGTCGAACTGCTGTTGATCTGCCAGAGCGGCTTGCGCTCGCTGCGCACCGCCGAGGCGCTGGCCGCGCAGGGCTTCACGAACGTGACGTCGGTCGCCGGCGGCAGCGCGCGCTGGATCGCCGAGGGCCTGCCTGTCGCAATGCCCGACGGCGACATCGATCATGATTTCGCCGAGCGGTATTCGCGGCATCTCCGTCTGCCGCAGGTCGGTCTGGACGGCCAGCGCAGGCTCGAAGCCGCGCGGGTGCTGCTGGTCGGCGCGGGCGGGCTCGGTTCGCCTGCGGCCTACTATCTCGCCGCCGCCGGTGTCGGCACGCTGCGCATCGCCGACGACGATGTCGTCGACCGCAGCAATCTGCAGCGTCAGATCCTGCATACCGATGCGGCCATCGGCAGTCCGAAGGTCGATTCCGCCGCGGCGACGCTGTCCGCGCTCAATCCGCGCACCCGGATCGAAGCGGTGCGCGAACGCATCGGCAGCGCGAACGTCGAACGTCTGCTCGACGGCGTCGATGTGGTCGTCGACGGGGCCGACAATTTTCCGGCGCGCTATCTGCTCAACGATGCCTGCGTGAAGCTGGGCAAGCCGCTGGTCTACGGCGCCGTGCACAGGTTCGAGGGCCAGGTCAGCGTGTTCGATGCCGGTCGTCATCGCGGCACTGCGCCGTGCTATCGCTGTCTGTTTCCGGAGCCGCCGTCGCCGGAGAACGCGCCGAACTGCGCCGAGGCCGGCGTGCTCGGCGTGCTGCCGGGCGTGATCGGCCTGATCCAGGCGACCGAAACGCTCAAGCTGATCCTCGGCATCGGCATGCCGCTGTCCGGACGGCTGCTGCAGTTCGATGCGCTGTCGATGCGCTTCCGCGAAACCCGGCTCGCCGCCGATCCCGACTGCGCGCTCTGCGCGCCGGGTCGCGCGTTTCCGGGCTACATCGACTATGCCGCGTTCTGCGCGCAACCGGCGTGATGTCGTGCGTCGCATGAAGCGGTTCGCATCAGCGTTCGACATCGCTCGGACATCGGGAGGCGCAGGATGATGCGCAAGCATCGTTCTTCGCGTTCGGTCGTCGCCGCGCTTCTGCTCGCATGCGGCGGCGTGGCCGAAGCGCGGACATTGCCCTGCGAGTTCACCGCGGCGGATGCGCAGCGCAGCCCGGTCGGCATCCAGATCGCGAAGACCGCCTGCAGGGAGCATGCGGACTGGCATGCGCCCTTCATCGGTCTGGACGGGCGCGCCGGTTGGCGCGACGGCAGGAATCCGATGGAGGCCGAGGGCGGGCAGGACCGTCTGCTCGACCGGACGACGCCGTGGAAGCGGGTGGCGACCTACTGGAGCGGCACGCCCGCGCTCGATCAGATGATCGCCGGCAAGATCCACGGTGCGGTCGAATGCAGAACCGAGGCGACGACCTGGTCGGCCGCGGCCTTCTGCAGAAGTTTCATCGTCGACAATCCCTGGTCGGCCGCGTTCGTGTCCTACGTCATGAAGGTGTCCGGCGTGAACGATTTTTCGTTTTCGCGGGACCACATGGGCTATCTGCGCGCCGCCTACGCGGATGCAGGCAAGGCCGGGCCGTATCGGCTGGTGGCGCCCTCCGCCGAGGCGCCCGAACTCGGCGATCTGCTGTGCTATTCGAGAGAAAGCCGGGTGAAGACCCATCGCGATCTGATCGCGCTGTTCGACCGGGGCGGACGCGAACTGGGCACGCACTGCGATGTCGTGGTCGGCGTGGATCTCGATGGCGACAGCAAGCTGTACGTGATCGGCGGCAACGTGCTGCAGGCGGTCGCGATGCGCAAATTGCGCCTCAACGCCCGTGGCGTGTTTTCCCCGCCGGCGGTCGGCGCCGAACGCGGCGAATGCAGGGTGAACCGGGAGGACGACTGCAGCCTCAACCGCAAGCATTGGATCGCGCTGTTGAAACTCAGGCGATGAGGTGCGCGGGTGCGGGCCATGCGGCTCGCATTGCCTTCACCCGTCGGGATGCGGCACTGCGGGAATGCCGTGGGACGCGCAGCGGAACACCATCGCCGAGCGGCTGTGGACGTTGAGCTTGCAGAAGATCTGCTTGAGATAGGTCTTGACCGTGTATTCGCTGATCCGCAGCCGGTCCGCGATCTGTTTGTTGACGCAGCCCAGGCAGACCAGGCGGACGATCTGCAGTTCGCGCGCGGTCAGCGACGCCAGCGGATCGGGCTCGGCGGACGCGCCGTTCCGGGACGGCAGCGGGCGGGTATACACCGCGTAATGACGTCCGCCGAGATCCAGCCCGCCGAGTCGGTGGCCGGCGGCATCGGCGTCCAGCATCCTGCCCAGCGTGCTGTCCGCGTCGACGACCAGACACGGCGTGTTGTCGAGGTTGAACTCGGCCAGCACGGCGCTGGCCGCCGGCATGGCCTGTTTCGGTGACGGGGGTGCGATGGCGTCCTTTCGGGTGTTCATCGTCCTGGGCTCATGACCGGCGCGGCGAAATCACGGCAGCGGCCGGAGCCGCGGCGCGTGACGCATGCGGGCGCTCCATCGCCCACTCGGAAAGCCCCCAGTCCCCGTCTCTGGAGCGGACTCCATCCGTATCGCGTGTAGTGACGTTGGTAACGGATTTCGTTTCAACGAACGTCCACCGTTCGTCGCCCGGTGCGGCGCCGTGCAGCCGGCGGCCGTCCCGGCCGCCTTGTGGGCCGCTGGCCACGCGGTTTCTTCACTCGCCACCCTGCCCACCGGTAGCGAACGACAGCCGCGGCGGCAGTTCGCGGGCGACGCAGGCGCGGCGACGGTCGCGTTCGGGCAGGGTGGGCTGTTCTCTCGGCGGCACAGGGGTACGGATGCCGAGAACCGCGGCGATGTTCGCGCCGGGGTCTCGATACGGCCGCAGCTGCGTCGCGGGTCCGGTGATCAGCGGCGTCACGCCGGGGCCGTGGCCGCTGACCGTGCTGTCGCCATGGACGATGACACCGATGGTGACCCGTCCCTCGCGCACCGATGGGCCGCGGCGGGTATCCGCATTCACGATCGCGACCAGATCGCCGAAGCGCAGGCTGCCCAGGCGATGCCGCGCGCGCAGCGCGCGATCGGACATCTGGATGTCGTAGTCGCCGCGCCAGGCGGTGTTCTTGCCCAGGCCGGAACCCATGAGCACCGCGGGGATGAGATGCGTGACCGGCACCTGCAGCACGCCGTCGCGGACGTGCAGCCCCCAGTGCCGCAACAGTCGCGGCGCGCAGTTCATCAGATCGAGGTCGGGGAAACCGGTGAACCGCGCGCCGAGGCCGTGGCTGCGGATCTGGATGCGGTCGCCGATGGCGAGCCGGGCCAGCACGTCGGTCGGAAAATCCACCAGCACGTGATTGATGCCGCCGTGCTTGCCGGTGACCACGCCGCGCCGACCGATCATGCGTCCGCTGAGCACTTCCGCGATGTTGCCCACGCAGGCATAGGTCATCAGTGCGTTGTTCGGGCCATCGCGCGGGCCGACCACTTCGCGGCCGTTGTTGTGCAGAGCGACGCCCGGTTCGATGTGATCGCCCGCCAGGCCGATGCAGGCATCGCCGATGCGACGGTTCAGCACGATGCCGCCGGTACCGGGCAGCACCCGCGGCACGCCGTCGTAACCGATGCGATAGGGATTGGCGCGGGCGATCGGATGCGCGATCTGGCCGCTCACGCTGACCACTACCAACTCGTCGCCGTTGATGCGCGGTGCGGACCGGCGGTCCGTGACGCGCGCGTCGATGGCGGGATTGGCGGCGATCGGTCGATGCGGCGGCGTGGCGGGCGCGGTGGCGTGCATGGTCGTGTCCTCGGTGGGCGGAGAATCGCCTCAGATGGCGTGCCAGAAGTGCCGCGCCGCGCGCCAGGGATCGCCGCCGACGAGCGCCGCGGGCGGCGGTTCGACGTAGTCGAAGCGGTGTTCGAGCGCGAGTCGGTCGCCGGGTTCGAGCGTGTCGGCGTCGCTGCGCAACAGCAGATCGCCGTAGAGCAGGGGATGCACCACCGCGATGCGCAGGCCGCCCCAGAGCAGGGCACTGCAGCCGGCGGCGACGATCAGTTCGCGCAGCCGCCGCTGTTCCAGCGCGATGAGCTCGGCATCACCCGCCGGCGGTTGCTCCAGCGGCAGGCCCACGTGTTCGCACACCAGCGACAGACAGGCCTGCGGCTGATCCGGCGCCAGCGTCAGTACACAGGCGTTGCCCAGTGCGGCGGCCAGCGCGAGGCTGTCGATCGTGCCGTAATAGGCGGCGCTTTCGGTGGCGTCGTCGCCGGGATCGGAGCGCGCGGTGAGCGCCTGGTGCAGGCTTTCGTAACGTTCGATCAGGTCGGCGCGGGTGCCGTCGGGAAACGACGATTCGCTGACGTTGTCGATCACCCAGTGCAGCCGGCAGTGCGACAGGTCGGTGCGCAGGCGTTCGTCTTCCCACAGCGTGATCGCCTGATTGAAATCCTCGGCGGTCGAGGCGGGGAGGCGTTCGCGCAGTGCGTTCGGCCAGAATCCGAGCGGATCGCGGCGGTAGTAATCGCTGGAATCGATCGCCTGCCAGAACGTCCGCGTCACGGTCAGGTCGGCGAACGCGGACAGCCGGCTGACCAGTTGCGCGCCGTACGGAGAACTCAGCGCCAGCAGCGGGTCGACGACGTAGGCGTTGCGCTTGGCGCGGACGCTGACTTCGAGTTCCTGATCGAGCATGGCGGGTGCCTGTTCACCGAACGTCGTGTGCGCGGACGGCGCGCGCATCGCGCGCGCCGTTCGCCTGCCGACCGGCCGCGATGAACGCGGCCGGTGCTGTCCTCGAGATTCCGCTCAGGCCGCCGTCTGTGCGCTGCCGAGCACGCTGCGCAGGGCCGGGGTGATGCCCGGGAATCCGCGGCCTTCCGGTGTCATCCGATATGCCGCGACCCACGAATCGGCGTGCGAACCGAGCGGACGGATCGTCGACTGGAACAGGATCGGATCGGTCACGGTCTTGAAATCGTTGTCGGCCGCGAACTTCAGGATGCGGCGACCGCTCTCCGCCATCTTCGCGCGCTGCGACGGTTCGGCGGTACCGCCGAGGTGGCGGTTGGAGACGATTTCGATCACGTCCCACTTGGTGTTGGCGTCGAATGCCTTCTTGATGTCCGGCGTATCGAGGATTTCCAGCACCTGCACCAGATAGTGGCCGACCTCCATCGCCAGCGAGAAGATGTTGCCGTAGGTGCTGCGATCCAGGGCGTAGCGCATGTCCAGACCGATACGCTGGATGGTGGCGATACTGCCGAAGGGCCGCTGGTCGATGAGCTGGCCGCCGCGGATCACTTCCCCGATCAGCATGTCGCGGAAATACTGGCTGATCGAGACCATGAAGCCGACCATCTGGCGATGGAAGTTGCGGTTGACCACCGCGCCCGCCGGCACCTGCGCATTGCCGTAATTGAAGGCTCGGCGATACGCGATCATGCGGTCCTGCTTGGTGTAGCGCAGCGGACGCAGCTTGTCGAGGCGGTACAGGCCCTGCGCGCCGGGGCCGCGCTGCACGCGCATCTTGCCCAGGCGGAACAGCCGCTGCAGCACTTCGACCACTTCGAACACTTTCATGCGTTCGTGCTGCCAGCTGTAGTACAGCTCGGCCGCGGCGTGCAGTTGGCTGGGAATGACCGCATCGTCGAAATCCGGCTCGATGTACGGATAGCTGATGTCGGCGAAATCGACCGGCCCCTTCGTGCCCAGGCCGACCAGGTCGAGAATGCCCTGTTCGCCGCGCGCGCCGGGCGTCGACGAACGCAGCAGATCGCCGAGGCGCTGTTCGAATTCGACCTCATAGGCCTGGCGTTCGCCCTGCGGCAATTTGTCCAACTGCTCGCGCAGGAAGGTTTCCCACAGCCGCTGGATCGTTTCGTGTGTCTGGAAACTCATGTTGGTTCTCCTCGATCAACGCTTGCTGCGAGGGGTGGCGATCTTTTTCGCGCGCTTCGCGACGCGAGCGGGTGCGGCGGCCTGGGCCGGCGCCGCCGGGGCGGAGGCGATGCCCTGGCCGTCATCGACGATGTCGCCGGTCTCGGGCCAATCGCCGGGATCGATGCCGTCGCCGAAGTCTTCGCCGGCGATGAGCAGCATCGTCGCCAGCAGATAGCCGGCGCGGCGATTGATCTCGGCGTAGACCGCCGGCGACGCCAGTTCGCCGCTATTCACGAACCTGTCGAAGACGTCGCCGTCGACCGCGGCCTGGAAGGTCTTGAGCGCGGCTTCGAGCTTGTAGGCCGCCAGCAGCCCTTCCACTTCCCGGATCAACGGCGCGGTGTTGAGGTTCAGTTTGTCGTTGAGGAAGCTCTCGGCATCGACCGCCCGCTTGTCCATCACGTGCGCGGCGACCGCGACGACGTCGGCGATGAGCGAGAACTGGGCGTGGTTGAGGGCGGGGTCGAAGTTGCCCGGATCGGGACGGTTCGGCCGTTGCTTCGCGATGCTTTCGGTCGCCGCCGCGATCTGCACATGCGCGTCCGTCTGCTGGCGCAGGATGACGGTCTGCCGGGTCTGCTCCGTCGCCTGTTGCTGCAGGGCGAGCATCTTGCCGATCGCGGCGATGTTGTTGGCGTGGATCCGCTTGTGCAGCACGCTTCTTCCGACATAGGGCACGAAAGCGGAGAGGGCGAGTTGCGCGCTTTCGGCCGGTGGCGGCGGAGGCGGCACGCAGGCGCGGATCCGCACGGCGCGGCGCGGCGCCTTGCCGCCGCGTTCGATCCGGCGCAATCCGCAGGGAATCTCCGCATCCGCCTCCGGCACGGCCTGCGCCGGCGACTGTTGCTGTAGGAACTGGACCGTGAGTGACATGGTGTTCTCCTGATTGGGGGCGCGGACGGGGTCGCGTTGGACGGAATCGCGTCGGACGGATCGCGCTGGGCCGATCGCGCCGGAATGGATCACGGGCCGATCGGCGGTTGCGGCGCGGGACCACCGCCGAAGCGCTGGCGGTCCTGCGCGATCGTGTCGAGCGAGGTTTCGAAATGCGCCGGGATATCCGGGCCGTCGAAGCCGCAGTCGGTGTCGACGATGCCGGCGGCGATGCCATCGACCGCCAGCGCCATCGCGTTCTCCAGCATCACCACCAATGCGCCTTCTTCACCGAACAGCGTCGACATCGGGGTGCAGTTGGAGCTCATCTGGTCGGCGAGCGCCTCCCAGCGACGTTCGGACTGCAACTGCAGGCACAGTTCCTGGTGCAGGATGTCGGTGAAGCGGAACGTGCTGCCGGTCACCGGTTCGTTGGTCGTGCGCCGCTGCTCGAAGCGGGTCAGCGTGGTGTCCCAGTTGGCGTCGGTATCGCTGCGCGGCCGCAGTTCGCCGACGATCGTTTCGAGCGTCGCCGTCAGGGCCGTCGGCAGGTTCGGGCAGTACGGCAGATTCTGCAGGGTCTGCGGATCGATCTCGTTGCTTTCCAGCGAGAGGAACGCCTCGATCAGGTAGCTGTAGGACGCGGCGCGGATTTCGGGCAATCCGAGATCGGTGCTGCCGACCGCGTACAGATCGAGCGCGCGATCGACGTCGTAGAGAATCTTGTCCAGCATGACCTGGCAGCCGATGTCGTCGCAGGCGCAGCGCGCCAGACAATCGATCTGACTCGCCAGGCGGCCGCGCGCGACCGTGAGGTTGATGATGCGGCGGTCGGCCGCGGCTTCTTCCTCGATGCCGTACAGGCCATAGAACACGATCGGTGGGCGCGCGACGCGCAGCAGGCGCGAGCCGCCGGCCTGGCCGAAGCCGTCCGCGAACAGCCGCAGCGATTCCAGGAACGAGGTCAGCGGCGGCGATTCGGGATCGACAAGCCTGTAACCGAAGTTGATCAGCCGGTAGACGCGGTTGAGTTCGATCTGCGCGGTCGAGCCCAGCGCGCGCAGGCCTTCGGCGCTGCCGTGGGCGGCGCGGCGCACCAGATCGTCGAGCACCCGCATCAGCTCGGGCTCGGTCATCAGGGCGCGCAGATCGCCTTGCCCCTGCGCTTCCAGCGCATCGAACAGCCGGCGATACGCATCGATGCCGCGCGGCCATTCGTTCGGCGCGTTCTGATAGGACAGACTGCCGAGCAGGTTCTGCAGCGAGTGGATGCAGGCATCGCGGCGGGTCTGCATTTCGGTGAACGGCGCCTGCAGCAGGAAGCGTCCGCCGGCGAAGCCGTTGTTGGCCAGGCTTTCGCCCAGCATCACCAGGATCACCGCACAGACCTCGTCGATGCTCTGGGCGAGACTGCGGAATTCGTAGGTGGCCGATGGGTTCAGCGAACCCACCAGTCGCGCCAGCCGCGCGTAATCGCCCAGCGTGCGGCGCATGCCGATCGCACGGTCGCGGTTGCGCGGGTCCAGCCCGAAGCGCGCGGCGTTGATGGCTTCCTGGCTGGCGTTGCGGATGCCGTCGGACCAGCCGCCGAGTTCGGCGTCGATGTCCTTGAGCAGATTGTTGCGGGCGAGGTTGTCGAGATCCTTGTCGACATCGCTCATCGCCTGCTTCAGGTCGACGCTGGTCGCGGTGTTGTCCGGCGCCGCCTGCACGAAGCGCGGCGCGCTGCGCAGGAACGGCATGCCTTCGGCTTCGCTCTGGATGCCGCGGGCGCGCGGCTCGGACTGATAGCGGTCGAGCAGCGCCTTCGCCACCTGTTGCGGGTTGTGGGGATCGCCGACCCGCAGCTCGCGCCGCAACAGGTTGTCCAGCGCGAGCTTCGCCTTCGAGGGCGTGCCCGAACGGCCGCCACCGGCGGGATCGTATTGCGGATCTGGTTTGGTGTTGAACATGTTCTATCTCCTGGTGGACTCAGAACGCTGACTCGAATGCGATCCGTGGAACGGCCGTCATGCGGCGACGGTCTCGCGCGCCGGCTGGCGTGCGGCGACGCGCGCACTGCGGGTTTCCTCGTTCAGGCGACCGGTGACGTCGTCGGCGAGCTGCCTCGGGCTGACGCGGCCGCCGGCGAGCGCGTAGCTCGCGGCGCTGAGCAGATGCCGCGGCGGAATGTCGATGCGATCCGTGCGTCGCTGTTCCAGCAACCGTGCGGCGCGCAGGATCGCGGCCTGATGGCTGCGGTCGAAGGGAATGATGTCGGCGACCGCCCGCTGCGCGAGATTGCGTCGGGTCTGGAACATGGTCTCGTCGACGACGTGCGGAATCACGTGGCGCGCGCTGCTCAGCAGACTGCCGGGCATGCGATGCCCGCGTTCCGGCCGGTACATCGTTCCCCAGATCCGTTCCAGCCGCGCGGCGTCGTCGCCGAAGCCCTGTCGACGCAGCATTTCGGCGAGGATCTGCACGCGCAGGAAGGCGGTGGGATGCGCGCCGCCGGGGCGGAAGGTCATCGTGCGCGGCGCCGGATGCGCGAGGAACTCGGCCATGCCCCACGCCGCCGCGGGCCCGCCCAGGCACAGCGCGGCGAGATCGGCCCAGATTTCCTTGTGCCAGCGGCCGTAGGTGCTGGCGAGGAACGGCTGGCGCAGTTGGCCGATGATCCGCCGCACCACCGCCTGCCGGTTTTCCTGCCAGATGCCGAGATCGGCCTGCAGGTTGTGCGCGACTTCGTGCAGGAACACCGCCTGCCACGGATGATCCCGATCCCACGGAATGCGGATCAGCGGAAAGGGATTGGCCTCGCCGAGCAGGCGCCCCAGCGATACGCCGCGCCGCATCGTCGCCGGCGAATACCCGTGTTCCATGTAGCAGACCGGTTTCAGCAGGGCGCCGCGGAACACCCGCGGCGCGGCGCCGCGGATCGCCTGATAACAATCCTGCGCGATCGCATCGTGCGCGGCGAGCGCCGCGGCGAAGCTGGTGCCGCGCTGCGCGAAGACTTCGAAGAACATGCCGAACAGACGGCGCGCGCGATCGAGTTCGCGTTCGACCAGCGCGATGTCGACCAGCACGCGCTGGATCGGCGCGTTCTCGACCGATGCGCGGACATCGTCGAAACGGCTTCGGATCTGGTCTTCGACCTTGGCCAGGCGCTGGTTCGCCGCTTCGAAATGCGCCCGCGACGGGGCGTGGGTCATGTCCTGCGGACGCAGGCCGACGAAGGCGTTGTCGATCCTGCCGAGGCGACGCAGACGCGCCGCCAGGCCGCGGACCTTCACGCGCAGAAACTCTCGGGCGTTGCGTGCGGGCATGGGAAACTCCGTCTGGTCCAGGAAAGCGACCCTCGATGGCGGCGCGGGCCGCGTCCCGGCCGGCGCCGGGACGCGCGTGTGGAGCGGGGGGCTGGACGGTTCAGCGGCAGCGCACGCGGATCGTGGTCGGACCGGCCACGTTGACCACGCGCCGGCCGTGACGCGGGCAGTTGCAGCGACCGGCGACGGTACCGCCGATGGCGCCACCGACGACCGGACGGGCGATGACCGGCGGACCGGTGCGGCGGCGGATCGCGCGCACCACCGGTACCACCCGACGACGCACCGGCGCGGCGGCGCGGCGGACCGTGACCACGGCGCGACGCTGCGGCACCACGCGACGCGCGCGCGGCACCAGCGGGCGGGCGAGGGCGCGTGCGGCGGCGGGACGACGCACCGCGCTTGCGGTGACGCGACGCACCACCTGCGGCACGACGCGGCCCGCGGGGGCGCGACGCTGACGGGCGACGCGGCGGGCGACCGCGATCGCGCGCGGCACCACGCGTGCGGCCGGACGGCCCTGCGCACGCACCGCACCGCGGACCGCCTGGGCCGCCGCGCGCACCACCTGGCGGCGTGCCGGCGCGGCCATCCGCGCGACCGCCGGCAGGGCGCGGCGCAGCGCGAGACCTGCGATCAGCGGCGCGGCGGCATCGATCTCGTCCTCGTCGAGGCTGTCGATCATTTCGTCGTAGGCCTCGAATTCGTCGGCGCCGTCGGCCAGCAGCCGGCCGGCCGCACCGGCCAGACGACCGATCAGCTGCGCCTGCGGCAGCGGGATCATGCTCGCGATCGGCGCGACCGTGCGCGCCACGCTGCCGACGCCGCGGGCGACGCGGCCGGCGATGTTGCGCAGACGACCGAGGAATTCGTCGGTGTCCCCGGCATCCAGCGCATCGGCGACCATCTCGTCGGCGGCGTCGAGTTCGTCGCCCTCGTCGAATTCGTCGTACTCATCGACTTCGTCGTACTCGTCGACCTCATCGAATTCATCGCCCTCGTCGAATTCGTCGTAGGCATCGAAGTCGTCGCCCTCGTCGAGCTCGTCGTATTCGTCGGCGCCGAGCAGACCGCCGAGGATGTTGCCGAGGCCGCCGAGCGGGCCGCCGCCGCCACCGGACGCGGCGCCGCCGGGACGACCGCCGCGCCGACGGCCACCGCCGCCGCCGAGCAGGCCGCCGATGCCGCGGGCGATGGTGCCGAAGAACTCATCGTCGCCTTCGTCGAACTCGTCGTAGGCGTCGAATTCGTCGTCGAACGCAGTGGCGGCTCCGGCGGGACTCTCGGCGCTGTCGTACATCAGGTCGTCCAACGCGTCGTTTTCATAGCTTTCCATGACGGTTTCCTCTTGCTGCGGAGTGGGAGGGAGCAGGGGCTTGCGCTGCTCCCCGGCAGGCCGTTGTTCGACGACCGGCTAAAGCGGCCGGATCGTCAGTTCGACGGGGCCGTGAAGGACGTAACGACGTGCGGAGCCGCGGGTCACGGTCGGCACGCCGCGACCGACGCCGGCCGGGCGCGCGGCGCCGGGCGTCGAGGCGGTCGACGGCGACATCGGCCTCGACAATCGGTTCACCGCGCGCGGTCGCCGTGCGACGCTGCGCGCCGCGCGGGTCGCAGTACGGCCCACCTGATTCGGAATGCGCTGCGGCGGGGTGCGCTGCCTGCGCGCGGCCTGCGCGCTGGACGCCGCGATCCGCGGCAGAGCGCGCACGCCGGCGGGGCCGGCGCCCTGGATCAGATGCCGCGCGGCCGCGCTGATGCCGCGGACGAAGCCGCGACGCGCATCGGGCGACAGCCGCGCGAGGTTCTGGTTGCCGAGCGCGCGCGCGGCCAGACGCGCGGCCAGACCGACCGCAGCCGGCAGCGCGGCGTCGACGCCGTCTTCGTAAAGATCGGCCATCGCATCGAAGGCCTCGAAATCGTCGGCGCCGTCGGCGCTGAGTCGGCCGATCTGCGCGAGCAGTTCGGACAGCGGGTTCTGGTGCGCGGCGGCGCGGCCGGCGACCTGCGCGGCGTTGCGCAGATGTCCCGGAATGCCTGCGGCACCCCCGAATGCGCCGCCGACGCCGCCCGCGACCCGGCCCGCGCCGCGCGAGATCTGACCGAAACGCTGCAGATGCTGCGCGATGCCCGGGTGTCCGAGGCGCTGCGCCAACATCGATCCGGCGCTGGCCAGTCGGCTGGCCTGCCCGGCATAGCGTCCCGCCGTGCGCGCATGGGCGCCGAGACGCGAGGCCATGCCGGCGGCGGGGCCGAGATTGCGCGCGAGGCCGCTGGCCACCCGCGAAAAGCCGCCGAGCACGCTGCCGAGGAATTCGTCGGTACCGTCGACATCCAGCGAATCGGCGAGTTCGGCTTCGAACGCGGACCACGCGGCGTTGGCCTGCGCGGGTGCGGGCAGGCCAATGCCGGCCTCGTCGAGCATCGCATCGTCGTAAGCGTCGAGTTCGTCGACCGCGAGGCCGTCGAGATCATCGGCCGCATCGCCATCGAATTCATCGCCGTCGAACGCGTCGCCGAGCGATGCGTCGTGGGCATCGCCTTCGTCGTCGTAGCCTTCGCTCTCGTAACCGGCGTCGGCCTCGTCGTAACTTTCGCCTTCGTCGAACGCGTCGTCGCCCTGGTCGTAGCCGAGCGGTGCGTCGTAGGCATCGCCATCATCGGCGGCACTGCCTGCATTGACCTGCGGATGCGTCATGGCCGTCTCCCTGCGTGTCGTCCGCCCGACTGGGCGAACGATCTGCGCTGGGACACTAGGCTTGAGCGATCGCGATGGGTATCGCATCTTCGCCCTAAGGTCTTTCGCCTAGGCCGGCTGTCGTAGGTCGGTCGTCCTAGGTGGGAGGGACTACCCCGAACGGGGGATGGCGCGGCGCCGTGCGTCGTGCCTGCGTGCGATATGCCCGCAGCCGAAATGCATCGACGCGATCAGTGCATGAAGCCCGATAACGCCTGCGCGTATTCAGCGCGCATCGCGATGTCGTTGTGGTCCGCCGCCGCGATGCGCAGAACCCGCGGCGGCTTCGGCAACGCCGCGATCAATCGCAGCGTGTTCGCCTCCGGCACGATCTCGTCGCGGCCGCCATGCACGATCAGCACCGGTCGTTCGAACGTGCGCAGGGCCTTCATCGACTCGTAGCGTTCGTCGAGCAGCCAGCCCACGGGGAAGATCGGATAGTGCGCCTTCGCCGCGCCGACCATGCTGTCGAACGGCGTGATCAGCGCGAGCTTCGCCAGCGGGCGACGCGCGGCGAGTTGGCTGGCGACGCCGCTGCCGAGACTGCGGCCGACGACCGAAATCGGTTCGCCCGGATGCCGCGCCTGCACGTGATCGAACAGCGCCACCGCGTCGCCCACGATCGCGGCCTCCGACGGCGCGCCGTCGCTGGCGCCGTATCCGCGGTATGCCAGCAGATAGACGCTGCGGCCCGGAAACAGCCGCGCGAAGTCTTCGCGATTCGCTTCGATGCGCTCGGCGTTGCCGCCGAAATACAGGATCGGCGCGCGGCCGTCGGGATTCACCAGCCAGCCGCGCAGGGTCGCGTCCGGGCGTTTCAGCGCGAAATCGGTGTCAGCAGGATCGACCGCGGTGAAGCCGCCGTAATAGATCATCTCGCGCTGCTGCGCGTGCAGGAACCAGCACAGGCCCGCATAGCCGAGCGATGCGACCACGACGACGATGATCAGAACAGGACGCATGACGTTTACGAATGCCGTTTCCGTGCGGCCTCGAACGCAGCCAGCTGTTCCGGCGTCGCGTCCTTCTGGTGCTGCGCCTTCCATGCATCGAACGGCATGCCGTAGACCGCTTCGCGGGCGGCATTCTTGTCCAGCGCGATGCCGCGTTCCGCCGCCGCTTCGCGATACCAGTCCGCGAGGCAGTTGCGGCAGAAGCCGGCGAGGATCATCAGGTCGATGTTCTGCACATCCGCGCGTTCGCGCATGAGATGGTCGCGGAGGCGGCGGTAGGCGGCGGCTTCGAGTTCGGTGACGGTCTGCGGGTCGGTCGGCATGTCCATGGGCGGTCGGCGGGGGTTGTCGGGGTTGTCGGAATGTGGTGCCGCCATGGTCGCAGGCCTCGGCGAAAACCGCGAACGCCGCGTGGGTCGCCGGCCATCTGCCGTGGGCGATCGGCGATAATGCGCGGCCTCCACGACCGCCCGCAGCCGCATGACCGCCAAGATTCTCGACGGCAAACGCATCGCCGACCGCCTGCTGGACGACCTCAAGACCCGGGTCGACGCCCGCGTGGCTGCCGGCGGGACGCGCCCAGGCCTGGCGGTGGTGCTGGTCGGCAGCGACCCGGCGTCGCAGTCCTACGTGCGCAACAAGCGCCGTGCGGCCGAGAAGGTCGGCATCCGCGCTTTCGATTTCGATCTGCCGGCCGGGACATCCGAAGCCGAGCTGCTGGCGCTGATCGACCGCCTGAACGCCGATCCGGCGGTGCACGGCATCCTGGTGCAGTTGCCGCTGCCGGGCATTCCCGACGCCACCCGGCTGATCCATCGCATCGATCCGCGCAAGGACGTGGACGGCTTCCATCCCGAAAACGTCGGCCATCTGGCCCTGCGCCAGTTCGGGCTGCGCCCGTGCACGCCGCGCGGCATCACCACGCTGCTGGCCTATACCGACCGGCCGGTGCGCGGCCAGAGCGCGACGATCGTCGGGGTGAGCAACCATGTCGGCCGGCCGATGGCGCTGGAGCTGCTGATTGCCGGCTGCACCGTCACCAGCTGCCACAAGTTCACCCCGGCGGATGTCCTGCGTCGGCACGTCGGCGAGGCCGACATTCTGGTCGTGGCCGTGGGCCGGCCGGGCCTGATCCCGGGCGAATGGGTGAAGCCGGGCGCGGTGGTGATCGACGTGGGCATCAACCGTCTCGACGACGGCCGCCTGGTCGGCGACATGCAGTTCGAGGCCGCCGCCGAGCGCGCCAGCTGGATCACCCCGGTCCCGGGCGGGGTGGGGCCGATGACCGTGGCCACATTGATGCAGAACACGATCGAGGCGGCCGAGGCCGCTGGAATTCCGTCGTAGGAGGGCCTTCAGACCCGATCTTTTTGGCCGATCGCGGCTGAAGCCGCTCCTACGGGGGCGCCGCCGGTTACAATGACGCGCTTCTTCCCCTCCGGACCGGCCATGCTCCGTATCCAGGCTGAAGCGCTCACCTACGACGATGTCTCCCTCGTCCCCGCGCATTCCACCGTCCTGCCCAAGGACGTCTCCCTCGCCACCCGGCTCACCCGAAACCTGCGCCTGAATCTGCCGATCGTTTCGGCGGCGATGGACACCGTCACCGAAGCGCGTCTCGCGGTCGCGATGGCGCAGCTCGGCGGCATCGGCATCGTCCACAAGAACCTCACTCTCGAACTGCAGGCCGCGCAGGTGGCCAAGGTCAAGAATTTCGAGGCCGGTGTCATCCGCGAGCCTTTCACCGTCGGTCCCGACGCCACCATCGGCGATGTGTTGAAACTCACCCGCGCCCGCAACATTTCCGGCGTGCCGGTGGTCGACGGCGGACAACTGGTGGGCATCGTCACCGGCCGCGACATGCGCTTCGAGAAGAAGCTCGACGATCCGGTGCGTCACATCATGACCAAGCAGGACCGGCTGATCACCGTGCGCGAAGGCGCTTCGGACGAAGAAGTGCTGGAACTGCTGCACAAGCACCGCATCGAGAAGGTGCTGGTGGTCAACGACGGCTTCGAGCTGCGCGGCCTGATCACGGTGAAGGACATCCAGAAGAAGCGCGACAACCCCAACGCCGCCTACGACGCCAGCGAACGCCTGCTGGTGGGCGCGGCGGTCGGCGTCGGCGGCGATACCGAAGCGCGCATCGAAGCGCTGGTGGACGCGGGCGTGGACGTGATCATCGTCGACACCGCGCACGGCCACTCGCAGGGCGTGATCGATCGCGTGTCCTGGGCCAAGAAAACCTTCCCGACGCTGCAGGTCATCGGCGGCAATATCGTCACCGGCGACGCCGCGCGCGCGCTGGAAGACGCCGGTGCGGATGCGGTGAAGGTCGGCGTCGGTCCGGGTTCGATCTGCACCACCCGGATCGTGGCCGGCGTCGGCGTGCCGCAGGTCACCGCGGTGTCGATGGTCGCCGAAGCGCTGCAGGACCGCATCCCGCTGATCGCCGACGGCGGCATCCGCTACTCGGGCGACATCGGCAAGGCGATCGTCGCCGGCGCGTCGACGGTGATGATCGGCGGCCTGTTCGCCGGCACCGAGGAAGCACCGGGCGAAACCGAATTGTTCCAGGGCCGCAGCTACAAGAGCTACCGCGGCATGGGCAGTCTGGGCGCGATGGAGAAGGGCTCGAAAGACCGTTATTTCCAGGACGCCAGCGATGCCGACAAACTGGTGCCCGAAGGCATCGAAGGCCGCGTCCCGTATCGCGGCCCGCTGGGCAACGTCGTCCATCAGCTCGCCGGCGGCCTGCGCGCGACGATGGGCTACGTCGGCTGCGCGACGATCGAAGAGATGCGCACGAAGCCGTCGTTCGTGAAGGTCACGGGCGCGGGGCAGCGCGAAAGCCATGTGCACGATGTGCAGATCACGAAGGAACCGCCGAATTACCGCATGGGGTAAGGGCGCTTGATCTAATCGATGATTGCTTCGATGCGGCCACTTAACTTGACATCTCAAGCTCTTGAAAGTGTCGTGGAGCTTACCTACTGCTATGAAGCATGGTGGTCGCTCGTCAATCGAGACAACAAGGCTTCATTCGGCGCACCGAGTGAACGGTACGATGCGTTCTTTTCTACAGCAAGTCGTTCGCTGCTGTTAAGTGCGACAGTAATCGCGCATCAGTTATTCGAGAAGCGGAAACAGGGCGATACCGTTTCAATTGAAACGCTTTTGAGGTCGTTTCCGGGAGCTAATTCACAGCTTGAGATGCAGATCAGGTCGGAAATCAAGTCGAATTGGCCAATAGTTCAAAAGGTCTTCGCTTTGAGAAACGAAGTTTATGCGCACCGTAGTAGTGCATCTTCTCCCGAGGATGTTTTTCGAAAAGTTGCAATTACTCCAAATCAGCTGAAAGAAGTGGTTGGTCTTGCCCAGCGGTGTGTTGCACAACTCGCTGAAGCGGTCGGTGATCGTTACGAACATGAATTTTTGGAAGAACTTGAATCGATATCTTCCTTGGTAAAAGAAGATTTGGCGGATCTTATGTTGGCCCTTAATGAGCAAATGCAGCGATAGATGGGACATGACCGACATTCATAGCGATAAAATCCTCATCCTCGACTTCGGCGCGCAGTACACGCAGCTGATCGCGCGGCGCATCCGCGAGATCGGCGTCTACTGCGAAATCTGGGCCTGGGACCACGATCCGGCCGACATCGCGGCGTTCAACCCGAAGGGCATCATCCTGTCGGGCGGGCCGGAATCAACCACCGAGGACGGCTCACCGCGCGCGCCGCAGACCGTGTTCGACAGCGGCGTGCCGCTGCTGGGCATCTGCTACGGCATGCAGACGATGGCGATGCAGCTCGGCGGCATGGTCGAAGGCGGGCATCACCGCGAATTCGGTTACGCCGAAGTCGAAGTGACCGGCGACGACAGGCTGCTCGGCGCGCTCACCGATCATCCGGGCCGCCAGGGTCTCGACGTGTGGATGAGTCACGGCGATCGCGTGACCCGCTTGCCCGACGGTTTCGCGGTTACCGGCCGCACCGACAGCGTGCCGATCATCGCGATGGCCGACGAAGCGCGGCGCTGGTACGGCGTGCAATTCCATCCGGAGGTCACCCATACCAAGCAGGGCGAGACCCTGCTGCGCCGTTTCGTGCTGGACATCTGCGGTTGCCGCGCGCTGTGGACGGCGGCCAACATCATCGACGACCAGATCGCGCGCGTCCGCGCGCAGGTGGGTTCCGATGAAGTGATCCTCGGTCTCTCCGGTGGCGTCGATTCCTCGGTGGTCGCAGCTTTGCTGCATCGCGCGATCGGCGAACAGCTGACCTGCGTGTTCGTCGACACCGGCCTGCTGCGCTGGAGGGAAGGCGATCAGGTGATGGCGATGTTCGCCGAGCACATGGGCGTGAAGGTCGTGCGCGTGAACGCCGCCGACCGTTATTTCGACGCGCTCGCCGGCGTGACCGACCCGGAAGCGAAGCGCAAGATTATCGGCAATCTGTTCGTCGAGATCTTCGAGGAAGAGTCGAACAAGCTGAAGAACGCCAAGTGGCTGGCGCAGGGCACGATCTACCCGGACGTGATCGAGTCGGCCGGCAGCAAGACCGGCAAGGCCCACGTCATCAAGAGCCACCACAACGTCGGCGGCCTGCCCGAGCACATGAAGCTGGGCCTGGTGGAGCCGCTGCGCGAGCTGTTCAAGGACGAGGTGCGCCGCATCGGCGTCGAACTGGGCCTGCCGCGCGAGATGGTCTACCGGCACCCGTTCCCGGGCCCGGGCCTGGGCGTGCGCATCCTGGGCGAGGTGAAGGCCGAATACGCCGAGCTGCTGGCCCGCGCCGACGCCATCTTCATCGACGAGCTGCGCAAGTCGGGCTGGTACGACAAGACGTCCCAGGCGTTCGCGGTGTTCCTGCCGGTGAAGTCGGTGGGCGTGGTCGGCGACGCCCGCGCCTACGAATGGGTGATCGCGCTGCGGGCGGTCGAGACCATCGACTTCATGACCGCGCATTGGGCGCACCTGCCGTACGAGTTCCTCGATGTCGTCTCGCGCCGGATCGTCAACGAACTGCGCGGGATCTCGCGGGTGGTCTACGATATCTCGGGCAAACCGCCCGCAACGATCGAGTGGGAATGATGGACGCCAGGGAGTTCTTCCGCATCACCCCCCGCAACATCGCGGGCGTGGTCTCGATGCTGCTGCTGTTCGCGGGGTATCACGTGGTCCGGATCCAGATGACGAAACTGGACGAGGACATCGTCTACGCGCATTACCAGGAAAGCATCAACGCGACCCGGATGTTCGACGCGAAGACCCTGTGCGCGATGATGGACAAGGACTATCGCGGCGTCGATGTTCTCAAGACTCCGCAAGGCGAAGAGCGCACGATCATGAATCAGGCGCAGGCCTGCGATGCGACGCGGGAATCGATGAAGATGATGAAGAAGATCGTCGCGGCCACGAAGCTGGAACCCGAGTTCAAGTACACGATCGAATCGGTGGAACTGTCGCCCGATCGCAAGGAAGCCAACGTGAAGATCCGCGCCTCGATGCGCGTCGGCAAACAGTTGTCCGTCAGCACCACCGGCACGGAGACGCTGGTCCGGCGCTGGGGGAATGTCTACAGCACGTTCACCAATACGCGCAGCACGGTTTCGGTCCGCTGACGGATCGGTTGCCGGATCGGTGTTCTGCAGCGTCGTTCCGGAAGGGGCGGCAGGAGAGGGAAATGGAGTCGAAAAGCACCTGGAAGAACGTCGCGCTCGGCGTGGCGGTGATCGTCGGTTTTCTCGCGATCAGGCACGGGATGAGTTATTACCGGGGAACGCAGTCGCAACTGGACGAGGACATCGTCCACGCGCATTACCAGAAACAGATCAACGCCCTTCGCAGCTTCGACGCCGGCACGCAGTGCGCGGCGCTGCATCGTGCCTACCGGGGCGTGGATGTCGTGCGTTCCCCGGAAGGCGAGGAAACCTTCACGATGGGCGAGCGCGAGGCCTGCGCGGCGATCCGCGATTCGACGCTGACCCTGAAAGCGCTGGTCAAATCGCTCGGCGTCGAGCCGGACATGAAATTCACGATCGAATCGATCGAGTTGTCGGAAGATCGACGGCAGGCGACGGTGAAGCTGCGTGCATCGATGCGGCTCGGCGAGGCGTTCTCGTCCTCGAGCAGCGGCACCGAGGTGCTGATCCGCGCGAAGGGCCACGTCTTCGTGCTGGGCAGTACGACGAGAACGGTCATTACCGGCAACTGAGACCGCGCCGCGGGGTCGGAGCCGCGGGTCCGCGCCGCAGCCGGCGATGGCGAAGCGGGACATGCCGGGCGACAATGCGCACTGTACGTCCGAACACCGCCGGAGCTCCGCTTGATCCCGTCCGCAGACGATGAACGCTGGATGCGCCACGCCTTGGCACTGGCCGAACGCGCCGAGCGGGAACACGACGAAATCCCGGTCGGCGCGGTGCTGGTGGCGGCCGATGGCCGCGTCGTCGGCGAAGGCTGGAACCGCAACATCGGCGATCACGATCCCAGCGCGCACGCCGAGATCGTGGCGATGCGCGAAGGCGGCCGCGCGCTCGCGAATCATCGCCTGATCGGCTGCACGCTCTACGTCACCCTGGAGCCCTGCGCGATGTGCGCGATGGCAGCGGTGCATGCCCGCGTCGCGCGCGTGGTGTATGCCGCGGCCGATCCCAAGACCGGCGCCGCCGGCAGCGTGTTCGATCTGCTGACCGACCCGCGCCACAACCATCGCGTCGAAGTGCAGGGCGGGCTGCTGGCGGACGAGGCCGGCGCCATGCTCACCAATTATTTCCGGCGCAAACGCGGCAAACCGCCGCTGTGACCAGGGCGAGGCTTGCGCCTCAACCGCGACGGCGCGCCATTTCCTGATCGAGCTCTTCGTCGAAACTCCGCACCGACAGCCCGACTTCGCGGCCCATCGCCAGACTCGCGCCGAGCAGGCACAGCATGCCGATCACCGCCAGCACGGTCGGCACCGCATCCAGCCGGAAGCCGAGAAGCACGTCCGCGGCCAGACCGAGACTGGTGCCGACGAACGCGCCCAGTGCCGCGTACAGCAGCCGGCACGCACGCAGCACCAGCGCCGCGCGATGGCGATGGCGCGCGATCTGGGTGTCGCGTTCCGCGCGGTCGGGGGCGTCCTTTTCCCAGGCCACGATCAGCGCGCGCAGCCGGTCGACCACGCGCGCCAGACGGGCATTGGCCGAGACCAGCAGCGAGCCGGTCGCGGCCATCAACAGGGCCGGCGCCAGCATCGCGCCGAGGATGGAGTGGTGGTCGAACGAGAGCGGCAGCGCCATGCGCATGGGTCGACGGGGAAGGCTGGGCTATGATGCGGCTTCACGCCCATTGATGCGAGCCGTATGGCGACGACACCGACGAACGAGACCCTGCCGAGCGAAGGCCGCCTGATCTGGATCGACCTGGAAATGACCGGCCTCGACACCGATCGCGACTCGGTGATCGAGATCGCCACCGTGATCACCGACGCCCAGCTCAACGTGCTGGCCGAAGGCCCCGAGTTCGCCATCACCCACGATCTGGCCACGCTGGAAGCGATGGACGACTGGAACCGCAACCAGCATCGCAAGTCGGGCCTGTGGCAGCGGGTGCTGGAGCAGGGCGTGCCGATGCGCGAAGCCGAACAGCGGACCTTGGCCTTCCTGCAGACGTGGGTCGGCGCGAAGGCGTCGCCGATGTGCGGCAATTCGATCTGCCAGGACCGCCGTTTTCTGCACCGTTGCATGCCCGAGCTGGAACGCTTCTTCCACTATCGCAATCTCGACGTGAGCACCCTCAAGGAGCTGGCGCGGCGCTGGGCGCCGCAGGTGCTGGGCGGGCTGCACAAGGACTCCGCACATACCGCGCTCAGCGACGTGCGCGATTCCATCGAGGAACTGCGGCATTACCGCGCACGGATCGCCGAGTTCGCCACCCAACCGGAGCCATGACCATGATCCGTCCGCTTGCCGTCGTGCTGTTGTCGATTCCGATGCTCGCATGGGCCGGGCAGGCCGAGCCGCCGGCCGCACCGGCGCAGGCCCCGCCATCCGCCGCGCCCGCGCTGCCGCCGGGCATGAAGCAGTACTGGTTCGTGATGCTGAAGAAGGGTCCGAAGCGCGACCACCCCGTCGACGAAGCGCAGCGCCTGCAGGCCGGGCACATGGCCAACATGCAGGCCTACGCCGAGCGCGGCATCCTGCACATCGCCGGCCCGATGATGGACGACGGCGACATCCGCGGCATCTTCATTCTCGATGCGCCCGACCGCGCCGGCGCCGAAGCGATGTGCAACGACGACCCGGCGGTGCAGGCCGGGCGCCTCGTCTGCGATATCCGGCCGTGGCTGTCCCAGAAAGGCGCGAGTCTGAAGTAGCCCGGTAGAGCGCGCAGCGCGAAACCCGGGGCCACGCCACGCGCCACAGGTCTTCGCCTTCCCCGCATTCGTCGGCCCTCGCCGGGGTTTCGTCGGGTGTCTCCCGGGCTGCGTCGAAATCCGGTGGCCCGGGCGGATCGTGCGGAGGCAGAGTGCGGTCGAGGGGCGCGAACCACCCGCCCCCGACTTCCCGCTCATCCGCCGTCGCGCACAGGAGTCATCATGGCCATCAACAGAAGTTTCGTCTCGGGCGTCCTGCTCAGCACCGCAATGACCACCGCCCTCGTGTTCCTCACCGGTGCGAAAGCGCCCGCGGCCAAGTTCGAGGAGATCGATGTCGGCCGCATCAACGTACGCGAACCCGACGGCACCCTGCGCATGGTGATTTCCAACCGTGCGCAATTTCCCGGCTCACCGTGGAAGGGCGGGGAAGTCCCGCGCCCGGAGCGCCGCCAGTTCGCCGGCATGCTGTTCGTCAACGACGAAGGCACCGAGAACGGCGGGCTGATCCAGAAGGGCGTGGTTGGCCCCGACGGTCGCGTCTCCGCGGGGCTCAGTCTGACCTTCGATCGCTTCCGCCAGGATCAGGTGATGCAACTGCTGCATGCCGAAGACGGCGGCAAGGCCTACAGCATGCTCGCGATCAACGATGAAACGGACGGTACCAAACTCGATGTCATGCAGCGCGCCGCGCGCATGGCCGAAATTCGCCAACTCGACAAGGATGCGGCTCAGGCCGCCATCGCCGAGATGCGGAAGAACGAACAGTTGTCGAGGAATCGCGTGCGCCTGGGCACCACGCGGGACGGCGCCGCTGCGCTGAGTCTCGCCGACGCCGGCGGTCGCCCGCGGATGATGCTGCTGGTCTCCGCCGATGGTCAGCCCAGCATTCAGATGTTCGACGACAAGGGCGAAGTCGCGAAGACCATCCGTCTCGATATCGAAGCCCCCGCAGGGGCGGGCAGCAAACCGTGATCCGCCATTGGGGCGCCTTCTCGCTCCTCGCGCTGCGGATCGCGGTGTCCGCGTGGTTCGTCCTGATCGGGGTCGGCTTTTTTCTCGGGCTGACCTTCGATTTCACCATCCGCGGCGACATGCCTTACGGGCTGTCCTCGACCTTTCTCGCGTCGCTGATCCTGTTTCCGCCGACCGCGCTGTGCTGGGGCCTGTGGTGCGCATGGTGGCAGCGTCGGAGACTGGCCGGGATCGAGAATGCGCCGGGCCTGCTCTCGGTCGGCTGCCGCGCTTCGATCCAGGTCGAGCTGTCCGACGCGCAGGCGTTGCGGCTCGCGGAAAGCGCGCTGCGCTCGGTGTTTGTGGCCACCCGTGTGCAGGGCAACGGTCTCGGCGTCGCCGCGCGCATCGCCGAGATCGCCGGATCGAACGCGCTCTGGCCGTGGCTGTTCGAGGACAATCTCAGGCTGACCGCCGCCCCGCTGCGCGATGCGCGCTGTGTCCTGCGGATCGCCATCGATCCGGTGCATGTCTGGATCTACGGCGTGTTCGCGGTGGACGGTGGGCGCTGTGCACGGCGCATGCGCAGCTTCGAGGCCGCGCTGCTGGACCTGATCCGCGCGCAGGGCGAAGTCGTCGACGAAGAGCGACGTCGCGACGCGAGCCGCGCGCGGCGCTCCGAAGCGCAACTGGCGATGCTGCGCGCTCACGTCGAGCCGCACTTCATCTTCAACACTCTCGCGCACGTCCGCGCCAGTCTCGGCCCCGGCGACGGCACCGCCGCGGCGATGCTGGACGCGCTGGTCGACTTCCTGCGCCGCAACACGCACGCGCTCAACGGCGACGAGACGACCCTGCGCGAAGAGCTGGCGATGGTCGAAAGCTATCTGCGGATCATCGGTTTGCGACTGGGAGAACGGCTGCGCTACGATCTGGACTGCCCGCAAACACTGCTCGATCGCAGGGTGCCCGCGGCCTGTCTTCTGGTGTTGGTGGAGAACGCGGTGAAGCACGGCATCGAACGCAGCGCGGACGGCGGCGCCATCGCGGTGCGCTGCATGGACGAAGAAGGCGTGCTCGCGCTGTCGGTGCGCAACGATGGCCCGCCGTTCGATGTCTCCGGCGGCCGGCAGGGTGGCCTGAGCAATCTGCAGGAGCGTCTGAAATTGTTGCACGGGGCGACGCGACCGCTGGAAATCGAGCATCCGCACGACGGTGGCGTCGTCGTCTCGCTCATGCTGCCGTCGCGCATGGCAACGGCATGACCCAGGCGGTGCCGCGCAGGGACGGCAACTGGATCCTGGTGGTGGAAGACGAGCCGCGGCTGCGCGAAGCGCTGGTCGGATTGCTCGCGCGGATGGCGCCGGACTTCGGTGAGGTCGTCGAAGCCGGATCCGGCGAGGAAGCGTTGACCCTCTGCCGCGACGGCTCGCCGTCGGTGGCCTTCCTCGACATCCGCCTGCCCGGGATGTCCGGTCTGCAGCTCGCCGAAGCCATCGCCGACGACACCCGCATCGTGTTCGTCACCGCGCACCACGAATTCGCCGTCGACGCCTTCGAGCAGGGCGCGGTGGACTATCTGCTCAAACCGGCGACGCCCGAGCGCGTGCAGGCCTGCCTCGACCGCCTGCGCAAACGCGACCGCGCGGCGGCGGGCGAACTGCAGAAATTCCTGCGCGCGTTCTCCGCGCCGATCCCGCCGACTTACCTGCGCTGGCTGACCGCGAGCGCCGGCCGCCGGACCTATCTGATCGAAGTCGACGACATCGTCTATCTGAAGTCGGACAACAAATATACGCGGCTGGTCTGTCGCGACAGCCAGCATCTGATCGAAGAGTCGCTGAAGAAGATCCTCGTCCGCCTGGACCCGGAGCGCTTCCGGCAGGTGCATCGTTCGACCGTGGTCAACCTGCGCGAAGTGCTGCTGGTCGAACGCGACGACACCGCCGCGGGCACCGGTCTGGTGAAGTTCCGCAATCATCCCGAAATCGTTCGCATCAGCGCGCCTTACCTGCGCGAGCTGCGGATGTTTCTGGTGTAGTCCGGGCGTCGCGCGCTGCACCCGACACGGGCGACGCGCCCGCGATCACATCTTCGGTTTGATCGCGTCGGCGCCGGCGTCGAGTTCGTCGGTGACGCAGGTGAACATCGTCGCGGAGAGTTTGGCCACCAGGTAATCCTTGAAGGTCTCGCCCTCGATCAGGGTTTCGAGTTTGGCGTCGTCGAACTTGCGCAGTTCCGCGATCAGCGGCATCCCGGCCAGACGTTTTTCGACGCAGTCGCAAAGCGCGTTCTCGGGGCGGGCGGACAGCGCGCCACCCAGGCCCGCCGTCTGCCGGAACTGCGTGTTCATCGCGGTGCATCCGGTGGTGATGGTGTCGAGCATCAGGTTGATGCCTTCCTGGCCTTCGGCGGCGCGTGCGGGCGAGGCCAAGGACGCGGCGACGAGCAGGGTGGACAGTGCGAGTTGAGCGGCGATGCGCATGGTGGATTTCTCGAGAGTGAGCGTTGGCGGCGGGCGCGATCAGCCGGCCTTGGATTTCGCGAGTTTCAGCCACGTGTCGACCACGGTGTCCGGATTCAGCGACACCGATTCGATGCCTTCGTCCATCAACCACTGCGCCAGATCGGGGTGGTCGCTCGGGCCCTGGCCGCAGATGCCGACGTACTTGCCCTTGCGCTTCGCGGCCTGGATCGCCATCGACAGCATCTTCTTGACCGCGGGGTTCCGCTCGTCGAACAGATCGGCGACGATCGCCGAGTCGCGGTCGAGACCGAGCGTGAGCTGGGTCATGTCGTTGGAACCGATCGAGAAGCCGTCGAAGATGTCGAGGAATTCGTCGGCGAGCAGCGCATTCGACGGCACTTCGCACATCATGATGATCTTGAGACCGGCTTTGCCCTGCTCCAGTCCGTTCTCGCGCAGCACTTCCACGACCTTGCGGCCTTCTTCCAGCGTGCGCACGAACGGAATCATCACCCAGCAGTTGTCCAGGCCCATGGTCTCGCGGACCTTGCGCACCGCGCGGCATTCCAGCGCGAA
>CAMLLG010000050.1 GCA_946480825.1 uncultured Lysobacteraceae bacterium
TCGCGGTCGGCATCAGCGGCGCGATCCAGCACCTCACCGGCATCAAGGACGCCGGCACGATCGTGGCGATCAACAAGGACGGCGAAGCGCCGATCTTCGAGATCGCCGACATCGGCCTGGTCGGCGACCTGTTCAAGATCCTGCCGGAACTGCAGGCGGCGCTCGCGGGATGACCCGGAGAAGCGTGCCTCCAGACGAGCGCTCCGGAAGCCGGCATCAGCCGGCTTCCTTCGTTTCGGGAGGGCGATATTCCCGGATCGAAGCGGGTGGAAGCCCGCCATGAAAGAGGGCTAGAATCGGCGGAGCGAGATGGACATTCGCGAAGTGTGCGCTTCGTCCCGCCCGGGCTGAGGGCGCCTTCTCAACTCAACCTGCCCGAACGCCCATCCGCCGGATGTTCCCGTCGGGGCTTGGGCGTATCCTAGCCCCACACCCCATCCTCCGGGGCTCTGTCGTCGAGATCAGCCCATGCGCAAGCTCATCCTCAGTTTCACCGTTGCATTGCTCCTCGCCGGTTGCGCTTCCGAGCAGGAAGACGCCGCCGTCTCTTCATCGAATTCTCCGTCGGCGGTCCAGGTCGCTCCGGCCTGGGCGCCGATCCGGTCGGCCGACCGCGCCGCTTTCGTCTCGCTTCCGGATCGCGGCACGCTGCTCGCCTACGATCGCGACCGGGCCACCGTCAATCGCGGCGCCGAAACCTATCACCCGATCCGACTCAGCGAAGCGCACGCCCTGAATGCCACGGCCCCCGGCCGCAGCCTCGCGCTGCAGACGCCGTCGGGCGAAAACCTCCGCTTCGCCTACCGGCGGATGGAAGAAGGTCTCGACGGCAACTGGAGCTGGATCGGTCGCACGCCAGACGGTCTCGAAGCCATCATCACCTTCGGTGAAGAGGCGGTTTTCGGGCGCATCGAACAGCGCGGCACCCAGGCGCTGCAGATCACGATGTCCGCGGGTCAGCCCTGGCTGGTGCAGGCGGATCCCAATCGCATGTTCGACGGCAATCTGCTGCGCGGCAGGGATCGTACCGATGTGCTGATTCCGTCGGATCTCGCCGTTTCGGCGGCGGCCCGCAAGCGGACCGCGACCGCCGGCGCATCGCCCGTCGGCGCCAAGATCGGCGAGGTCGGCAGCAAGGCCAGCGCCGCCAACACGGTGGACGTGGTGCTCGGTTACACCAACGGTCTCGTCGCCCGCATCGGCAGCGTGTCGGCGACCAACACCCGCCTGACCAATCTGATCGCGATCACCAATCAGGCCTATCAGAACAGCCTGATCACACCGCGCGTGCGGCTCGTGCGGACGGTGCAGGTCAACTACACCGACACCAACGACAACGAAGTCGCACTGGAGGCCCTGACCGGCGTCAGCTGCTCGACATCGGGCTGCAGCAACCAGACCGTGCCTGCGGAACTCCAGCCGCTGCGCACCGCACGCGACCAGTACGGCGGCGACCTGGTGTCGCTGGTCCGCCAGCACAAGGCGCCGGAACAGAACGGCTGCGGCATCGCCTGGCTGCTCGGCGGCGGCGGCTTCGCCATCGACAACACCGATGCGCCGTTCGGTTATTCGGTGGTGGGCGACGGCACCGACGTCAGCGAAGCCGACGGCCGCAGCTATTTCTGCTACGACGTCACCCTGGCCCACGAGCTCGGCCACAACATGGGCCAGCAGCACAACGTCGAGGACAGCGGCGGCGACTCCGGCACGCATCCGTATTCGTACGGTTACCGCGAATCGTCCACCACCGGGTTTTTCACGGTGATGGCCTATGAGATCGACAACGCCAGCCAGTTCTCGATCACGCATTTCGGAAACCCCAACGTCAATTACGCCAGCACCAACCGGGCGACCGGCACGGCCAACGCCAACAACGCCGCCAGCCTCAATCTCTCGATGCCGCTGGTGGTGCAGTTCCGCAATCTCGTGGTGCCGCTGGCCGGCGGCGTCCGCAACGACGTCGACGGCGATGGCCGCTCCGATCTGATCTGGCATCAGCCGCAGCAGGGCCTGCTCAACGTGTGGCTGATGAACGGCACCACCATCAGCGGCAGCTTCGCCAAGGCCATCTCGCCGCTGTGCTCGCCGCGCGCCGTCGGCGATCTCAACGGCGACGGCCGCGCCGACGTGATCTGGGTCTGCTCGGATTCCGGCGTCTATCTGTGGCAGAGCACCGGCAACAACTTCACCCAGTTGTTCATCGGCGGCTTCACCCCGGGCTGGGATCTGGTCGCCGCCCGCGACGCCAACGCCGATGGCCGCGACGACCTGATCTGGCACCAGCCGCAGCAGGGCCTCCTCAACACCTGGCTGATGAACGGCACCACCATCAGCGGCAGCTTCGCCAAGGCGATTTCGCCGCTGTGCTCGCCGAAGGGTTACGGCGATCTCAACGGCGATGGCCGTTCGGACGTGACCTGGATCTGCTCGGATTCGGGCGTGTATCTGTGGCAGAGCACGGGCAGCAGCTACGACCAGTTGTTCATCAGCGGCTTCTCGCCGGGCTGGACGATCGTGACCGCGAAGGACGCGAACGGCGACGGCCGCGACGACCTGATCTGGCACAACGCCGACAACGGTCTGTTGAACACCTGGCTGATGAACGGCACGACGATCAGCGGCAGCTTCGCGAAGGCGCTTTCGACGCTGTGCTCGCCCGGCGGCTACGGCGACCACAATGGCGACGGTCGTTCGGACGTCTCGTGGGTCTGTTCGGATTCGGGCGTCTACCAGTGGCGCAGCACCGGCAGCAACTACGACCAGTTGTTCGTCGGCGGCTTCACACCGGGATGGTCGCTGTTGAAGAACTGATCTTCCATCGCGATGCGATCACGACAAGGGGCCTCTGGGCCCCTTGTTTTTTGCCGGACCACGATTCCCGAACCCGGTGGCGGGCAGGGCTCGGCGGTGGACAGGGCCCAGAGCGGAATGGCCCCGGACGAGACCGCCCGGGATATCGCTGCGCATCGACCCGTCCGGCGCCGTGGCGGGCGATGAGCCAACAGAATCAGTTGCTTGCGAAAACCGCGCGCACATCCGGAATCGTCGCGAATCCGCCTTCCCCAAAAAGCCGGAACGAGCGGATATGATTCGGGTGCCCACGCTGCGGGAACCTGCGCAGAGGGCGGAATGCGACGTCCAGACCGCCGATCGGGGGGACAGGGATGCTTGGCGCAGCCGGTCACTTCGGACACCGGACAGCAGATCGGCTCACGCTCACCGGAACAAGCGAACAATGAACTTCCGAATCCACATCCCCACGATTGGCGTCCTGCTGCTCGCGACCTTGGCTGTCGGCTCGCTGCATGCGGCAGGCAAGCTGCGAAACGGACATCTTCCGGAGCGGCCCGAAGGCCGGCCCGCCAAAAAGGTCAAGGACGCCGACAACCCGGGCGCGCGCGCGCGCTGGATGGATATGCGCTACAACGAGAACTACCTGCGTTCCGGCGGCAAGGCCAGCAGCGGCCCGCAGCACGGCGGCGTATGGTCGCCCCGCTATCAGCGCTTCATGATGGCCGCGGCCAAGCGCGAACGTCTGCGCTACGCCTCGAAGATGCCGGTCTCCGGCACCTCGAAGGCCGTGCTGGACCCGTCGGCGCCGATCACCGCCCGCGCGCCGTCCAATTCGCTGAACCGCGATCTGCGCTGGACCAATCTCGGCCCGACCAAGGCCAATTTCCTGCGCAACGGCAGCTTCCTGTTGAATGCGACCGACACCGGCCGGATCAACGCGATCGAGACCGATCCCGCCAACCCGAACACGATCTACCTCGCCTTCTCGGGAGGCGGTCTGTGGAAGACCACCAACGGCGGCGCGAGCTGGCAGGCGAAGACCGAAACGCTGGGCTCGCTGTCGGTCGGCAGCTTCGCGCTCGACCCGAACAATCCGCAGACGATGTACCTCGGCCTGGGCGATCCCTTCGACGGCACCGGCCTTGGAATCGTGAAGATGACCCAGGGCGGCGACGCCTGGGAAGATCCGGTGTTTCTCGGGTCGTCGAGTTCGATCCGCAAGATCCTGGTCGCACCGTCGAATTCCAACATCGTGCTGGTGGCGACCAATCAGGGGCTGTTCCGCTCCACCAATGCCGGCAAGACCTATGCGCCGATCCCGGTGAACACCGGCGTGACCGATATTCCGGCGATCTGGTCGCTGGCGCACGGCGGCGGCGACACCATCGTGATGTCGCTGGAGGCCACGCCGACGGCTTCGAACAACGATCCCGGGCGTCGCAACGGCCAGATCTGGCGTTCCACCGACAACGGCGCCACCTGGGCGCTGGCCAACGGCGTGACGATTCCGCAGGGCGTGAACCGGATCTCGATGGCGTCCGCACCGTCCAACCGTTCGATCATCTACGCGATGGCGTCCAAACCGCGACCCACGGGCAATGTGGATCGCGATCTCGGCACCATCTTCAAATCGACCGACGGCGGCGCGAACTGGACGTCGTTGGCGACCGACGCGATCGGCAACTACAAGACCTACACCAATCCCAACGCCGACTACAGCTCGATCGAAGAACTGCTCGGTGGGCAAGGCTGGTACAACCAGGCCATCGTGGTCGACCGCACCAATCCGGACATCGTCTACTTCGGTGGCGCCCTGCATACCGCGAAGACCAGCGACGGCGGCCAGAGCTACACGATCCTCACCGAATGGCTCGCGGACTTCAGTCTGCCGTATGTGCACGCCGATGCGCATTCGGCGCATATCTCGTCGAACGGCACGCTCTACTTCGGCACCGACGGCGGCATCTTCGCGTCGAGCAACGGCGGCGCCAGCTTCACCGACACTCTCAACGAGGGCATCGCGGCGCATCTGGTCTACAACGTCTGCTCCACGCCCGCCAACAACGACCGCATCCTCATGGGTCTGCAGGACAACGGCAGTCGTCTGCGCGAAGGCAACGGCGGCATCTTCAATCAGGTCGTGGGCGGCGACGGTTTCGCCTGCAACGTCAACCCGGTCAACGCCAACACCATGCTGGCGACGGTGCAGTATCTCGGCATCCGCAAGAGCGTCAACGGCGGCAGCACGTTCTTCAACAGTTGCACCGGCCTGCCCGAATGTTCCGACGCGGACAAGGCGCCGTTCCAGTCGGTGATCGCCCCCTGGGCGGGCGACGCGAGCGGCAACACGCTTTACACCTACATCACCAACAAGGTGTACAGGACGACCGACTACGCCAGCAACTGGACCGCGCTGGGCACCACGGGCCTGCCCGCGGATCTCTTCATCCGCGGCATCGGCGTCGCCAGAACGAGCGGCACCACGCCCAACAACGACAGCGTCGTCGGCATCGTCGCCAACGGCGGTCGCGTCTATCTCAGCACCGATGGCGGCGCGAACTGGGCGCGGCAATCCGGCCAGTTGCCGAACAACGGGCTGTCGCTCAATTCCATCGCTTTCGACCCCGTGGACCGGAACATCATCTACGTCTCCTCGGTGGCGCCCGAATCCGATCGCGCCCATCTCTGGCGCAGCACCAACTTCGGCGCGAGCTGGGCGACGATCGACGGCAACGGCTTCCCGAGCGGGATTCCGGTGAACCAGATCGTGGTCGACCCGACGGTGCGCACGACCCTCTACGCGGCGACGCATCTCGGCGCGTACCGTTCGCTCGACAGCGGCACCAACTGGGAACGTCTCGGTTCGTTCCTGCCGCTGGTGGAAGTGACCGACATCACCGTGCTCGCCGACGGCAACCGCGTGCGCGCGGCGACCTTCGGCCGTGGCGTGTGGGAGCTGGCGGCGATCGGCGCCAACGTCGCGCCGGTGGCGAACTTCACCGTCGCCAACAGCGGATTGACCGCGACCTTCACCGACACCTCGACCGACAGCGACGGCACCATCGTGCGCCGGCAGTGGAACTTCGGCGACGGCGTGAATTCGTCGTCGACCAACCCGCTGCATACCTACGCGGCGCCGGGCACCTACACGGTGCAATTGGTGGTGACCGACAACGCCGGCTACACCCACAGCCGGTCGGTCTCGGTGACGGTGACCGACGCAACCGGCAGTGCGCGCAACGACATCGATGGCGACGGTCGTTCCGATCTGATCTGGCATCAGCCGCAGCAGGGCCTGCTCAACGTGTGGCTGATGAACGGCACCACCATCAGCGGCAGCTTCGCCAAGGCCATCTCGCCGCTGTGCTCGCCGCGCGCCGTCGGCGATCTCAACGGCGACGGCCGCGCCGACGTGATCTGGGTCTGCTCGGATTCCGGCGTCTATCTGTGGCAGAGCACCGGCAACAACTTCACCCAGTTGTTCATCGGCGGCTTCACCCCGGGCTGGGATCTGGTCGCCGCCCGCGACGCCAACGCCGATGGCCGCGACGACCTGATCTGGCACCAGCCGCAGCAGGGCCTCCTCAACACCTGGCTGATGAACGGCACCACCATCAGCGGCAGCTTCGCCAAGGCGATTTCGCCGCTGTGCTCGCCGAAGGGTTACGGCGATCTCAACGGCGATGGCCGTTCGGACGTGACCTGGATCTGCTCGGATTCGGGCGTGTATCTGTGGCAGAGCACGGGCAGCAGCTACGACCAGTTGTTCATCAGCGGCTTCTCGCCGGGCTGGACGATCGTGACCGCGAAGGACGCGAACGGCGACGGCCGCGACGACCTGATCTGGCACAACGCCGACAACGGTCTGTTGAACACCTGGCTGATGAACGGCACGACGATCAGCGGCAGCTTCGCGAAGGCGCTTTCGACGCTGTGCTCGCCCGGCGGCTACGGCGACCACAATGGCGACGGTCGTTCGGACGTCTCGTGGGTCTGTTCGGATTCGGGCGTCTACCAGTGGCGCAGCACCGGCAGCAACTACGACCAGTTGTTCGTCGGCGGCTTCACACCGGGATGGTCGCTGTTGAAGAACTGAATACAGCCAAAGGCGCGGAACCGGAGGAGCCCGGGCTCCTCCGGTTTTTTGGCTATCATTGCCGCCCCCGCGACCCATGCATCCCGCCGCCGCCTGATGTCGCAGACGGAGTAACGCTCGCAATCGGACATCAGGCCTCTGGCGATCACGAATGGCATCTCATCGCGCGAACAATTTCGATTGCACCCGACTGATCGCCGCCGCGGCGGTGATCTACGGGCATGCGCATCCCCTCGCGGGCGCCGCTGACCCCGCATTCTTCGGCAACGGCGTGCAGGCCTTCGCGGTGAAGGTCTTCTTCGTCATCAGCGGTTATCTCATCGCCGCGAGCTGGATTTCCGATCCCGATCCCGGACGCTATCTCATGCGGCGCATCCTGCGGATCTTTCCGGCGCTCGTCGTGATCTGCCTGTTCACGATCCTGATTCTCGGCCCGGTGGCGACATCGCTGCGGGCCGATGCGTATTTCGGCGATGGCGCGACCTGGGCGTACCTGAAGAACATCGCCCTGTATCCGATCTATTCGCTGCCCGGCGTGTTCGATCGCAATACCTATCCCTCCGCCGTGAACGGCTCGCTGTGGAGCCTGCCGGTCGAGTTCGCGATGTATCTCGTGCTGCCGCTGGTCGCCCTGCGCCTGAAGGGACGCGCGCTGGAGATCTCGGTCCTGGTATCGACCCTCTTGTTGACGGCCGCGTCGCTGTGGTTCGTGCGGATCGCACCGCCCGAGACATTGCCGACCTACTACGGCACCAACCTGCGCAGCGCGCTCGACGTGGCCCCGTATTTCATGATCGGCGCCTGTTATCAGGTGTTCCGCGAACGGATCGCCCTCTCACCGGCGTATGCGCTGTTCGCCATCTCGCTCCTGCTGTTCCTGCAGCCGGGCGGATGGATGGCCGAGGTCGCGTTGCTGCTGGTCGGTCCGTATGCGGTGCTCGCCTTCGCGGTCAACGCGGCGCCCGTGCTGCAGTCCGCCGGCCGCTACGGCGATATTTCCTACGGACTCTATCTGTACGGGTTTCCCGTGCAGCAACTGCTCTATCACTGGAGCGACAATCGCTTGTCGGCATGGGGGAATGCCGCGCTTGCCCTTCCCATCTGCGCGGTGCTGGCATGGATCTCGTGGCATGGCATCGAGAAACGGGCGCTGACACTGAAACCCAAAGGACCGAGAGCAGTCTGATGACGAACTATCTGATCACCGGCGGCGCAGGATTCATCGGCTGCGCGACGGCCAGGGCGCTGCTGCGCGCCGACCCCGAATGCCGCATCCTCGCGATCGACAATCTGCATCCGCAGGTGCACCCGACCCGGATGCGTCCGGCCGATCTCGACGAACGCGTCGAACTGGTCGTCGCCGACATCACCGAAAGCGGAACGTGGGACGAGGTCCTGCCGCGCTTCAAACCGGACCATATTCTCCATCTCGCCGCCGAAACCGGCACCGGGCAATCGCTCACCGAATCGACCCGGCACGCGATGGTCAACGTGGTCGGCACGACCCGCATGCTCGACGCCTGTTCGTCGTTGTCCGTACTGCCGCGCTCGATCGCGCTGCCCAGCAGCCGCGCGGTGTACGGCGAAGGCGCATGGACGGACGCGCAGGGGCAAGCGGTCTATCCGGGCCAGCGCGGCCATGCGATGCTCGAAAGCGGCACCTGGGATTTCCCCGGTCTCTCGCCGGCACCGTTCTCCGCCGCGCGTACGGTGCCGGCGCCGACCAGCGTCTACGGCGCGACGAAGCTCGCCCAGGAGAACATCCTCAAGAGCTGGTGCAATGCGTTCGGGGTCGGCAGCCGCATCCTTCGCCTGCAGAACGTCTACGGCCCGGGGCAGTCGCTGTTCAATTCCTATACCGGGATACTCTCGCTGTTCTCGCGGCAGGCCAAGGCCGGCGAGACGATCCAGCTCTACGAAGACGGACGGATGATCCGGGATTTCGTGTTCATCGACGACGTGGCGGACGCATTCGCGCTCGCCGTGACCGGCGCTTCGCTCGATTTCACCATCGACATCGGCGCGGGCCGCGGCACCACCATCGCCGAAGCCGCGGAGATCGTCGCGGCCATTTACGGCGCGCCCGCGCCGCAGGTCTGCGGCAAGTTCAGGGACGGCGACGTGCGCCATGCATGGTGCGATCCCGCCGGCGCGTTCGAAACGCTCGGCTGGCGCGCTCGGGTCGATTATCGGGAAGGCATCGCCCGGCTCTGCCAGTGGATCGATCGCACCCTATGAAATCGCATTCCACGAAATCGCACCCCACGAATACGCCATCCGCACCTTCGCCGGCGAAGTACACGCTGCGCGTGCAGTCCGTGCTGTACGGCAACGAACCCGACCGGATCGCGCAGACCATCGCCCACCTCGATCGCGCCGTCGATCTGGCGATCTTCAACGGATATCTCGCTTCGGCGACGCTGGTCTACGGCGACTGCTCGCCGGTGCCGGTATTCACCGCGGATGAGTTCGCGACGCTGGCCGCGCGCTACGCCGCACTCGGCAAGATCGAGCATCGCCCCTTCGGCGCGAATCTGGGCTCCGCGCGCGGTCACAACACCCTGTTCGCGGACAACGACGCCGATCTGGTGCTGATCATGAATCCCGACGTGATGATGGCGCCGAACGCCCTGATCGAACTGATCAAGGCGATCAGGATGCCGAAGGTCGGCATGGTGGAAGCCAAGCAGTTGCCGATCGAGCATCCCAAGGAATTCGATGCCGCGACCGGAGAAACACCGTGGGCGACGACGGCCTGCGCGCTGCTGGACGCCACGCTGATGAAGTCGCTCGACGGATTCGATGCCGACGCGTTCTTCCTCTACTGCGACGATCTGGATTACTCGTGGCGCGTGCGGCTCGCGGGCTACAAGATCATCTATCAAAGCACGGCCGCGGTTTTCCACGACAAGCGCCTCGACCGCGACGGCAAGTGGATGGCGGGCGCCGCCGAGCATTATTTTTCGGCCGAAGCGGCGCTGATGCTGGCGCACAAATACTCGCGGCCCGATGTCGTCGCCGAGATCCTCGGTTATTTCGAGGGCTCCGGCGTTCCCCATCTCGAAAAGGCCGCGAGCGCATACGCCAGCCGCAAGGCGGAGGGAACGCTGCCCACCCCGATCGACCCGGACCGCAAGATCGCCTTCTTCGAGAACGGCATCTACGCCAAGCACAGGTATTCGCTGCTATGACGGAGATCAGCTACGACAACCCCTACCAGCCGGACAACGTCTACGGGCATGCGCTGCAACTGATCGGGCGCAACGTCGGCAAGGACAAGGGCGTGCATCTGGACCTGGGTTGCGGTTTCGGCGCCATCGCCGAGAAGATCCGATCCGAGGTCGGCCTCGAATACGTCGGCGTGGACATGAACGTGCCGGGCCTGGTGTCGCTCAAGGAACGCGGGTTCGAGTCGCTGTACGCCGACTTCCGCGATGTCCCCGGAACCATCGCCGCGATCGATGCGTTGCTGCAGGGCCGCACGGTCGTCTCCGCATCGCTGCTCGACACCGCCGAGCATCTCGAATCTCCGGAAAAAGCGCTGGCGATCGCGCGCCATTTCTGCCGGTCGGCCAACGCCCCGCTGATCTGCTCGACGCCGAACGCGGCCCATCGCGACATCGGCGCGAAGCTGGTGTTCGGCAGGCTGGATTACACCGTCGAAGGCCTGCTGGACCACACGCATCTGCATTTCTTCACCGAAGACAGCCTGACGCGCAAGATGCGCGCCTGCGGTTGGCACGAATCCGACCGCATGGACGTGCGCATGGTCGCCAGCGACCAGCACTTCCCCGCGACCCACCCGCTCGTTTCCACCGCCACCGTGATCGGGGAGATGCTCGGCCGGATCGCCGCGGACGCCAATCCCAACGCGACGACCAACCAGTTCGTGCGCTGTTATCTGATCGGCCCGGTGATCGAAAACGAGATCGTCGATCACCTCAAGAACCCCACGCAGCAACCGTTCCTCACCGTTCTCACCCGCACCCAGGCGCGCCGGCCGGACACGCTGCGCGAAACCCTGCTGTGCCTGTCCGCGCAAACGTGCCTCGACTACGAAGTGCTGATCGTCGGCCACAAGGTGTCCGACGAGGCCGGGCAGTCGATCGAGCGGATCATCGAGGATCAGCACGAGGACATGCGCGCCCGCATCCGCTTCCTCAAGCTCGACCACGGCAACCGGACCGCACCGCTGAATTTCGGCTTCGAGCATGCGCGGGGCGATTACGTCGCCATTCTCGACGACGACGATCTGGTGTTCGCGCACTGGGTGGAAGAACTGAAGTCCCTGGCGAAGACATCGCCCGGCCGGATTCTGCGGGTCACGCCGGTGGCGCAGACCAGCATGTACGTCGATTCCCGCAGCAGCGATTGCCGCGCCACGTTCGCGATCGACGCGCCGCAGCGCAAATTCCCCGATCGCTTCGACGCGCTCGAACACCACATGGAGAACAGGACGCCGCCGGTCGCGCTCGCGTTCCCGCGCTCCGCGTTTCACGATCTGGCGATCCGCTTCGACGAACGGCTCACCACGACCGAGGATTGGGACTACCTGATGCGGGTCGCGAACTTGACCGGGGTCGCCTCATCGCCCGAGATCTGCGCCATCTACCGGATGTGGAAGGGCGCCGAGTCCTCCTACACCGTGCACAGCAGCGAGGAGTGGCAGAGGAATCATTACGACATCTGGCGCAAGCTCGACGAACAGCCGCTGCTGCTGCCCGCCGGATCGCTGTCGCGCATCCGCGAGCTGATGCGGGCCCGGTACGAGATCGCCTCCGACGTCGGACAACGCCCCAACGCCCCGCTGCCCGAATCGTTCGAGAGCGCGCAGCTCGAGGCGATGCGCCAGAAAGTGCATCTGATGCTCACGTCGAATTCCTGGGCGCTGACCCGACCGCTGCGCTGGTGTTCGGCCGCCCTGGGCGGCGGCCGCATCCCGCAGCCGCCGCTGTGGCACATGGATTTCGAAGCGCTCAACGATCTCCACGATCGCATGACGAACACCTGGTCCTGGCGCCTGACCACGCCGCTGCGACGCGCGCGCAACCTGCTTTGACACCACGCAACCGGAGAATCGCCGCATGAGGAAATATCTGACTCCCGCTCTGCTGGCCGCCGTTCTGGCCACCGCCTGCACGCGTCCCGCGACACCGACCGAAGAGACCGCCGCCCCGCCCGCGGACACCGCAACCGCGCCTGCGCAGCCGGCCGCGACCGAAACCGCGCCACCCGCGGCCGAGGCCCGGTTCGTGTTCGACGTGCAGATCGGCAACGCGCTCACGCCCGAAGGCACGCTGGCGGCGGCCCTCACCGACTTCGCCCTCGCCGACACCATCCACGTCGCGGTGACCATGCACGGAGACGGCAATGGCGGCATCCGCGCCGAACTGCGCGACGGCCAGGATGCGTCGGTCGAGATCCAGTCGACCGATGTCTCGGGCGATTCGGACGCGTCCTACATGCTGTCGTTCCCGCCGGGGGGCCCGCGCAGCGCGGGCCCGCACCGCATCCTGATCCTGCTGGACGACAAGCCGGTCTGGGAAAAGCCGCTGACCCTGAAGTGATCGTCAGTCATCGCGCTCGGCCGCAGGGCCGAGCCTGATGTCGCGCATCGGAATGCCGACCAGACCGGTCGGCACCATGCGCGAATGACTGATCAGGATCATCGCATCGTGCAGCCAGTGCAGGATGCGATGATCCTGCTGCGTTCCCTGCGCGACCGCGGCCGTCACCGCGTATTCGCCGGCCGGCAGGATCGGCATGCGGAACGCGAACTCCGCTGACCACCGTTCGCCGTCATCGACCCGCTTCGGGCTGTCGGCGAAGGTCATGTACGTGTTGTCGCCGAACAGCGCCTGCCCGCGCCTGTCCTTGAGGAAGAATCCGACGATCACGTCGGACAGATCGCGCAGCGCCGTGAATTCGACCCTCACCACCACCGATTCGCCACCGCTGAAATCGATCGCGGGCCGTCCGGCCGCGTCGAGGATGCAGACGCGCTCGATGCGCGCGCCGCCTTCGCCGAAGCCTTCCTTCGGCGCATGATCGAGAACGATCGACACCGGACTCCACTGCGCCTGTTTCCCGTCGACGCCGTGCTCGACGACGGACGCCGGCGGCGTTGACGTCGGCGACGAGCCGGTCGCCGCAGGCTGCTCTTCGCGCGCTTCGGAAACGGTACCCGTATACATGGCTTCCAGATAACGCTTGGCGATGGCGTCCGGCGACCCGTCGGCGACGACGCGCCCGCGTTCGAGCCAGATCGCGCGATCGCACAGCGCCTTCACCGCGCCCATGTCGTGACTCACGAACAACAGCGACCCGCCGGCCTTGCGGAAATCCGAGAGGAAGCGCATGCATTTCTGCACGAAGTAGGCATCGCCGACCGCGAGCGCTTCGTCGATGATCAGGACGTCGGCATCGACGTTCGCCACCACCGAGAACGCCAGGCGCATGAACATGCCGCTGGAATAGGTGCTGAGCGGACGATCGATGTAGTCGCCGATGTCCGCGAATTCCACGACCTTCGCGATGCGCTCGTCGATCTGTTCCCGGGTCAGGCCGTAGATCTGCATGCACAGCCGGGCGTTTTCGATGCCGTTGAACTCGGGGTTGAAGCCGGCGCCGAGTTCGAGCAACGCCGCGACCCGCCCCCGGATCTCGACCTCGCCCGAGGTCGGCGACATCGTGCCGGCGAGAATCTGCAGCAGCGTGGATTTGCCCGATCCGTTCCTGCCGACGATCGCGACCGTCTCTCCGCACCGCATCTCGAAACCGACCTCCGTCAACGCGGGAAAGTCGGCATGCCGGCCCCGTTCGTCTCCGAACAGCATCTGCAGGAGCCGGTCGATCGGGCGTTCGTAGATGCGATAGATCTTGGTCAGCCCCGCCACGCGCAGCATCGGCGCTTCGATCGACGGACTCGCGGAGGTCGGCATCTCGGATTCAGAGGACATCGGCGAATCCTCCGCGCAGACGCGAGAAGACCCAGCCGCCGAGCAGAAGGCCGATGGCGGACGCACAGACGTAGCCGACCAGCAGCCAGCCCAATTCCCCGCTCAACGGAAGCCCGATGGCGGCATGCATCAGCTCCACCGCCGGAGTCAGCGGGTTGAGCCACATCGCGGCGCGAACGCCCTCGGGCAACAGCGACAGCGGATAGAACACCGGCGCGAAGAACAACAGCAGCGAGGTCGCCAACGGCACGACATGGTTCAGATCGCGGACGTACACCGCGAGTGCGGACAACATCCAGACGAGCCCCACCGCGAGCAGCAGGAGCGGCAGCATCGCGAGCGGCATGAGCAGGAACACCCACGGCAGATCGCTGCCGCCCACGAGCAGGAACGCCGCCAGGATCGCCATGTTGATCAGCAGATGCACGAAAGCGGTGATGCACAGCGCGAGCGATTGGATCTCGAGCGGGAAGACCACGCGCTTCACGTAATTGGGATTCGCGACGATGCTGCCGACGCCCTGATTGAGGCATTCGGAGAAGAAATTCGCGACGATCAGGCCGCTGAAGAGAATCGCGTGCAGCGGCACGCCGCTGTCGTCCGGCCACCGGCTCCTGAAGACCAGTCCGAACAGGAACCAGTACGCCAGCAGCAACAGCAGGGGCTGCAGCACCGCCCAGGCGAAACCGAACACGGAAGTCCTGTAGCGTTGCGCGAGCTGGCGGGCGACCAGCCTGAAAAGCAGCACGCGGTAAGCCCGGACATCGGGGATCGCCTTCATGCCTCGGTCCGCACGCTCACGCGAGCAGCGCGTCCGACAGATCGCGCCGCAGATCCTCCAGCGTCTCCACGCCCACGCTGAGCCGTACCAGATCGTCGTGGATGCCGAGCGCGGCGCGGCGTTCCACCGGCACCGAAGCGTGGGTCATCACCGCGGGATGATTCACCAGGCTTTCCACGCCGCCCAGCGATTCGGCCAGCGTGAACAGACGGGTACGCTCGCAGAAGCGCTGCGCGCCCGCGTAGCCGCCCTTCACGCGGATCGAGACGATGCCGCCGAAGCCGTCCATCTGGCGCGCGGCGAGCGCATGCTGCGGGTGATTCTTCAGGCCCGGATAGATCACCTGTTCGATCCCCGGATGGGTCTGCAGCCATTCGGCCAGCGCCAGCGCGTTCGCGCAGTGCGCCTGCATCCGCAGATGCAGGGTCTTCAGCCCGCGCAGCGCGAGGAAGCTGTCGAAGGGCCCCTGCACCGCGCCGACGGAGTTCTGCAGGAACGCCATCTTCTCGGCGAGCTCGGCGTCGTCGCCGACCACCGCCATCCCGCCGACCATGTCGGAGTGGCCGTTGAGATATTTGGTGGCCGAGTGCATCACGATGTCGGCGCCGTGTTCCAGCGGGCGCTGCAGGATCGGCGAGGCGAAGGTGTTGTCGGCCACCATCAGCAGGCCGTGGCGCTTCGCGACCGCGCTGACCGCCTGCAGATCGACGATCTTCAGCATCGGGTTGGTCGGGGTTTCGACCCAGACCATGCGGGTGTTCGGCCGGATCGCGGCTTCGAACGCGGTCGGGTCGGTCAGGTCGACGAAGCTGAAATCCAGCCCCGCGGTGCGCCGGCGCACGCGCTCGAACAGGCGGAAGGTGCCGCCGTAGACGTCGTCCATGCAGACGACGTGGCTGCCGGTGTCCAGCAGTTCCAGGATCGTCGAGGTGGCCGCCAGACCGGAGGCGAAGGCGAAGCCGCGACTGCCGCCTTCGAGGCCGGCGACGCAGCGCTCGTAGGCGAAGCGGGTCGGATTGTGGGTGCGCGAATACTCGAAGCCCTGATGCACGCCCGGGCTGCTCTGGGCATAGGTCGAGGTGGCGTAGATCGGCGGCATCACCGCCCCGGTGGTCGGGTCCGGGGCCTGGCCGGCATGGATGGCCAGGGTGCCGAGGCCCCACTCGCCGGCGGCGTCTGCATGGTCGGAACGTTCGGACTGCATCGGGGCCTGCTCCTTGAAAAGACCGCGGATTTTATCACCCGGCCCCGGAGCCCCGGCGGGGCCTGCGACGTTACTGAACGCGCCGGCGCAGCCAGTTCAGCAAATCGATGCGGGTGATCAGGCCGAGAAAACGCTCCCCGTCCATGACGATGACCACGTGCCCGCGGTCGAACACCGGCAGCAGCGCCTCCACCGGCGAACGGACATCCAGCATGTCCAGCTTGCTGACCATCGCCGTGGACACCGGGTCGCGGAAGCGCGACTCGTCGCCGTAGACGTGCAGCAGGACATCGCTCTCGTCGAGGATGCCCACGATCCGCTCGCCGTCCATCACCGGCAACTGCGAGATCTCGTACAGCTTCATGCGCTGGTAGGCGGTGACCAGCAGATCGTTCTGCCCCACCACCACGGTGTCGCGGCGGGTGTAGGGCCGCAGGATCAGATCGCGCAGGTCGCCGTGCTGTTCGCGCTCGATGAAGCCGTTGTCGAGCATCCAGTAATCGTTGTACTGCTTCGACAGATACTTGTTGCCGGTATCGCACACGAACACGAGCACGTTCTTCGGCTCGGTCTGCTCGCGGCAGTATTTCAGCGCGGTCGCCAGCAGCGTGCCGCTGGAGGATCCGCCGAGCACGCCCTCGGCCCGCAGCAGCTCGCGCGCGGCGAGGAAGCTTTCCTTGTCGGTGATGGCGTACGCCTTCTTCACCCGGGTGAAGTCGGAAATGTCGGGCAGGAAGTCCTCGCCGATGCCTTCCACCATCCAGCTGCCGGACTTCTTGCTGAGCGTGCCTTCGTTGATGTACTGGGTAAGGATCGAGCCCACCGGATCGGCCAGCACCAGTTCGGTGTGCGGCGAGTGCTCGGCGAAACAGCGCGACAGCCCGGTCATCGTGCCCGAACTGCCGCAGCCGAACACGATCGCGTCGACGCCGCCGACCTCGGCCATCTGGCGCAGGATTTCCGGGCCGGTGCCGAATTCGTGCGCGGCCGGATTGTCGGCATTGCCGAACTGGTTGATGAAGTAGGCGCCCGGCGTTTCGTCGGCGATGCGCTTGGCCATGTCCTGGTAATAGTCGGGATGGCCCTTTGCCACGTCGGACCGGGTCAGCACCACTTCGGCGCCCATGGCCTTGAGATTGAAGATCTTCTCGCGACTCATCTTGTCCGGCACCACGAGGATGAGTTTGTAGCCCTTCTGCTGGGCGACCAGGGCCAGGCCGATGCCGGTGTTGCCGGCGGTGCCTTCGACCAGCGTGGCACCGGGCTTGATGTCGCCGCGCTGTTCGGCGGCCTCGATCATGCGCAGACCGATGCGGTCCTTGATCGAGCCCCCCGGATTCTGGCTTTCGAGTTTCAGGAACAACCTGCAGACGCCGGTGTCGAGGCGCTGGGCGCGGACGATGGGCGTATCGGCGATCAGATCGAGGACGGAGTCGTGGACCGAAGCGGATTTCGACGAAGAGTTCGACATGCCGGCGCCAGCGCGAAGAGTGGAAAGGCCGGATTATCGCATCGCCGTCGCCGCGGGCGAACAAGCCGCGCGTATCGCTGTGCGGACGGCGGCGGGCCGACGAGGATGCCGCCGCCGTCCGTGGACACCTCAGCCGGCCGGGCCGGCCGGAGGGTCAGTGTTGCAGTTGGTCGTACATCCGGGTGAGGCGATCCTTCGCGGCCAGTTTCTCGCGCTTCATCCGGGTCAGGCGGGTGTCGTCCACCGGCAGGACACCGAGTTCGGCATCGAGCACTTGCTTGTCCAGTTCCTTGTGGCGGTGGTAGAGCTGACGGAATTCGGTATTCGCCTTCAACAGCGCTTCGACTTCGGCCTGGGGTTGCCCTTCGAACATGGATTCCTCCTCACAGCACGATGATCGGCCAAGCCGGAACGGCCTGGCCTCGGGTTGGGACAGATGTTGTCGGGCGCGCGCATGCGGCACGCACGACGGTGCGACGCGGGAGCGCGACGCGTTGGCGGAACAAACGAAAACGCCCCGGCCGGACACGGCACGGGGCGCAGCGGGACAGGACTGCCGAACCACGTTGCGAACGCCCCAACCCGGGCGCCCGCAAGCACTTCGCTTGCGGCGGCGTTCTCCTGGGCGGAATCGTGCGACGGCGTCATGGGTTCGGCTCATCCTCCGGACGACGGACGGGCCCTCCGGAAGTTCGACCCTACTCCTCCGTTCACCGCTCGGCAAGCCGCCTCGTCACGATTTCCGACCGGGGATGCCGCGCATGCGAGCGAGCGTTCACGATCGCCGTCATGGCAGCGGAAAACCGTTTGAGATCAATCGATTGCCGATTTCCGATTGCCGCTTCACGATCCGCGATTGCCCGCCCGGCATTCGCGATCCGGCCGTTCACGGCCGGGGCTTCGGTTTGGGCTTCGGTTTCGGCTTCGGCTTGGGCTTGGCGGTGGTCGACGGACCGCCGGCGCTCAGTTCGGCCTCCTGTCGGGCCAGTTCGGCCTCGCGCTCGCGCGCCAGACGCAGCTTTTCGGCTTCGCCCGCAGCCATGGTGTCGAGAAGCCCCTCCGCCTCCTGGCGGTTGCGGGCCTCGTCCTCCACCGCCGAACGCAGGCGCGCGGCCTCTTCGGCCTGGATCTGTGCCTCGACCCGCAGACGCTCGGCCTCGGCTCGCGCGCGCTCCGCATCGCGGCGACTGGCTTCCACAAGCAGCTCACCGCGTTCGATCTCCAGACGCTGCAACTCCGCACCGGCGGATTCGGTGCCGGCCGCCCGCTCCGCGGTCTCGACCCGGATCCTGGCGATCTGCAGGGCCAGCGGGCGCTGTTTGCGCTTGGCGGTCTGCAACGTCTGGACCGCCTGCCGGGCCTGCAGGCGCTCGTAGGCGGCGAACGTATTGCGTGCGGGGTCCATGTCGATGGCCTGCAGCCGCTGCCCCAGACGCACGGCATCGGGATCGGGTTCGGCCGCCGTCGCCGCGGCCCAGGGCAACGCCAGCGCCAGCGCGAAAGCGAGCGGAAGCAGGCGGACGGAGGTCATGGCGCCGCCTCCATGCCGAGACGGCGGCGCAGCTCGGCGATCTCCGCCCGGCGACGCGACAGTTCGCTGCGTTGCATGGCTTCGCGGCTGCGGGCATGGGCATCGTCGGCTTCGGCGGCGGACAGCTGCGCCAGGCCGATGGCATCGGCGGTCTTGCGCGCGGCCAGTGCGGCCTGCGCCTGGCTCAATGCGTTCTTCGCGCGCAACAGGGCTTCGGGCGCGTACTGGTCGGCATCGGCGCTTTCCGCGCGCAGGATGGCGGCCTGGGCCGCATCCAGATCGTGGGTCGCCGGCGGGGTGCGTCCCAAGGCGATGAAAGGAAACGTGAGCGCGATCACAAGCAGTCCGACGACTGCGCCGGAGGACCGCCGGTGCGGGTGCTGCGGGACGCGCGACATTTGTGCGAAGCTTGCGGGCATGGGGGGCGTGTCGGTGATTGAATCGATGGCGGGTAGGTGTATCGATTGATCCGCACGCAGCCATTGTCATCACCCTTCGCGGCGGTTGCAACGCTGCGGCCTTATCGCCTCTCGGGGAGGTTCATCGATGGACATCGGCTATTTCCTGAAGCTGATGACGGACAAAAACGCCTCCGACATGTTCCTGACCACCGGGGCGCCGGTGCATATCAAGGTCGAAGGCAAACTGTATCCGCTCGGCAACACCGGCCTGCCCCCGGGCATGGTCAAGAAGATCGCCTATTCGCTGATGGACGAAGGCCAGGTGCCCGAGTTCGAGCGCGACCTGGAACTGAACATGGCGCTGTCGCTGGCCGATGCCGGCCGCTTCCGCGTGAACGTGTTCAAACAGCGCGGCGAGGTCGGCATGGTGATCCGCGCCATCCGCAGCGTGATTCCCAGCATCGAGGAACTGCAGCTGCCGCAGGTGCTGAAGAACGTGATCATGGCGCCGCGCGGCCTGGTGCTGATCGTGGGCTCCACCGGTTCGGGCAAGTCGACCACGCTGGCGTCGATGATCGATTACCGCAACACCACCGCGGCCGGCCACATCCTCACCATCGAGGATCCGATCGAGTATCTGCACAAACACAAGAAATCGATCGTGAATCAGCGCGAGGTCGGCCTGGACACCCACGCTTTCCACAACGCGCTGAAGAACGCGATGCGCGAAGCGCCGGACGTGATCCTGATCGGCGAAATCCTCGACGCGACCACGATGGAGGCCGCGATCGCCTTCGCCGAAACCGGTCATCTGTGCCTGGCGACGCTGCACTCGAACAATGCCGACCAGACCATCGAGCGCATCCTCAACTTCTTCCCGGAAAGCGCGCACAAGAACGTGCTGATGAATCTCGCCTTGAACCTCAAGGCGGTCATCAGCCAGCGTCTCGTCGTCGGCACCGACGGCCGCCGCATTCCGGCGGTGGAAGTGCTGATCAACACACCGATGATCCGCGACCTGCTGCGTCGCGGCCAGGTGCACGAGATCAAGGCGGCGATGGAAGAAACGCTGGAAGAAGGCATGGAGTCGTTCGACCAGTGTCTGTTCCGCCTGTGCAAGGAAGGCAAGATCGACATGGAGCAGGCGCTGCGCGCGGCCGACTCCCGCGACGGTCTGGCGCTGAAATTCCGTCTTTCCGAAGGCGGCAGCAGCGAACACGACCCCTACGCGGTGGCGTTCGAGGGCGGCGACGGCAGTTCGTCCTTCTCGCACTGACCCTGCGTCGCGCACCCGCGCCCGACACCGAAACGCCCCGGCATCGCCCGGGGCGTTTTCGCGGGGGTTGCAGCACTGCGCGCTTACCGCCGGTGGGCGTCAGCCCGTCTGGTCCGGCGCATCCGGCTGGCGTTCGGGGCGCGCGGCGTCGAACGCCGGCAGCGCGAGGCATTCGGCCTCGATCCTGCGAATCGTCGGGAACGGCGCGAGATCGACGCCGAAACGGCGCGCGTTGTAGACCTGCGGAATCAGGCAGCAGTCGGCGATGCCCGGGATTTCGCCCTCGCAGAACGCGCCCCGCGAGAGATCCTCGACCAGCATCGCCTCGAAGGCGCGGAAGCCCTCGGCGATCCAGTGCCGCACCCATTCGTCGCGCTCCGGTTGCGGCGCGTTCCACTCGCGTTCGAGGTACTGCAGCACGCGGAGATTGTTCAGCGGATGGATGTCGCAGGCGACCAGCAGCGCGAGCGCGCGCACGCGGGCGCGGTCGCGGGGCGCGCTCGGCAGCAGCGGCGGATCGGGCCAGAGCTCGTCGAGATATTCCAGGATCGCCAGCGACTGCCGCACCTTGCGCTCGCCGTGCTGCAGCACCGGCACCAGCTTCTGCGGATTGGTGCGCAGGTAGTCCGGTCCGTGCTGTTCGCCGCCGTCGCGGATCAGATGCACCGGGATCTGCTCGTAGTCGAGGCCCTTGAGATTCAGGGCGATCCGTACCCGATAGGCGGCGCTGGAGCGCCAGTAGCCGTAGAGCTTGAGGTGTTCGTTCATGCCGCCCTCCCGGTGCCGGCCGCGCGTCGCGGCAGAAGCACGATAGCGCCGCCGCCCGTTGCCGGGAAGCCGGCAGCCGATCAGCGCGTGCGCAGGCGCACCAACGCCCCCATCGCCACAAAGGCCAACAACAGTCCAGTCGCGTTGGCAAGCACCCGCGCATAGCCCAATTCGGACACGTCGACGAAGGGGTACGGATAGCTGCCGAGAAGCTCGCCGCGGATCAGGGCATAGACCAGATACGCCACCGGATACACCGCCCACAGCAGCGGCGCGCGCGCCGGCAGCGCGGCCCGCCTCGGCGGAAAGGACAACCAGTACGCCAGGGCCGCGACGGGCACCGCGTAGTGCAGCAGATTGTCCGCCAGCCGTTGCCAGCCCTGCGGGTCCCAGAGCTCGCGCAGCAGCAAGTGATAGCCCAGCCCGACCAGCACGATGGCGGTCGTCGCACAGCCACGGAGCGACGCCGAGGCGAGCCACGAACCGGGGCGCAGCGCCGCGGCGCCCGCGGTCAACGCCACGAACAGATTGGTCAGGATGGTGAAGTAACCGAAGAGCACCACCAGGGCACCACCGGCGCTGCCGCCTGCGGCGAGCGTCGTGCGCACCAGCAGCAAGCCCTGCAGGATCACCGCGCCCCAGGCCAGCGCCGACACCGCCGCCGCTCCGTATCGACTCCGCATCGCAGGCATGGCCGGGGCTCCGGTTCGACTGCGCCGAGCATGATTCGCCGCCATCATCCGGGCAACCGCGATCACGCCGCCGGGGGTTCGATCCGCTGCTCGATCGCGCCGAAGATGTCGGCACCATCGCGGTCGCGCATCTCGATCCGGACCACGTCGCCGTACTGCATGAAGGGCGTGATCGGCTTGCCGGTTTCCAGGGTTTCGACCGTGCGCTTCTCGGCGAAGCAGGAGGCGCCGAGCGAGGTGTCCTCGTTGGCCACGGTGCCGGAGCCGACGATCGTGCCCGCCGACAACGGGCGGGTCCTGGCCGCATGCGCGACCAGTTGGGCGAAATCGAACTGCATGTCGACGCCGGCTTCCGGCGCGCCGAACCAGGCGCCGTTGATGTGCGTCACCAGCGGCAGATGCACCTTGTTGTCGCGCCAGGCATCGCCGAGTTCGTCCGGCGTCACGAACACCGGCGACAACGCCGAGCGCGGCTTGGACTGCAGGAAACCGAAGCCCTTGGCCAGTTCGTTCGGAATCAGATTGCGCAGCGACACATCGTTGACCAGGCCGATCAGCTGGATGTGGCCGGCCGCCTGTTCGGGCGTCGGCGCCATCGGCACGTCGTCGGTGACGATCACGACTTCGGCCTCCAGATCGATGCCGTAATCCTCGCTCGGCACCCGTACCGGATCGCGCGGGCCGTAAAACCCGGCGCTGACCGCCTGATACATCAGCGGGTCGACATAGAAACTCTCGGGGACCTCGGCACCGCGGGCGCGACGTACGCGCGCCACGTGCGGCAGGTAAGCGCTGCCGTCGACGAATTCGTAGGCGCGCGGCAGCGGCGCGGCCAGCGCCTGCATTTCGAGGGCGAACCCGCCCTCCGCCTCGCCGGCGTTGAGGGCATCCGAGAGTGCGTTCAAGCGCGGCGCAGCGTTCGACCAGTCTTCCAGCGCACGCTGCAGGGTCGGCGCGATGCCCTCTGCGCATACCGCGCGGGTGAGGTCACGGGAGACCACGATCAGCGTGCCGTCGCGGCCGCCTTCCTTGAGAGAACCCAGTTTCATCGGAACCTCGAGATACCGTTGGGAAATACTTTTGAGACATGACTGCCGGAAATCAGTTTCAATTGTAACTGATCGATTCGCGAGGCCGGTCAGGTCTCCGACTGGAAGCCGCCGGCCCGGTAAGTCAGCACCAGCGTGTCGCGATGACCGTCGCGGGTGCCGGGCTGCGGCTGGATCGGCGTGCTTTCGTGGATCACCCGGGTGTCGTCCAGCAGCAGCAGGCTCCAGGGCTCGGTGAGGGTGAAGCGTTGACCGTCGGGACCGTTGGCGTCGAACACCCGGGTCTCGCCGCCGCGGATGGCGTGACGATCGACGACGAACACCGCGACGAAATCGACGCCATCGCGGTGCGCGCCCTCCGGCGTCGGCCGGCCGATGCCGTCGGTGGTGTCGATCCGGAACTGATGCGCCTCGACGAACCAGCGATCGACCGGCCTCACGCGACGCAACATGGCGCCGATCGCCGACAGCATCCGACCCCAGGCCGGCGCAGCCACGGTCTCCGCCGCGATCGGCGCGAACCAGCGCTGCAGCCCGCCGTGCAGCGCGTTGTAATCCGGCGACTGGTAATGCGCGCGATGCGGGGCCTGTTCGACGGTGTCCGGCCCGACCACGAAACATCCGTGGCGCCGCCGACGGTAGCGCCCGCCATCGCGCAGGTATTCGTCGGGCGGCAATGCGTTCCAACCGGGCGCGAGGGCGTTCAGCATGTCCAGATCGACGCCGCACAATGCGGCGACATCCTCCGGCGCGAGCACCGCATGGCCGCGGCCGATCAGGGTCTCGACCAGCGCCTCGCGGGCGGTGCAGGGCGCTTGGAAGGTCGGGATCATCGGCATGTTCCGGTGTGGCGAGGGCCTCTGCCCCGCCGGGAGCTGCGAATTGTATCGCTGCGTATCGTTCGCGGGTCCCACGATGCGCGACAAGCCTGTTACTTTAGCGCCCAGACCGGGCATGACGGGGGCACGTTCGCGGTCCATGGCGACATCGCCGCACCCTCGTCGCGACCCGCCTTCGCGCGCATTCCGTTCCAACCAAAGGTGGGCACTCCAGGGATCGCCATGGCTAGCAGGATGCTGATCGACATCGACCGGTTGCGAGCCTTCTCGGATGCCCCCAGCACCGAAGCCCTGACCGCACGCATCGAACGCGTGGTCCAGCCGCTCGGCGTCGATTACTGGTTCTACGCGGTGGATCTGCCGCTGGTGAACGAACACCCCAATCAATTGCGCATGGGCACCTACCCCGAAGCGTGGGTGCTCCACTACTTCGACATGGACTACATCAACATCGATCCGGTGATCAGCCACTGTCACGATCATGCGATTCCGGTCTCTTGGGAAGAAGCGCAGCATCACCATCGCAGGATCGTCGATCCTCATCTGCAGAAAATCCGTCATCTGTTCGGCGAAGCCCGGGAATTCGGCCTCTGCAACGGGGTCAGCGTGCCGCTGCACGGTCCGGGCGTGTCGTGGGGCCTGATGTCGTTCGCCTCGCGCAATCTCACCGCCGAGGATTTCGAGGAACGGCTGCCCGATCTGCACCTGCTCTCGCATTTCGTGCACGAAGCCGCACGCCAGTTCCTGCGCTCCAAGACCCCGACCCGGCTGCCGGCGCTGACCAAGCGCGAACGCGAGTGCCTGTCGTGGGCGGCGGAAGGCAAGACCAGCTGGGAAATCGGCCAGTTGCTGAACATCAGCGAGCGCACTTCGATCTTCCACCTCCAGAACGCCACCCACAAACTCGGCGTCAGCGGCCGCCAGGCCGCCATCGCCCGCGCGATCTCGCTCGGGCTGATCGTCTCCCTGCGCAACTGACCCCGCATCCACCGGATCGTCCGGCGGACGTTCTTGCGCGATCGAAGTCGACAACCATGTTTTGATTGTCGACGACGTTCATTTCTTTCGGGCATCCGATCCCGGAACGATCCCGTATCGCGCGATTTCGCCCGCGATTCGTGGCACGCACGACATCCGCAGCGGAACTGGATCAACCTGTAAGGTCGATCAGCTGCAAGAACAGACAGGGCTTCTGCTCACTTGCGCCTCCTATCAATCACAAGGGGAGGCAACATGGCTTCAATCATCATCGGACGCGCCGGAGAACAGGGACTTGGAGCGACGCTACTCGACAGCATGTACCGTCTGCGTTGCGAGGTCTTCCACGATCGCCTGCGCTGGGACGTCCGGATCGAACATGGTCGCGAACACGATTGGTTCGACCTGATCGGTCCGCACTATCTGGTCGCCCATGAAGGACCGACCACGGCACTGGGCTGCTGCCGGCTGCTGCCGACGCTGGGCCCGAACATGCTGCGGGATATCTTTCCGTTCCTGCTGGATGGCGCAACACCGCCCGCGGCAGCGGGGGTCTGGGAAGTGAGCCGTTTCGCCATCAGCCAGCGCTGCGCCGGCGACGGCTTCGGGTTCGGACAGGTTCCGGCATCGATGCTGGCCGACATGTTCCGCTTCGCGGACGCGCAGGGCGTGCACGAACTGGTCGGCGTGACCAGCGCGCCGATCGAACGAATGCTGCGGCATCTCGGCCTGACCGTGCACCGGCTCGGCGAGTCGCGGCGGATCGGCAAGGTGATGAGCTTGGCTTTCAGCATGCCGGTGCAGGAGAACCTGCGTGCGGTCGGCCCGGCGCCTGCGATCGAGGTCTCGCGCGCGGCGTGATCGTTCGGCCCGCATCGGGCGCCGGCCCAGACCCAAGGGCGAATGCGATTGGTGGCAGCGACCTCGGCGACTCGCCGTCGTCGGCCGCGGCCTGCTGTCGCCTGCCGCTGCGCAATCCCGCTCGATACCGGGGTTGCGCAGCGGTGGGCCGCAACCTGTCGCCGTCGCGGGGCATGCCCGGGCGGCGATCAGGCCGGAGGGTGGATCAGAAGATCAGGCGGCCACCGGGGTGAGCCGGCGCGCCGGCAGCGACTGCTTCGCCGAATGGCGCTCACGCAACAGCGCGGCCGCGCCATCCCACAGCGCGCGTCGCGCCTGCAGGGCCCCGCGCGCGGCATCGCGCGCTTCCTGCAGCGCTTCGGGCCGCCGTTCGAGCTCGGCCGCGATCATCCTGCTGGCGGCAGGGCCGTGGCTGTCCCCATCCAGTTCGATGTGGCGCTGCAGGTAATACACGAACCCGGGCGCCTGCCCTTCGCTCAGCCCCCAGTGATCGAGCAGGCTCTGGAACATGTCGGGGATGACGTTCTCGCGACCGTAGAAGAAGCTCGCCATGGTCTCGAGGGTGCTGCCGTGCAGACAGGTCCCGAGGGTGTGCTCGACGAAGTCGCGGACGAACTGCGGAACCTCGGCGGTGGCCAGAGCCGCGGACAACCCTGCGCCAGCGCGCAGTTCGCGCATGAAATGCTCGAACTGATCGGTCGACGCACCGACATCGCGCATCGCCTTCAGGTACAGATCGAGGTGACTGGCGGGATGGCCGTCGGCATCGACATCGCTTTCCTCCGCGAGGACGATGTCGTTGATCAGACGCGCGGCCACCGGATTCGCGGGCGGCATCCAGGGCAATTCCACGCAGGTAAGATCCCGTTGCAGGCGTTTGGCGAGCGACATGAAATCCCACACCGCGAACACGTGCACCTGCATGAAGCTGCGCAGGGCCTCGACGTGGACGATTTCCGCGAACACCGGATGCGTTTCCAGCTCATGTCGCAATCGGCGCATCGCCTGGGTCAGCACGACATCCTGATGCCGCGCAGCATGCGTCTTGCCGCCGGCCGACTGTGCGTCCGCTTCCTTTTTCATACGTTCTCCTTGATCGAGCACTCTGGTTGGGGGAAAACCGGAACACCCGAACCAAACCGTCCCTGGCCAGTTCGGATCTCGCGGAACCGGCATTCGCCGGAACCGGAGCCCTGCGGACGGTCGCCGTGACGACCCCCTGAAGCGATACATCCTTGTGCCGCCGAACCTGTGCGTCTTCGATGCGTATGCGCGAACGCCGCTGGAAACCAGACTCAGACCGTTACCGCGCCTTCACTGCGGCAGATAAAGCGGATAGAGGCTACTTTCCTCGCGTTCGATGCGCTGCGCGAGCAACCCGTAAACCGTCTGATAGTCGGCCATGAATTCCTGGCGCGCCTGCTGATCGAAAGAACTGAGCTGATATTTCTTCACGAAATCGACGACGCCGCGTGCGATCGCATTCATTTCGCGCCGGAAGCTGCGCACCAGCGCCGTGCTTTCGGGGTCGCCCTGCATCGAGCTTTCCACGTAGTTGTAGAAACGGACGTTCTCCGCGATCAGATGACCTTCGAGATGCACCTTGAAGGCATTGAGCATCTGTGGGATCTGCTGGAAATCTCCCTGCCGAGCAAGATCGCCGATCGCGCCGTACAGCTGCACCAGATCGGCGTGGTCCCGCTTCAGCGAGGGAACCAGATTCGCGTCGTAGGCGATCCCGACGCCGGAACGCCGCTGCTCCAGGGTCGGAACCCCTTGCGGCAACGCCTGCGACCTCGGCTCCTGCCCACCCCCCAACCACTTCCTGAGAAAATCGAACACAACATCCCCTGTCGTCATGATCCGTCGGCAAACGCCGGCTCGATGAACATAGCTGGTGCCCATCGGGCTCGTGTACCTGTCAGAACTGACAGGAATGACGGATGTCCGGGTACAAGCGCGAACAGGTCATGTTGCGAGGCCATTTTCGCCAAATCCGTCTCATGACAAACGGGTGCGCCACGATGCGCATCAAGGCCTTCTCCCACGAAAACCATGGGCATATTGCGTCCTGAAGCCACCGACATCCGCCACTTGACCTGCATGGCGGCAACCGCCGCCATGCGCACGGCGCAAATGCAGGGTACGCCCATGACGATGGGGCATGGATCGCCCATGAAAAAGCCCGCCTTGCGGCGGGCTTTCGTTTGGAACTGGCAGCCCCGGATGGATTCGAACCACCGAATGCCTGAGTCAGAGTCAGGTGCCTTACCGCTTGGCGACGGGGCTGTGGAACTGCGACGCTGCGATTGTAACGCCAAAACGGCGTCGCCAGTAGAGCGTCCCGAACCGGGAGCGATGAACTCCCGATCCGTTCGAAGCGCTCAGCGCTTCGAGAACTGGGTGGCGCGACGGGCCTTGTGCAGACCGATCTTCTTGCGCTCGACCTCGCGGGCATCGCGGGTCATGAAGCCGGCCTTGCGCAGTTCGGACTTCAGCGTTTCGTCGTATTCGACCAACGCGCGGGCGATGCCGAGGCGGATGGCGCCGGCCTGGCCGGTGGTGCCGCCGCCGGTGGCGGTGACGACCACGTCGAACTTGTCGGTGGTCTTGGTCAGTTCGAGCGGCTGACGGACGATCATGCGGGCGGTTTCGCGACCGAAGAATTCGTCGAGCGGACGCTCGT
>CAMLLG010000051.1 GCA_946480825.1 uncultured Lysobacteraceae bacterium
TGATCGCCGGCAAACTCGCGATCGATCCCGAAGCGGTGATGCCGCCGCCGGAAGAAGATTGAGCGCCACGTTGAAATCTCGGGTTTCCAGCGATGCAGAACACATGAAACGCATCTTTGCTTTCTGGTAGAGCGGCCTTCAGGCCGCTGCTTTGGTTACCCGGCGAGGTATCAGCGGCCTGAAGGCCGCTCTACCTACTTGATAGGAAGATTCTGAATAAGCTCTGGGAACTGCGGTCTATTCGTCCTCGGAGCGCGCGTCGACGCTCATGATTTCGCCGTCTTCGGCGATGACCGTGAACACGATCGGACGGCAGCAGACGCTGCAGTCCTCGACGTACTGCTGATGCTCGACCGAGCCGTCAACGACGACCTCGATCTCTTCGCCGCAGTAGGGGCACTGCACGAACGCGCTGTCGACGTGATGCATCGCGGACCTCTCCCGTGGAATCGTGTGCCGGCATGATGCCGGATTCCATCGGCGTGGTGGCCAGCCGGGCAAGCCATGCCCGCAGCCTGCACCGTCGGATCATGCCTCGTCATGACGCCGGGTTCGAGAGGACCACGCGCGCGCAGCGAGAGTCACCCAGCGCACCACATGGGCGGCCACGAACAACTGGAACAGCAATCCATGCAGGATCATCACACCGAAGCCGCCCGGCCCGTCGGCACCGATCATCGCCCAGTCCAGCGCGAGAAGCAGCGCGATCGGGAACGACAACAGGCACAGCCAGTAACGCCAACCTTTCGAGACGAAAGCGCCGGCGACGGCGAACGTCGCGAAACCACCCAGATAGAGCAGTGCGGACAGCAGATCCAGCGTATTCATGGCCACGCCCCCGTCGGGAACGCGGACAGGGTCAGCGCATCGGGTGTCGGCCCGATGGCGCGCCGGTGAAGCCGGCGTGTCGCGGACAGGGATCGATGTTCACGCGACCGGTCTGCACATCGACCCGCGCGATTGCCCCGACACCCTCGATCGCGCAATCCCGTTCACACAGAATCGAACACTGTCCATGACGGTCATGTCATGGCGATTCGATCAGCGGCGCCCGTAAGAATCCAGAAACTTGCCGACGAAATTGCCTTCTTCCGAGCCGTCGGGATGCGTGATCAACCAGTCGAGCACCGGGGATTCGGGAAACCGGTACGGATCGCCGAAGCGATAGCCCTGGACCGTATTGATCTCGCTCCAGATTTTTCCCTGAACCTCGCCATTCTCGATGCTGCGAACGGCGATGAAGACCTGTTCGAACGCACCGGTACCGTCGTAAAGCCGGGTCGTGACGAAAAACGACTGTCCCTGCGGAAGACCGGCGACGAATTTTTTCTTCGCGGCGGGATAAGTGCGTTTCGCTTCCGCGATGTGGGGCGCGATCGCGGCTTCGAATGCGGCCAGTTCGCCGGAGCGGGCCGTCACCGGATTGTCCTTCGGCGCGTTCGGCGACAGCTGCGGATCCTGCGCGACCGCCGCGCCCGAGCACAGCAGGAGAAGCATCAACAGCGTGGATTTCACCGATCCTCCGGTCGCGGTGGCGCGGCGCCATGGCGTTAAAATGGATGTCTCGCAGTCTGCGCGTCCGCAATTGCCGGGTCAACGCGAATCGACCGCAGGCCCATCACCCGCGGGCCGCCAGCCACGCCCGCAGCGATGCAGGCTTCACCGGCTTGGTCAACACCGCGCAGCCGTATTCCCGCGCCGCGATCTTCAAGGCATCGCTGCCGTCGCCGGTGAGCAGGGCCGCGGGAAGATCGCGCTTCGCGCGGCGCCGCAGTTCGGCGATCACGCCGAGACCGTCGAGGCGGTCGTGCAGGTGGTAGTCGACGAGCGCGACCTCGGGGATCGTCGATGGCGCATCGGGATCGATCTGCGCCAACGCTTCGTCGACGGTGGCGGCGGTCAGCGCGACCGCACCCCAGCGCGACAGCAGTGCGCGCATGCCGTCGAGGATTTCCGGATCGTTGTCGACGCAGAGCACGCGCAGGCCGGCGAGCGCGTCGGGCGCGAGGGTCGGTGCGGCCACGGGCGCGCGCGCGGGCACCGCGGTCGCGATCGGCACGCGGATCGAGAACACGCTGCCGGAGCCGACGCGCGAATAGACCTGCAGCGGATGACCGAGGATGCGCGCGATGCGCTGGCAGATCGACAGACCCAGACCGAGACCGCGTTCGCCGCCGATGTCCGTGCGGGCGTTGGCGATGTCGAAGCGGCGGAATTCGTCGAAGATCTGGCCGAGATGGTGCGCCGGGATGCCCGGGCCGGTGTCCCACACCTGCAGTTCGAGATCGTCGCCGCGCACGCGCAGCGCCAGCAGCACGCCGCCTTCGCGGGTATAGCGCAGGGCGTTGGCGAGGAAGTTCTGCAGCGCCCGCCGCAGCAGCCGGCGATCGCTGCGCACGAACAGACCCGGTCGCGCATGCACGCGCAGCGCCAGTCCGCGTCTTTCGGCGCTGGGCGCATATTGCGCGGCGAGTTCGCGCAGCAGTTCGGCCGCTTCGATGTGCGACCACTCGGGCTGCAGCGCGCCGGCATCGAGGCGCGACACATCGAGCAGACCGTCGAGCAGATCCTCCGCCGCGCGCAGCGCGGTGTCGACGCGTTCGGCCAGACGCGAACGCTCGTCGCCGTCTTCGGTTTCGCGCAACGCCGACGCGAACAGTCGCGCGGCGTTGAGCGGCTGCAGCACGTCGTGGCTCACCGCCGCGAGAAAACGCGTCTTCGACTGCTGCGCGGCCTCCGCTTCGCGCGTGCGCAGTTCGACCCGCTGTTCGAGGGTTTCGTTGATCTCGCGCAGCGCCCGTTCGGCGCGCTTGTAGTCGGTGATGTCGCTGAAGCTGGTGACGTAACCGCCGCCGGGCAGCGGCTGACCGCGCATTTCGATGACCTGGCCGTTGGCGCGGACGCGCTGGAACACATAGGGCCGACCGGCGCGCAGATGCGCGAGGCGGCGGCGGACCTGATCTTCCACGGCGCGCTCGACGGTGCTCTCGACGCTGTTTTCGATGCTGTTCTCGACGTCGCCAGCAACGACATCGCCCGCTTCGTCGACGCTCTGCGGCCCCGGCTCGTTCATCTCGGCGCGCGCGGCGCTCCAGCGGATCAGGTCGGCGATCGGTCGGCCGACGTAGAGCATGCCGTCGGGATAACCGAGCATCTCCTGATAACGGCCGTTCCACGCGATCAGGCGCAACTCCGGATCGACCACGCTCACGCCCTGGCTGATGTTCTCCAGCGTGGTCGACAGCACCTGACGATTGAAGCGCAGCTCCTGGCTGGCTTCGTCGAGCAGCGAGACCACTTCACCCAGTTCCATCCCCGAGCCGCGCAGCGCGCTGGTCAGCGTGAGCCGCGCCGATGCCGCGCCGATGGCGGAAGCGAGCAGACGTTCGGTGAATTGCACCAGTGCGCGATCGGCCAGCTGCTGCGGCTGCCACTGCCGGCGCGCGGTGGATTCGCTGTATTCGGCGAACGCGCGGCGGGCGTGGCGCTCGCCGACGATGCGTTCGGCCAGCGCCAGCAGCTCGCCGCTGCGGACGGTGCCGGCCCAACCGCCGGGGCCGAGCGGCGAACGCTGCGCGTAGGGGTCGAGATAGGTGGCGGCGAGCAGTTGTTCCTGCAGCAGCGGCCGCCGTCGCGCCGACACCAGGAACAGCGCGCCGATGTTGAACAGCAGCGACCAGAACACGCCGTGGGTCAGCGGGTCCCAACCGCTGACGCCGAACAACTGCTGCGGCCGCAGCCACGACAGCCCGAACAGCCCGGACGCGATCCAGTCCGCGCCGAAGCCGCCGCTCTGCGCCAGGGTCGGCAGCAGCAGCGTGTAGGCCCACAGCGATGCGCCGGCGAACACCCCGGCGAACGCCCCGGCGCGGCTGGCGCCGCGCCAGTACAGGCCGCCGATCAATGCCGGCGCGAACTGCGCCACCGCCGCGAACGCGAGCAGACCGTGCTGCGCCAGACTGTCGCCGGTGGTGGCGGCGACGCGGTGATAGGCATAGGCCATCAGCGCCAGCGCGAGGATGGTGGCGCGCCGCACCCACAACACCTGGCGGTCGATGCCGCCGCTTTCGACCAGCCCGCGGTTGCGCAGCAGCAGCGGCATCACCAGATCGTTGCTGACCATCGTCGCCAGCGCGACGCTGGCGACGATGACCATGCCGGTGGCGGCGGAGAAGCCGCCGATGTAGGCCATCAGCGCCAGCGTTTCCTGCTCCAACGCGAGCGGCAACGCCAGCACGTAGGTGTCCGGCGATGCGCCGGTGCCGGCCAGCAACGCCTGTCCGGCCAGCGTGATCGGTACGACGAACAGACTGAAGAGCACGAGATAGCCGCCGAACAGCCAGCGCGCGGGCCGGATGTCGGCGGGGTCCTGGCATTCGACCACCGCCACGTGGAACTGTCGCGGCAGACAGACGATCGCGGCGAAGGCGATCAACGTCTGCGCGACGAAACCGGTGGGCACGCCCTGCGCGGCGACGACATCGCCGGCCTGCGCGATGCGACCGACCAGACTGCCGGTGCCGGGCAGATGCAACAGCGCGAACACGCCGATGGCGATGAAGGCCACCAACTTCACCAGCGATTCCAATGCGACCGCGAGCACCATGCCGCGATGGTGTTCGGTGGCGTCGATCTGGCGCGTGCCGAACAGGATCGCGAACACCGCCAGCAACAGCGCGACGTACAGCGCGGGATCGGCGAACAGAGCATCGTCGCTGCCCGGCGCCAGCACCTCCACGCTCATCGCCACCGCCTTGAACTGCAGCGCGACGTAGGGCACCGCGGCGATCAGCGCGACCGCGGCCACCAGCGCGGCGAGCCCGGGGGCGCGGCCGTAGCGCGAGGACAGGAAGTCCGCGATCGAAACGATGCGGTGTTCGCCGGAAATCAGCACCAGGCGTTCGAGGATGCGCCAGCCGAACAGCAGCATCAGCAGCGGGCCGAGATAGATCGGCAGGAAACCCAACCCGGTGCGGGCCGCGGTGCCGACCGCGCCGTAGAACGTCCACGAAGAACAGTAGACCGCGAGCGCCAGCGAATAGACCATCGGTCGCAGCCAACGCCGGCGCGGCCGCGCGCTGCGCGCATCGCCGAGGTAGGCGACCGCGAACAGGACGCCCACGTACCCCAGCGACACCAGCAACAGCACCCAGCCTGGGATCATGCGCGTCTCGGCGGAATCACGGTGAGGCGAGTGTACGGCCCGCGCGCGACCGGGCGCAGGGCTGCGACCAAGGTCGAAGCCCGCGGGCGCGACGGGTCAGCGTTCCGCCGCCGGCCGCGGCCGCGCTTCCTCCAGCGTTTCCAGCAGATCGTGGATGCAGCGCCGGAAATCGCGATCGCCGGGCAGGCCGCGCGCCTGGCACTGCAGCAGGCGTTCGCGTTCGTAGGCTTCGGTCTCGAAGGGTTCGTCGGGCCACGACACACCGAGCTGGCATTTCTTCGACCGGTACGCGACCAGCGTGGCGGCGGTCAGCCGCGGGTCGAGGTAGACATCGTCGATGCGCGACAGCGCGACCATCCGCGTGCCGTCGTTCTCCGGCAACGCCGCCGCCTTCGCGACCATGTCCGCCTTCGGCGTTCCGCGGTCGCGGGCGTGGACGTACATGCCGATCAGCGCGGTTTCCTGCTGGTCGCAGGACAGACGGGTGTTGATCTCGCCGTTCATCGGCGGCCGCAGCTGCGCCCGTGCGCCCGCCGCGACGCCCAGCGCGCACGACCCGACCAGCATCAGGATCAGCAAATGCATGCGCATCGCGCGGTTTCCGTCGTGTGATCGCCGCGAATCATGCCATCGCGTGTGGCGGCAGGACACTGCGCGGCCCATCGCAGCCCGCGTTCGACGCGGCGATGGTCGCTCGGGTGGCTCGACGGCGGCGACCCGCATCGGCTGGACCCGCCGGTGATCGGTGGATTCGACCAGGGCATCGACACGTTCCTGGCCGACGGCGGCGAGACCTGGGAAACGAACTGGACGATGGATTTCGTGCGCGCGGTTCGATGACGCGGAACGCGATCCGTCGATGGTGCAGAAACGAAAAAAACCCGCCTTTCGGCGGGTTTTTCCGTGGAGGCTGGATCTCCGCTTTCGCGGGGATGATCCGCGCGGGCGCGGATCACTTGATCTTGCCTTCCTTGTACATCACGTGCTTGCGGACGACGGGATCGTACTTCTTGATCTCCATCTTCGCGGGGGTGTTCTTCTTGTTCTTGTCGGTCGTGTAGAAGTGACCGGTGCCGGCCGAAGAGATCAGGCGGATTTTGTCGCGCTTGGAAGCCATGGTGAATTACTCCTCAGATCTTTTCGCCGCGGGCGCGAAGCTCGGCGAGCACGGCGTCGATGCCGTTCTTGTCGATGGTGCGCAGGGCCTTGGTGGAAACGCGCAGTTTCACCCAACGGTTTTCCGAAGCGACCCAGAAGCGGCGCTCGTGGAGATTGGGCATGAAACGGCGGCGGGTCTTGTTGTTCGCGTGCGACACGTTGTTGCCGGTCGCGACGCGCTTGCCGGTGACTTGGCATTCGCGGGACATACGTACCTCTCATCGAAAGAACGCACTCGCGTGCGATCTGCAGGTTGTTTCCCATAGCCCGGGAGACGGCGGCCCCGGCGGCGGCCCGACCTTGCGGCCGGAGCGTCCACCACGCGATGCGGGAAGGCGGGTGTCGCGGCGACTTGCGGACGGAATCGCGTTCCGGTCCTCCGCCCGGGGACGTTCCACGTGGGAATGCCTCGGGTCGGGCACAGCGAGCCGCGCATTATGCCGATGTTTTCGAGCCCAGGCAAACACTTAGCCTCTTAACCCGCAGCGAAACCGGAGGCTCGGCAGGCGGCCCGGGGATCTTGCGGTGATTCGAGACGAGGAGCGCCCGCCCTGCATCACCGGAACGGCCGGCTGCCCATCGTTGCGGCCCGATGGACGAAGTCGGCGCCGCCAGCCGATATCATCCGACCACGACGCCCACGCACGAAGATCCGCCCACGCCATGGATTTCATCTCGGTCACGCCCAACGCCCTTCCCGCCGACTTCTGCGCCGCGGTCGTCGCGCGCATCCGCAGCAGCGACGCGCTGCAGCCGGGCAAGGTCGGCGGCGGCGTGTTCCCCGAACTCAAACACAGCCGCGACATCACGCTGAGCGGCAACGCCGCCTGGCAGGACGTGGAGCAGGCCCTGAACATGGCGATGCTGGGCGCCCTGATCCGCTACCTGCGCATCTATCCGCAGGCGCTGATCGCCCCGCTCATGCTGCAGCAGCCCGGCGCCGACGGCGCCATGCGGCGGCTGTCGGCCGAAGACGTCGCGGCGAAGGACGATGCCGGGCTGATCGAGCTGATCCGCGCCTGCCTCCGTCCGGGGCACATCAATCTGCAGTGGTACCGCGCCGGCGAGGGCGGTTACCCGTACTGGCACTGCGAGCTGTATCCGCGCGACCACAGCGGCGAAACCCTGCACCGTCACCTGCTGTGGACCGCGTACCTCAACGACGACTTCGACGAGGGCGAAACCGAGTTCCTGTTCCAGCAGCGCAAGATCGTGCCCGAAACCGGCTCGCTGCTCATCGCACCCACCGCCTTCACCCACACCCATCGCGGCAACCGCCCGCAGCGCGGCGACAAGTTCATCGCCACCAGCTGGGTACTGTTCCAGCGCGCGGAAACCCTGTTCGCGCAGGGCTGAAGCGGCGCGCGATCGGCCGCTTCGTTTCCGCGCCGCGAACGACATCGGCAGCGGTCGCCCGCTGCCGACGCACACTCCGCATCCGCCTCAGGGAATCTGGCAGTTCCACTCGTTCGGCGCGCACACGTACTCATAGCGCAGCACGCGGACGACCGGATTGATCGTGCCGAGCCGGCGGCCGCTCGAACCGGGGCCGGTATTGCGCACCACATTGCCGATGAAGGCATCGCCCTGCGCCGCATCGCCCGACTGCGGGCCGCAACGCATGTCGTTTCCCGAGATCGCGCGACAGGATGCGGTCGCGATCACGCGACCGCCCTGCGACACCGTGGTCGTGGTGTCCCAATCGTCCGCCTGCACGCGGACTTCGAAATTGGCCGAGCTGATCGGCAGAGCCACATCGTAACCGCAGCGGTTGGCCGGCGACGTGGTCTGGCAGACCAGGCCCGGGCCGCTCAGGTTCACGGTGTAATTCTCGAAGATCATGCAGGGATAGCGCGTGTCGCGGCACATCGGCGTGCCGGCGGGCCAGAAGGTGGGGCCGCGTCCGGAGATGGCGCGATGCAGGTTGGTCAGGGTGATCTGGCCCGCGGCATATGCCGCGTTGACGTGCTCGCCGTAGGTGAAGGCGGACGGTGCGTTCGCGCCATATCCCATGCCACCCAGCACGCCTTCCATCGATGCACCGCGCACGGACAGCGCCATGTGATCGAGGCCGGCGTTGGTATTGAGGAAGCCGTCGTGGACGATGGTCGCCGTGAGTTCGCTGCGGTCGCCCCAGACGGTATCGCGCGCGTTGAGGAACTGCACGGCATCGTTGGGATCGCTGTTGGGGATGATCGGCGTCTGGCCGGCGGCGGCGACGCGCGACACCTCGACCCATTGCCAACTGCCGGCCATGGCGGGTGCGGCCAGGCCAAGCAGGAGCACGGTCGCGGTGAGGCGTTGCGGCAGCGATCGCCATGTGTTCTTGAGCTTGCGCATGATGTCCTTCGTTTTCTGATCGTCGGTCGATGTCGACCACGGGGAATGGCCGTGCGGTGCACGGGACCCGCTGCACGGCGGTGTCGTTCCCTGTCAGCGATTTGCGCGGCGGAACAGGATCATTCGAACACGATCATTGGAACAGGATCCTTGAGGGACCGTTTCGCCCGCGTCGGGTCAGAACAGTTCCTGCTGCGCCGATGCGGGTCCCGACGGCGAGGGTGGCACGAACTTCGATGCGTCCAGCGCCGGCAGCCGACCGAAGCCGATGCGCTTGTACGCCTTCGCGAAACGCATCGCGATCAGATCGGCGAACGGGCCCTCGCCGCGCATGCGCGTGCCGTAGCCGCTGTCGTAATCCTTGCCGCCGCGCATCTGCCGGACGAGGCTCATCACGTGCGCGGCGCGTTCGGGATAGTGCAGCGCCAGCCACTCGCGCCAGACCTCCTTCAACTCGTGCGGCAGGCGCAGCAACACGTAGCCGGCGGCGCGGGCGCCGTGTTCGTATGCGGCTTCGAGGATGCGCTCGATCTCGACATCGGTGATCATCGGGATGACCGGCGCGACCATCGTCCCCACCGGCACGCCCGCCTCGTGCAGGGCCTGCACCGTCTTCAGCCGGGTGTGCGGCGCCGCGGCGCGCGGTTCGAGCTTCGACGACAGCCTGTTGTCGAGCGAGGTGATCGACACGTAGACCGTCACCAGGCCATCGCGCGCCATCGGCGCGAGCAGATCGAGATCGCGCTGGATCAGCGCGCTCTTGGTGATCAGGCTCACCGGATGGCGGCACTCGGCGAACACTTCCAGCAACTGGCGGGTGATGCGCCAGCGGCGCTCGATCGGTTGATAGGCGTCGGTGTTGATGCCGAGCGAGATCGGCGCGCAGCGATAGCCCTTGCGCGCGAGTTCCTTGCGCAGCAGCTCCGCGGCATTGGTCTTGGCGTAGAGCCTGGTTTCGAAATCGAGGCCGGGCGAGAGATCGAGATAGGCGTGCGACGGGCGCGCGAAGCAATACACGCAGCCGTGTTCGCAGCCGCGATAGGGATTCAGCGATTGACTGAAGGGAATGTCGGGCGAGTCGTTGCGGCTGACGATGCTGCGCGCATGCTCTTCGGTCACCTGCGTGCGCGGCTTCGGCGATGCGGAGCTGTCCGCATCCTCGTCGACGGCGTAGACCGAACCCCAGCCATCGTCCTCGGCTTCGGCCACGGTCTTCTCGAACCGCCCGCGCACGTACGAAGCCGCGCCGCGGCCCTTGATCGGACCGGAGCGCATCAGGTTGTGCGTCGCTTCGTCGACTTTGCCGCGGTGTGCCATGCGGTTAGGCTAGCGCGCACGCATCGCAATCGCTGCGACGGAGGTCTCCGGATGTTCGCACTGTGGGACTGGATCGATGGCATGCCCGGATTCGGTCCGTGGCTCGGTCTGGCGCTGTTCGTCGGCTGGGTCGTCTACATGATCGTGCTCGGCGGCTGGATCGTGCTGCAGAAGCGCGAACCGGTGGCGACGCTCAGCTGGCTGCTGGGTCTCGCGCTGCTGCCGTACATCGGTTTCCTGATCTATCACCTGCTGGGTCCGCAGAAGATCCATCGACAGCGGCTGCGGCGTGCGCGCAGTCGGCTGGAGAGCGATGTGATCGAAGGCGGGCTGTGCACCGCGGCGAATTCGCCGGAGGCGCTGGAACTGGCGCGCCTCGCGCAGGGCGCCACCGGACTGCCGCCGGTCACCGCGCGCGATGTGCGCCTGCTGGTCGACGGCGCGATGAAATACGACGCGCTGATCGAGGACATCGGCCACGCGCGGCATCAGGTGCATCTCGAGTACTACATCTACACGCCCGACCAGAGCGGGGCGGCGCTGCGCGATGCGCTGGTGGCCTGCGCGAAGCGCGGCGTGAAGGTGCGACTGCTGCTCGACGCCATCGGCTCCGGCGCCTGCACCCGCGCATTCCTGTCGCCGCTGGTCGACGCCGGCGGCGAGGTCGCGTGGTTCCATCCTTCGCATTTCTGGCGGTTCTGGTGGCGGCCCTGGCTGAACCTGCGCACGCATCGCAAGATCGCCGTGATCGACAGCCGCATCGGCTACACCGGCGGCATCAACGTGACCGACGACGAGAACGAACGCGTCCGCGCCGATGCCTACCGCGATCTGCATCTGCGGATCGAAGGCGACGCGGTGCGCGCCTTGCAGCTGGTGTTCGCCGAAGACTGGGTCTACGCCACCGGCGACCGCAGCTTCATCTCCGAGATCGCGCGCACGCTTCCCGCCGCGGAAGCCGGGGCGATTTCGGCGCAAGTGCTCACATCCGGACCGGATTCGTCCTGGGAAGCGATCCATCGCCTGCAGGTCGGTCTGATCCACGCCGCGCGGCATCGCGTGTGGCTGGTGACGCCGTACTTCGTTCCGGGCGAAGCGGCGATGATGGCGTTGACCTCGGCCGCGCTCGGCGGGCTGGATGTACGTCTGCTGGTACCGCGCATGAGCGATTCCAAGGTGGTCACGCTGGCCGCCCGTTCGTACTACGACGATCTGCTGGCCGCGGGCGTCAAGATCTACGAGTACGGGCCGCGGATGCTGCATACCAAGGCGTTGTTGGTGGACGACGCCTCCACGATCATCGGCAGCTCGAATTTCGACCATCGCAGTTTCCGCCTGAATTTCGAGGTCGCGGTGCTGTTCCAGGATCGCGATCTGGGCGCACGGTTGGCGAAGTTGATCGAAGGCGAATTCGTCCGCGCTCCGCGGGTGCGCAAGGATCGCCAGCGGCCGCTGTTCGGCACGCGCCTGCCCGAGGCGCTGGCGCGGCTGATGTCGCCGCTGCTGTGAGGCCATCGCCGTTCGCGGCGTCTGCGGGCGACGGACGGCGGACACGGACCGGCGGGCGGGCTGTCGACGGCGACGGCGGGCGGAGTAGACTGGCGGCCGCCCCTCAGTCCCCCGTGAAGGACGCCCTCATGCCCTGGTTGATTCTCCTCATCGCCGCCGGCCTGCTGATGGTCGCACTGACGACCACGTCGATGGCCCTGCTGGTGGTCTGCGCGCTGGCTTCGCTGGGGCTCACGGTGTTCAGCGTGATGACCCTGCTGGCGCAGCGCGTGGACAACAGCGCCCGCAGCGAGGCCATGCTGATCGATCCGCAGGAATTGCGCCGGCTGCGCGAACTCGCCGAAGCCAGGCGCGCGGAAGCGAACACCGGTCAGCCGACCGATCAGAACGCACCGCAATCCTGATCCGTCGCGCCCCGTCTTGACCGTCCTCAGCGTCAACGTCAACAAGATCGCGGTCCTGCGCAATTCGCGCGGCGGCCGCGATCCGGACGTCGTCACCGCCGCCCGCGTCTGCCTGGATGCCGGCGCCCACGGCATCACCGTGCATCCGCGTCCGGACGCCCGCCATATCCGCGCCGACGATGTGTTCGCGCTCGCCGAACTCGCCCGCACCTACGGCGTCGAATTCAATCTCGAAGGCAATCCGTTCGCGCCGCCGCGTCCCGGGTACCCCGGCTTCCATGCGCTGTGCGCGAACGTGCGGCCCGCGCAGGCCACGCTGGTGCCCGACGGCGACGGACAACTCACGTCCGATCATGGCTTCGATTTCGTTCGCGATCGCGACCCGCTGCAGACCGAAGTCGCCGCCTTGAAAGCGTTGGGATGTCGGGTCAGCGTGTTCGCCGACGCCGGCGCCGACATGGTCGCGGCCGCGGCCAGCGGTGCCGACCGCATCGAGCTGTACACCGGTCCTTACGCCGAAGCCTTCGCGTCGGGCCACCCAGAAACGCAGCTGCCTGCATTCGCGGACACCGCGCGCGCCGCGGCTGCGCAGGGCATGGGCGTCAATGCGGGCCACGATCTGAGCCGAGCCAACCTGGGCCGGTTCCTGCGCGAGGTGCCCGGCGTGCTCGAAGTCTCGATCGGCCACGCGTTGATCGGCGAAGCGCTGTATGCCGGGCTCGACGCGACGGTGAAGGCTTATCTCGCGGCCATCGCCGAGCGTTGAGCGGACGCGATCCGAGCGTCGGCAAACGAATACGCGATACGCGAACGTGCGGCCCCCCATGACAGGCCGCCCATCCGTATTCCGGCAACGACGCGCTTCGAAGCGAACGTTCTATTCGAAGCGGATGTTGCCCAGGCCCGCGTTCTGCGCGGTGGCCAACACCTTGGCGACGACCTGATAGTCCGCGTCTCCGCTGGCATCGATGCTGAGCATCAACGCCTGGTCGCCGGCGAGTTCCTGCTCGGCCGAAAACACCGAAGACAATGCGCTCATCGGCATCGGTTGACCGCCGAGGAACAGCTCGCCGGAACCGGCGATCCGCAGTTCGAGCGGCGCGGGCGGGTCGTCCGTCGGCGGCGTGCCTCGGCCGATGTTCAGGGGAATCGGTTGGCTGAAAATCGGCGCCGCGATCATGAAGATCACCAACATCACCAGCATCACGTCCACCAGCGGCGTGATGTTGATCTCCGCGATGCTGTCTTGCCGGGTCTGTGCTTGGGCGAAAGCCATGGCGACGCTCCTCCGGTTGGGTGACGGCTCCACCTTATGCCTGCAGCCATGGCGGCGGCAAGCCCGACCCGAGGCCGGGCATCGGACATAAAAAAACGCCGCCCGGTGGGCGGCGTCGAAAAAGGCTAGCGTTTGGAAGCACGGAAGCGGGCTGCAGGTCCGCTTCCGGCCGGTGGTGCGGTTTATTTCTTGACGAAGCCGATCTTCTTCATGTCCGAGTCCTTGGCCGAGGCCAGGACCTTGGCGAGGACTTCGTAACGCGCGTCCTCGTTCATGTCGATTTCGAGCGTGGGCTGGTTGTTCGGATCCCGCTCGACTTCGGCCTGCATCATGTTGCGCAGGGCGGAGATCGGCGTCGTGCTGTCGTTCCAGTACACCGCGCCGGCGGCATCGATGCGGAGCTTGATCGGCGGCGGCGGCTCGACATCGGGCGGCGGCTGACGGTTGGGCTGCGGCAGATCGATATCGATCGGGTAGGACAGGATCGGCGCGGTCACCATGAAGATGATCAGCAGCACCAGCATCACGTCGACGAGCGGCGTGACGTTGATGTCGGCCATCGGGCCGGAACCGGAGTTGGATGCGAATGCCATGGGTCAATCTCTCTGATCGATGCGCGTCGGATGCGTGCGCGTCAGTTGCGTTCGCGGGTTGCGACGAAACCGACCTTGCGCATGCCGTTGGCCTGGGCGAGGTCGACCGCCTGCTTCACGAAGCGATAGGGCGTCGCCTTGTCGCCGCGGACGTTGACCTGAGGCTGCGGGGTCAGCTGCGCCTGGGTCGAGAAGCGGCTGTCGAGCTGGCCGATGCTGACCGGCTCGTCGTTGTAGAAGTACTTGCCGTCCTCGGTGACCGCGATCGTGATCGGGGTCGCCTGGAGCGGTTTTTCTTCCCGCTTGTCGTAGTTGGCTTCGGGCAACTCGACCTTCGTTTTGTGCGACATCAGCGGTGCCGTGATCATGAAGATGATCAGCAGCACCAACATCACGTCCACGAGGGGCGTGACGTTGATTTCGGACATCGGGCCGCCGCTGTCGTTGCCGGTACTGAAGGCCATGACTGTGCTCCGTCAGGTGTTCGATCTGGGCGTGCGGATCAGCGCTTGCCGCCGACTTCGCCGACGCGGGCGCCGGTCGCGAAGAAGTCGTGCAGATCGTGGGCGAAGGTGTCGAACTTGTTGTTCGTGATGCGGTTCAGGCGCACGAAGAAGTTGTACGCGAGCACCGCCGGGATGGCGACGAACAGACCGACCGCGGTCATGATCAGCGCTTCACCCACCGGACCGGCGACGGCGTCGATCGAAGCCTGACCGGTCGCGCCGATCTTGATCAGGGCGCCGTAGATGCCCCACACGGTGCCGAGCAGACCGACGAAGGGCGCGGTCGAACCGACCGTGGCGAGCACGGTGAGGCCGCTTTCCAGACCCATCGATTCGCGGATGACGGCCTGACGCAGGGCGCGGTCGACGAACTCGGAACGGTTCAGCGACTCGACCAGACGCGAGCCTTCATGGCGCTGGTGGTGCGCGGCGGCCTGGGCGGCGTCGAGAGCGATCTTCGAGAAGGGCTCGCTGCGGGGCTGCTCTTCCATGAAGCGGATCGCGTCCTGCGCGTTCGGCGTTTCCCAGAAGGTCTGGGTGACGGAATCGCCGCGACGACGCAGATTGGAGTTCTTGATGAAGTTGACCACGATCCAGTACCAGGACATCGCGGACATGATGACCAGGGTGGCGGCGACCACGAGCTGGACGATGTAGTCGCCCGGGTTGCCGAGCATTTCGCGCATCAGATGGTCGACGCCCATCTGCTTCAGAGCGGCGGCGTTGCCCCCGGTTGCGGCGGTGGTGGTTTCCTGCAGCATGACGCTTACCTTTCTTGTGTGTGGAAGGATCTAACGAAGGGTACGTGGAGCGGGATGGAACGGATCGGGTGCGACGAATCGGATGCAACGGATCGGATGAACCGGATGACGCGGTGACTCATTCGGTCGCGAACGAGAACGGCAGACGGCCCTGGCCGGCGGAACCCGGACACAGCTTGGCGCGTTTCGCCCAGGTCTGGGCGGCACGGTCCAGGTCGCGGTTGCGGCTGCTCTTGACGATGTCGACGTTGGTGATGGTGCCGTCGGCCTGATAGGTGATCATCAGGGCGAGATCGGCGGCCACGCCGGCGCGGCTGGCGGCCTGCTGCAGCGGCGCCAGCGACGGACGCACGCAGAGGCTGGCGCGCAGGTCGTTGTCGTTGCGCGGCGGACCGGTCGGTGCGGGCGGCGTCGGCGGCGCGGGCGGTACCGGCGGCGGCGCGGGCTCGGCCATCGGCGAAGGCTCGTCGAAGATCACCGGCGGCGGCTCCGGCTGGGGCTCCGGCGGCGTTTCGCGCGGCACTTCCTGCGGCGTGAGCTTGATTTCCTTCGGCGGTTCCGGCGGCGGCGGCGGCGGTTCCGGCGGCTTCGGCGGCGGCTCGATGATGACGACGGTGGTGTTCTGTTCTTCTTCCTGCTCGGCGCCCGGCGGCGTGACCGGCACGAGCAACAGCATGAGCGCAGCGATATGCAGCGCGATGGCGAAACTGATGGCGGTGATCCGCGACCAGTTCAGGCCGGGTTCTTCGCGGTCGCGCTTGTCAGGGGTCGGCAACGGTTCGGTCATGCGCAGCAGGCTCGGTTTAGCGGACTCGTGGTGCTGATTCGGAATCGCGTTCGCGATCAATCCATGAAAGTGAACCCGACGACCCCAACCACGACACCCCGGAATGGTCGAACCGCGATCGGCCTGCAAGTGAGAACCGGTCGCGGGAATCTGTAAGCTTATACCAATCGCAGCAGGACTTACCAACACCCCCGCCGCAAATTCCGCCCGATACGTGACCGTATCGGGCGGTTTGCATCACTTGCCGGGCAACGCCAGGATGTCGTTGGCGTCCTTCGGCTTCTTGATGCCCTTGGCCAGGGCTTCGCGGGCGGCGGCCTTGGCCTCGCCGATGCGGTTCTCGTTGCGCAGCACCTTGGCCAGGTTGAGCGCGGCCTCGCCGTTGGTGGCGACCTTCGCGGCGCGGCCGTAGAAATCGATGGCCTGGGCCACCTTGTCTTCGGCGAGATGATTCTGCGCGATCACCGCGTAATCGTTGGCCAGCGTCTGCGACGCGGGAATCGCGCCCTTGGCGACGCCGTCCTCCAGCACCGCCTGCGCTTCCTTGTATTTGTTCGCGTTGATGTAGCCCACGAACAGCGTGCGATATTCGTTGGCGTCCTTCAGCAGACCTTGGGCGCGCGCGTTTTCCAGCAGCGTATTGGCCCTGTCGAAGTTGTCGGCCTGCTGGTAGAGCGACACCGCATTCATCAGCGTCGCGCGATCGCCGGGATTGGCGGCCAGCAGCTTCTCGTACAGCGCGGCGCCTTCGCCGGCGCGATCGAGCTTGCTCAGCAAGTACGCCTTGAGGCCGAGCGACTGTTCGTTTTCGTTCTTGGTTTCGCTGAGGTAACGGTCGATCCAGGTCAGCGCTTCGGCATCGCGATCCAGTTCGTTCAAGATGACCGAGAGGTTGAACATGATCTGGTAGTGACCGTTGTTGTCGAGGCCGTTGGCTTCCACCGCCTTGAGGTAGTAACCCACGCCCTTGGCGCGATCGTCCTGCTCGATCGCCGCGCTCGCGGCCAGCTGATAGAAATAACTGAGCAGGTACGCGTTCTGGCTGTCGGCGGCGAAGGCATCCACTTTCGCGATCACGTCGGCGAACTTCTTGGCGTCGAAATCGGCCTGGATGCCGTTGGCGACCTTGGCGTCTTTCTGCGACACCTTCTGTTCCGGCGGCTTGCGGGTGGCCTGCGGGAACATCTCGGGCTGCCGGTTGGCCTTGGCCTCGGCTTCGGCCTTGCGCTGGCGCGCGCGATCGGCGGCCGCGGCCGCGCTGCCGCTCATGCGATCCGACTTCGGCTTGTCGTCGAGGTCCTCGTCCTGCGCCAGCGCGCTGCCGGCGAAGGCGCAACCGAGCAGCAGGGCAACGGCGGCGGCGAGGGCGGAGGTCGGAAAGCGGCGGATGGAAGCGGTCATGGCGGTTCTCGGAGGCTGGTGAGCGTCGTTCACGGCACTGCGGCCGTTGCGGTGGGCGCGGACGGGCCGCGGGCGGAATAGCGTCGGATCGGGAAAAGAGAGAATGACGGCGCGCTCAACCGCAGGCCGGTTTGCGGCCGGCGGCGCGCGCCTGTTGATAGACCGGCATGAGGCTTTCGGCGCGATTGCGCAGCTCGCCGATGCGGGATTTCGGATCGGGATGCGTCGACAGCCATTCCGGCGGGCGGCCGGCGCTGGCGGCGAGCATGTTCTGCCAGAGGTCGACGGCCTGGCGCGGATCGAAGCCGGCCTGCGCCATCAATCGTTGGCCGACGACATCGGCTTCGGTTTCCTGTTCGCGGGTTCCGGGCAACAGGAAGCCCGTCTGCGCGATCACGCTGCCACCCTGGCTGGCGAGCTGCGAGCCGCTTTCGCCGTAGCGCGCGCCGGCGAGTACCGACAGCAACTGGACCGCACCGGCGGCACCCATCTGACGGGTAACGCGTTCGTCGTGATGACGTTCGATCACGTGGCCGATTTCGTGGCCGATCACCGCCGCGAACTGATCCTGATTGCGGGCCACCTCGAAAATGCCGGTGTACACGCCGACCTTGCCGCCGGGCAGCGCGAACGCGTTGGGATTCTTGTCGACGAACACCGCTTCGTCCCAGCCGCCCTGCTGCCACTGCGGCGGCAACTCGCGCACGATCGCGTCCACCACGCAGCGGACGTAGGCCGACTGTTTGCCGTCCTGGGTCAGCGGCTTCTTGGCCTTCTGCTCGGCGAAGGCCTGCGCACCGAGTTGATCGAGCTGTTGTTGCGAGACGCCGCCGACGTATTGCTTGCGTCCGGTGGAGGACGTGGTGGTGGCGCAGGCGGTCACCAGCACAGTGCAGGCCAGCCCCAGCACGACGCCGAGCGCGGCAGACCGATGTTTCGGTTGGGGCATGGCGGCGGCTCCGGGGTGGATGGGGCGACTGTTGTAATCCGAAAGGGATTAATGTTTCGTCAATCGGCGCGACGGATCGGCGAAGACGCGACCATGGTCGCAGCCCCGGGACCATGGTCCGAGCGGATTCTCGCCCGTTTCGGCACGCACCGGTCGTGCGTGGCATCCAACGCGTGGACGAACCGCCCGGGGTTGCCCCCGGCATCGAACCGCCCGGATCGTCGAAACGCTTGTCGAAAACGCGCATACCGGGCGTTTTCGAGTCGCAGGCGGTCTTCAACAACCTGTTTCAACCGCCTGCGGCATTCAGACGTCGAGATTGGCGACTTTCAGCGCGTTTTCTTCGATGAATTCGCGGCGCGGCTCGACCACGTCGCCCATCAGCGTGCTGAAGATCTGATCCGACGCCACCGCATCCTCGATGCGCACCTGCAACAGGCGGCGGGTATCCGGGTTCACCGTCGTTTCCCACAGCTGTTCCGGATTCATTTCGCCCAGACCCTTGAAGCGCTGGATCTGGCGGCCTTTCTTGGCTTCGTCCAGCAGCCAACCGTGGGCCTGCGCGAAACTCGCCACCGGTTCCTCGCGGTTGCCGCGCACGATCTTCGCGCCGTCGCGCAGCAGTTCGTGCAATTCCTTCGCCGCTTCGCGCAGCGGGCGAAGCTCGCCGATCTCGAAACTCGGCGCCGGCAGAACCTGCACGGTGGACTCGCCCATGTGGGTGCGGGTGACGAGCAGCGCCGCCGGCTGCGCATCGGTCGCGGCCTGCACGCCGATGCGGTAACGCGGGCGGCCGAGCCCGGTGCGGTTGAGCCGCGCTTCGAGCGCGTCCAGACCGCTGCGATCGACCGCGAAACCTTCGATGGCGGCCGCGTCGATCGGCACGAAATCTATCAGCATCTCCAGCAATGCCGGATCGAAGCGGTGCGCGTTGCGGGCGATCGCATCGCGCGCGCCGGCGTAGGCCAGCAGCAGTTTTTCCAGCTGCGCGCCGAGGATGGCGCCCTCGCCCGTCGCCGGCACCAGCGATGCGTTCTCCACCGCATTGCTCGCCAGATAGGCATCGAGCGCGGCATCGTCCTTGAGATACAGCTCGTTCTTGCCCTGTTTGATCTTGTACAGCGGCGGCAGACCGATGTAGATGTGCCCGCGCTCGATCAGCTCCGGCATCTGCCGATAGAAGAACGTCAGCAGCAGCGTGCGGATGTGCGAGCCGTCGACGTCGGCGTCGGTCATGATGATGATGCGGTGGTAACGCAGCTTGTCCGGGTTGTATTCGTCCTTGCCGATGCCGGTGCCGAGCGCGGTGATCAGCGTGCCGACTTCCGCCGACGACAACATGCGATCGAAACGCGCGCGTTCCACGTTGAGGATTTTTCCCCTGAGCGGCAGCACCGCCTGGTTCCTGCGATTGCGGCCCTGCTTCGCCGAGCCGCCCGCCGAGTCGCCCTCGACGATGAACAGTTCGGACAGCGCCGGATCCTTTTCCTGACAGTCCGCGAGCTTGCCGGGCAGGCCGGCGATGTCGAGCGCGCCCTTGCGGCGAGTGAGGTCCCGCGCCTTGCGCGCGGCTTCGCGCGCGCGCGCGGCGTCGACGATCTTGCCGGTGATCGCGCGGGCTTCGTTCGGGTGCTCCTGCAGGAACTCCTCGAGCCGCGCGCCGAAGGTGCTTTCCACCACCGGCCGCACTTCGGAGCTGACCAGTTTTTCCTTGGTCTGCGACGAGAAGCTGGGATCGGGCACTTTCACCGACAGCACCGCGATCAGGCCTTCTCGCATGTCGTCGCCGGACAGCGTGACCTTGGCCTGCCTGGCGACGCCGCTGTGTTCGATGTAATTCGTCAGCGTGCGCGTCAGCGCGGCGCGGAAACCGATCAGATGCGTGCCGCCATCTTTCTGCGGGATGTTGTTGGTGAAGCAGAACATCGTTTCCTGATAGGCGTCGGTCCACTGCAGGGCCACGTCCACGGTGATGCCGTTCATTTCGCCGCTGACCGAGATGACGTTCTGGTGCAGCGGCGTCTTCAGCTGCGCCAGATGTTCGACGAACGAGCGGATGCCGCCTTCGTACTGGAACACGTCCTGACGCGGCCCTTCGTAGGCATGCCCGGCGCGTTCGTCGCGGCGCTCGTCGATCAGCGTGATCTTCACGCCGGAATTGAGGAACGACAGCTCGCGCAGGCGCTTGGCGAGGATGTCGTAATGGAATTCGACGTCGGTGAAGATCTCGACCGACGGTTTGAAGCGCAGACGGGTGCCGCGCCTGTTCGAGGCTTCGAGCTGTTTCAGCGGGTACTGCGGCTCGCCGAGCGCGTATTCCTGTTCGTAGTGATGGCCGTCGCGCCAGATCTCCAGCCACAGATGTTCGGAGAGCGCGTTCACCACCGACACGCCGACGCCGTGCAGGCCGCCGGAGACCTTGTAGCTGTTGTCGTCGAACTTGCCGCCCGCGTGCAGCACGGTGAGGATCACTTCGGCCGCGGAAACGCCCTCTTCCTTGTGGATGTCGACCGGAATGCCGCGGCCGTTGTCGGAGACCGAGCACGAACCGTCTTCATGCAGGGTGACGATGATGTCGTCGGCATGGCCGGCCAGCGCTTCGTCGACCGAGTTGTCGACCACTTCGAACACCATGTGATGCAGGCCGGTGCCGTCGTGCACATCGCCGATGTACATGCCGGGCCGCTTGCGCACGGCCTCCAGGCCGCGAAGCACGGTGATCTTGCTGGAGTCGTAGGTGTTGTTGGCGCCGGGCTGCTGGGTATCTTCGGTCATTCGCTTCGGTCGGCTGCTGGGACGGCGGGTGGAGCTGCTGTTGGAACGGGCGACGGCAGGTTGCTGGCCACGCTTCGCGCGCGACACATTAGCTATAGGGTTCGAGGGCGGAATTATAGCGCGCCGCGTCGCGCGGCGGGTTCATGGTGCCGGGTGCGTCGCAGAGGCGCTGGGACGCACGCTAGGGCTCGAGCAGAAGATATTCGCCCTTCCGGCCGTATTTGCGCGGGGCGTCGCCCACACGGGCGCAGAGGGCCTCTCCGCAGCGGGTGATGGCGCCGCTGCGGGTCGCTTCCAGCACGTCTTCGGCGAAATCCGCGCGCTTGAACTGCTGCAGGCTGCGCCATGCGATGAACGCAGTGCCGCCGGCAGCCAGTACCGCACCCACCAGCAGCGCGACCGTGGCTTTCCAGAGCATGCCTTTCTGCGCCTTCTGCAAGGCCTGGGCCTGGTCGGCGATGAGTTTGGCGCTCTGTCCCGCGCTTTCGCTGGCGAGGCGCAGTTCCTTGCGCAGCATTTCGAGCGATTCGGCGGTGCCCTGTTCGATCGACTGCCGGGCCTGGCTGCCGATCGTGCTGAGCGTTTGCCCGGTCATCTCCCTGTGCTGCTGCACCACGGTCTAGGCCACCGACTGCAATTGCTGGGCGAACTGCGCCGCGAACTGCGCCGCCTGCGCGCTGCGCTGGTCGAGCATGTCGGCCACGGCGGCCAGCTTCAGCGCGAAGTCCTGCAACGCCTCCGGGGTCATCGCTCGATCTCGCTCGGTGTGTCGGCGGCGATCATCCGAGGTCAGCGCCCCATCGCCGGCTGGCGCGCGGGCTCTTCGACCGTTGGCGGTGGCATCGCCGCGGCCTGGTCGCGCAGTCGCGCCTGTTCGAGATTGAAGACGCGTCCTTCCTGCAACCAACCCTGGCCCTGGCCGGTCTCGAGAAATTGCAGGCCGATGCCCCGGGTGCCTTCGGCATCGCCGGCCAATGCCGCACGGCCGAGACGATCGAAAGGACTGGCCCCCTGCGCGGGATCGAGGGCGCCCTGACGCGGGTCCGGCGCGCCCGGGATCGGCGCCAGCGGCAGCGCGCGGTAATCGAAGCGCTCCGCCAGGGATGGGTCCATCGGCTCGCGCATGCGGTTCGCCGCGCTCGGCGGCACCTGATACGGCATGCCGTCCATGCTCACCTCGTATTCGGGCGCCCCGACCTGATGATTCACGTCGCGGACGCCGTCGCGATCGAAACCGCGCCGGGTATAGACCCAGGAATTGTGGCCCTCGGAGTCGTGGATGACGTTGCTCGGATGTCCGAGTGCCGGCTCGGGCCGCAAGCTCAGCAAGGACCGATCGTTGTCGACCAGACCGTTGAGATATTGCGATGCCATGTTGGTGTTGCGGATACCCAGGCCGTTGGCTTCGTAGCCGTCGCCGATATTGCTGTGCGCCCCGGGCACCGTGATGTTCAATGCCCGCCCGCCGTCGCTGAGACCGGTCGGCAGATGCTGGGTACCGATGAACTGGTCGCGGCTTTCATCGCGCGCGGTGATCTGCATCGCGGAAATCACGCTGGGCGGCAATCGGCGGTCGTAGTTCCGCGGGTCGCCGGTGGCGACGGGATCTTCCAGCACCGCGGCCTGCGCCACCTGCCCCGGCGCGACCAGCGGCGGCTTGGTGTAGCGCACACCGGTCACCAGGCCATCGTCGCCGGTGGTATAGACCGCACCGGTCGGGTCCTGAATCCCGCGTTCGTCCACGAGACGCGTGAAATAGGCGGCCTGTTCGGCGCCGCGGCTGAAACCGATCGCGGCGACGCGGATGTCGGCGTCCGGATTCTCCCGCAGCCAGCGCGCGGATTGTTCGATGAACTGCCGGTACATCGTTTCGCCGCGTTCTTCGAAGGTATGGCCGCGCGCCCCGTCCCATGTGCCGAAGGACCCGGTACCCGGTCCGGCGAGATAACTGGCGGCGACATTGGTCAATTGGCCGGCGTTCTGCTGGTCGCGGATCTGCGCGAAGATCTGCGCCGGTCCCGTCGGTGGTCCCTTGCCGGGGTCGTTCATGTCGTTGCCGGTACCGTCGAGGACGGCGACGAACAGCCGTTCGTTGGGCCGATCGTCGCTGACCATCACCGGAACCTGCATCCGCCCGAGATCGCGACTGGCGTTGGCGTACGCCTCGAGATCGCGCCGGGTCACCGGAGCGACATCGACGCCATCGGACTGCCGGGAACGGACGGGTTCGTTCATGGGATCGCTCCGGATCAATAGCTACGGCTGTGGACCTTGATGAGATCGTCGCGGAAGTGGCTGTGCTTGTTGCCCGGCACCTGCTCGCGCTCGGTCGGAATCAGGGTCCGGGTATAGACATTGACGGTGCGGTCGTTCACTTCGATCAGGACATGGGTGAAGCCCATGCTGACGCCCTTGGCGATCTCTTCACGGGCGAGGTTGTGACGAATCAGCCCGTCGCCGAAGATCTCGCCGAGATCGACTTCGGCGGTCAGCACTGCTCCATCCCTGGCGCGCCAGCGCAACCGGGCCGGGGCCGGAAAATTGGGCAGATCGCCGTAGCGGGCGATCATCAGCGCATCGAAACGGCCCGGCGGCAGGCTCGAAACCGAGGGCGTGTCGGCAGTGGTGCCATGCTCGCGGCCGTCGTAGATCACGCTGCAGCCGCGGGTATCGAAACAGACGGCACCGAAAAGATGACGCTTGAAGGTGAGCGGCCAATCGGCGACGGTCCCGGAGGGAGAACGATCGAGCGTCTCTGCAGAGGCGTTATGCGGAACGGGGGAAGTCATGGCGGGGTGGCACCCTGGAAGCATCTGCGCGAACGCGGCCATGGCCATGGCCATGGCACTGCGCCGACCGCGCGGAAACAGCGACGAATGAATACGTGACGGCGCAGCGAGCATACGGCCATCCTGAAGGCCCTCGGCACAGCCTAACGCTTCGACGATATCGGTACCAGCGGGCGGCGCCGCGACGCAGCATCAGTCCAGACGGCTGAGTTCGGACCCGGAATCGGTGTGTTTCACGTGGAACAAGCGCGCTGGGATATCCAACGCGTGCAGGCTGGCCGGTGCCTCGGTGCCGGTGATGAAGATTTGCGCCCGGGAGGCGATCAACCGTTCGAGCACCCGGCGCTGGTGATGACGATCCAGCTCCGAAGCGAGATCGTCCAGCGCGACCACGGGCCATTCTCCGCAACCTGCCGCATGGCGCTCGGCCTGCGCCAGCAACACCGACAATGCCGACAACTTGGCCTGCCCGCGAGACAGCATCTCCCTGCCGGGCAACGCGGCATAGTCGATGCGCCAATCGGCACGGTGTGGGCCGACAGACGTGAACCCATTGGCCAGGTCTCGATCGCGGGCGATGACAAGCGCATCGGCCAGGGACAGCTGATCGCGAGACCAGCCCGGCTGGAAATGGAGCGTCGCAGGGCCCAGCGCGGGGGCGAGATCTCTGCTGACGCCTTGCAGCAGGGGTTCCATGGCATCGAGATACGTTTGGCGATAGCGAGTCAGCGGTTCGCCGGCTTCCGCAAGCTCATGGTCCCAGGCCTCCAGTTGGCGATCACGAACTTTGGCCTTCAGCAGCGCATTTCGTTGTTTGAGGGCGCGGGCATAGCGACGCCACAATGGGAGGAAGCCATGTTCCACGTGGAACAGACCCCAATCCATGAGCCGTCGCCGCGGTTCGCTACCACCGGTCACCAGGACATGACTGCCGGGCTCGAATGTCACCACTGCCAAGGCAGCGCAGAGTTCGCCCAGCTGACTGACCGATTCGCCATCCAGGCGCCCTTCCCAACGCTGCCCGGCATGACGCAGACCGGCACGACGGATGCGCGGCCCACTGTCTTCCTGCCACTCGGCGAACACTTCCACCGCTTCGGCCCCGGTACGGATCAGGCCATCGCGTACGCGTCCACGAAAGCTTCGGCCGTAAGCCAGCAGGTGCAACGCCTCCAGCAAGCTGGTCTTTCCCGCACCGTTGTCGCCGATGATCAGATTGATGCCCGGAGCCGGCTCCAATTCCGCTTGGGCCAGACGGCGAACGTTCGCGATCTGAAGACGCGTCACACGCATGAGCAACCCGCACTGCCCTGGACGCCAAAACGATTTCGCCCGGGAAGCCCCGGGCGAATCGTGCGCAGCCGGTGATGTTCCACGTGGAACCCATTTCCGGTCATGGCGATACGATCACAGCCTCAACGGCATCACCACGTGACGGCATTTCTCGCTGCTGGCCTCGCGAACCAGTGCCGACGAGTTGGCGTCGCGCAGCTGCAGGACGACATGCTCGTCGCGCAGAGCGGAGAGCGCGTCCAGCAGATAGTTGACGTTGAATCCGATGACCAGACTGTCGACCCGGGTGTCGGCTTCGATTTCTTCCTGCGCCTCTTCCTGTTCCGGGTTGTGGGCGTTGATCTTGAGCTGTCCCGGCGAAACCTCGATCCGCACACCCCGGTACTTCTCGTTCGAGAGGATCGCCGCGCGCTGCAACGAAGCACGGAAGGCTTCGCGGTCGATCTTCACCTCGCGATCGGCACCGATCGGAATTACCGCCTCGTAATCCGGAAACCGGCCGTCGATCAGCTTGCTGGTGAACGTGACGTCGTCGCGCTTCACCCGGATATGGCTGCGGCCCATTTCCAGTTCCAGCTCGCGGTCGCCACCTTCCAGCAGACGCTGCAATTCCAGCACGCCCTTGCGCGGCACGATGATCTGACGCTTGGTCTGCACCGCTTCTTCCAGTCCCGCTTCGCACAGCGCCAGACGATGCCCATCGGTGGCCACGCAGCGCAGCGCCTTGTCGCGCAGATCGAACAGGAGGCCGTTGAGGTAATAACGGACATCCTGCTGGGCCATCGCGAACGCGGTGCGTTCGATCAACTCCTTCAGGGCCGCTTCGCCGACCTTCACGCGCTCGGTGGCATCCACTTCATCCAGCGCAGGAAAATCATTGGCGGGCAGACTGGCCAGGGTGAAGCGGCTGCGCCCCGCGGACACCGTGATCTTGTCGCCGGACTGACTGATCGTGACCTTGCTCCCGTCCGGCAGCGCCCGCACGATCTCGAACAGTTTCCGTGCGGGAATGGTCACTTCGCCGGCTTCGGCATCGTCGACCTTCGTGCGCGCGACCATCTCGACTTCCAGATCGGTTCCGGTCAGGGAAAGCAGATCGCCTTCGACTCGGGCCAGCAGATTGGCCAGGACCGGAAGGGTCTGCCGGCGCTCGACCACGTTGACGACCTGGGCCAGCGGCTTCAAGAGCACTTCGCGTTGCAGACTGAAACGCATTTGAGTGGATTCCCCTCGTTGGACCGACGTGCCGGCCAAGCTTCAGATAGATGATAAATCTTAAAAGATGGTGGTGATGGTGTCGCCGAAAGTCGTGGGTAACGCATTCAACCGATTGAATTCAGAAGCAATTTCTGAACATTAAACGTTTGTACAAGCGTCCTGGGACAACGGGGACAGCCTGTGGACAACTTGGAGCGCATCGGCGCGCGCCGGACTTATCCACAGATTGTCTGCAGCCTGTTCTCATCCGGTGAGACAGGACTGTGCACAACCCGTCATTCGCTGAGTTTGCGGATCAACTTGTCCCAATCCTCGCGCAGCTTGCCGTCGCTCTCGCTGAGCGTCCGGATCTGGCGGCACGCGTGCAGGACCGTGGTGTGGTCGCGCCCCGCGAATGCATCGCCGATCTCCGGCAGGCTGTGCTCGGTCAGTTCCTTCGCCAAGGCCATCGCCACCTGCCGCGGGCGAGCCAGCGAGCGGGTCCGGCGCTTGGACAGCAGGTCCTTGATCTGCAAGCCGTAGTAGTCTGCCACGGCCTTCTGGATATTGGCGATGCCGATCGCCTGCTGCTGCGCGCGCAGCAGATCGCGCAGCGTTTCCTGGGCGAATTCCGGGGTGATCGCGCGCCCGGTGAAGTTCGCCCGTGCCGCCAGGGTGTTGAGCGCGCCTTCGAGATCGCGCACGTTGCTGCGCATCTTCTTGGCCAGCAGGAAGGCCACGTCCTCGGGCAGGTTCACGCCGCGCTCGCGCGCCTTCGACAGCACGATCTGCGCACGCGTTTCGAAATCCGGCGGTTCGATCGCGACCGACAGGCCCCAGGCCAGACGCGATTTCAGTCGCGGTTCCAGACCTTCGACTTCGCGTGGATAGCGGTCGCAGGTCAGGATGATCTGCTGGCGGCCGTCGAACAGCGCGTTGAACGTATGGAAGAACTCTTCCTGGGTGCGATCCTTCCCGGCGAAGAACTGGATGTCGTCGATCAACAACGCGTCGACCTGCTGGAACTGGCGCTTGAAGGCATCCATCGTCTTGTCCTGCAGCGCTTTCATCATCGCGCTGAAGAACTGCTCGCTGCGCAGGTACATCACCCGCATGCCCGGGTTCTGGCGGCGCATTTCGTTGCCGGCGGCGAACATCAGGTGGGTTTTGCCCAGTCCGGTTCCGCCGTAAAGCAACAGCGGGTTGTGGGCGCGATCGCCCGGTTTCTGCGCCGCCTGCCAGGCCGCGGCGCGGCCCAGCTGGTTGCTGCGTCCTTCGACGAAGTTGTCGAAGCTGTAATGGTTGTCCAGATTGCCGCTGTAGGCTTCCGCCGGGCCGGGGCCGTTCGCGCGTGCGGTCGCCAGTGCCTGGGTCGGTGTGGGCGCCGGCGCTGCCGTGCGTACCGCCGAGCCGATTTCCAGCGACACCGAACCATTGCCGACGTAATGATCGAGCAACTCGCTGATCCGCGGCAGATAGCGCGCCTGCACGGCATCGCGCACGAACGCGTTCGGGGCGTACAACACCATGCCGTCGTCGCGCAGGCGGGCCTGCAGCGGTTTCAACCAGGTCTGTACTTCCTCCACCGGCAGTTCGGCTTCGAGACGTTCGAGACAGCGGGGCCAGGCATCCATCGGTATTCGGGAACTTGCAGAGACGGCGGGGGCGCACCGGGCCATGCCGTGGGCCGTCGGGCCGGCGCGACGGCCGGGTCCTGACGCCGGACGGAGCGGGGCGATGGGAGTCGGCCAGACTACCACCCTGCCGCCCCACCCGCATCCGTCGCTGCCTGCCCGCACGACACCCATTTGACCCGGCGGCGGACGCCCTTGCATAATTGCCGGTTCTTGCGGTTTCGCGGTCGCGCTGTGGCGCGGTCAAGCCGTCTCCGCTTCACGCCACACGACATGCAACGAGCCCGATCATGGCCACCAAGCGCACCTACCAGCCCAGCAACCTCAAGCGCAAGCGCGACCACGGTTTCCGTGCCCGCATGAA
>CAMLLG010000052.1 GCA_946480825.1 uncultured Lysobacteraceae bacterium
GCTATGCCTATCCGTACACGATCTGCGAAGTGCTGAACCCGACCAACTGCGACAGCGCTGTTGCGACGGTCACCGTTGCTGCAGCGATCATCGACGCAGTGGACGACACCGGCACGGTGGCGAACGGCGCGACCGGCGGCACGGCGGTGGCGAACGTGCTGATCAACGACACGTTGAACGGCAACCCGGCGACGCTGGCGACGGTGACGCTGACGCAGGTGAGCACGACGAACCCGAACGTGACCCTGAACCCGGCGACGGGCGCGGTGAGTGTGGCGGCGGGTACGCCGGCCGGCACGTACACGCTGGTGTACCGGATCTGCGAGAACCTCAACCCGACGAACTGCGACAACGCGACCGTGACGGTCACGGTGGGCGCGGCGGTGATCGATGCGGTCGACGACAGCTACGGCCCGGTGAACGGTGCGAGCGGTGCGACCACGGCGTCGGTGATCGTCAACGACACCTTGAACGGTGCGGCGGCGGTCATCGGCGGCAACGTCACCCTGGCGCCGGGCACGAGCCCGAACGCGGGTCTGACGATGAATGCCGACGGCACGATCACGATCGCGGCGGGCACCGCTGCGGGCACGTACCTGTATCCGTACACGATCTGCGAGATCCTCAACCCGACCAACTGCGACAGCGCTGTTGCGACGGTCACCGTTGCTGCAGCGATCATCGACGCGGTGGACGACACCGGCACGGTGGCGAACGGTGCGACCGGCGGCACGGCAGTGGCGAACGTGCTGGTCAACGACACGCTCAACGGTGCACCGGCGACGCTGGCCAACGTGACGCTGTCGCAGGTCTCGACGACCAACCCGAACGTGACCCTGAACCCGGCGACGGGCGCGGTGAGTGTGGCCCCGGGTACCCCGGCCGGCACCTACACGCTGGTCTATCGCATCTGCGAGAACCTCAACCCGACGAACTGCGACAACGCGACCGTGACGGTCACGGTGGGCGCGGCGGTGATCGACGCGGTCGACGACAGCTTCGGTCCGGTGAACGGTGCGAGCGGTGCGACCACCGCTTCGGTGATCGTCAACGACACCCTGAACGGTGCGGCGGCGGTCATCGGCGGCAACGTCACCCTGGCGCCGGGCGCGAGCCCGAACGCGGGTCTGACGATGAATGCCGACGGCACGATCACGATCGCTGCGGGCACGGCGGCGGGGACGTACCTGTATCCGTACACGATCTGCGAGATCCTCAACCCGACCAACTGCGACACGGCGACCGCGACGGTCGTGGTGGCCGCGGCGATCATCGACGCGGTGGACGACACCGGCACGGTGGCCAACGGCGCGACCGGCGGCACGGCAGTGGCGAACGTGCTGGTCAACGACACGCTCAACGGTGCGCCGGTGACGCTGGCCAACGTGACGCTGACGCAGGTCTCGACGACGAACCCGAACGTGACCCTGAACCCGGCGACGGGCGCGGTGAGCGTGGCCGCGGGTACGCCGGCCGGTACGTACACGCTGGTGTACCGGATCTGCGAACAGCTCAACCCGACGAACTGCGACAACGCCACGGTCACCGTGACGGTGGGCGCGGCGGTGATCGACGCGGTCGACGACAGCTACGGCCCGGTGAACGGTGCGAGCGGCGCGACCACCGCGTCGGTGATCGTCAACGACACCCTCAATGGGTCTGCTGCGGTCATTGGCGGCAACGTCACCCTGGCGCCTGGCGCGAGCCCGAACGCAGGTCTGACGATGAACGCGGACGGCACGATCACGATCGCGGCGGGCACGGCAGCAGGCACGTACCTGTATCCGTACACGATCTGCGAGATCCTCAACCCGACCAACTGCGACACGGCGACCGCGACGGTCCTGGTGGTAGCGGCGACGATCGATGCGGTCGACGATGCCTTCCCGCCGGTTAACGGTCTGACGGGTGGCACGACCGCGTCGGTGCTGGTGAACGACACGCTGAACGCCGTGGCGCTGAACCCGGCCGCTGTGACCCTGACGCCCGGTACGGCGCCGGTGCCCACCAGCGGCAGCATCGCGATGAATCCGGACGGCACGATCACCATCGCACCGAACACGGAAGCGGGCACCTACACGTATCCGTACACGATCTGCGAGCTGGTCAACCCGAACAACTGCGACACCGCGATCGCGACCGTGATCGTGGCCGCGCAGCCGGCATTGACGATCGACAAGACCGCGGGGACGCCGTCGGGCAACACCGCGGGCAGCACGATCGCGTACAGCTTCCTGGTGACCAACACCGGTAACGTGACGGTGACCGGCCTGACCATCGACGACGTGCAGCTCAGCGCGCCGGCGGTGTGCCCGGTGACCACGCTGGCGCCGGGCGCGTCGACGACGTGCACGGGTTCGCACACGATCACCCAGGCGGAAGTCGATGCGGGCACGGTGAACAACACCGCGACCGCGACCGGTTCGCTGCCGGGCGGCGGCACCACGGTGTCTCCGCCGGACAGCACCAGCACGTTGATCGTGCAGGCGCCGCTGATCGCCGCGACCAAGACCGCGACCCTGACCACGGACAACGGCGTGATCGGCATGGCCGACGTCGGCGACGTGATCACGTATGCGGTCACGGTGCGCAATACCGGCAACGTCACCCTCAATGCGCTGGTGGTGAGCGACAGCTTCGAAGGCGGTGCGCCGACGACGCTGAACTGCACGCCGACCACGCTGGCCCCGGGCGCCACCGCCACCTGCGCGAGCTACACGCACACGGTGACGGCGGCGGAAGCGGCCGCGGGCGGCACGCTCGACAACGTGGTGACGGCGACGGCGCAGTCCTCCACCTCGACGCAGACGGTGACCTCGACCAGCACTGCGGTGGTCGCGGTGAACGGCGCCCCGGCGGCGATCCGCGTCGTGAAGACCGCCAGCCCGCGCGACGTGAACGTCGGCGATCTGGTCCGCTACACGGTGACGATGGAGAACACCAGCCTGACGCCGATGGCCGACGGCATGCTGATCGATACGCCGCCGGCGGGCTTCACCTACGTCGACGGTTCGCTGGCGGTGGCCGATGCCGACAACGCCGGTCGCCTGGTGGGCACCTCTCCGATCCGCGTGGATCAGATCGATATCCCGGCCGGCGGTCGCGCCACCATCACCTACCTGCTGCGCGTGGGCGCGGGTGTCCGCTCGGGCGTCCACACCAACAGCGCGTACATGGAAGACAACGGCGACGTGGTGTCGAACGTGGCGACCGCCGACGTGCAATTGGTTGGTGACCCGCTCCTCGACGAATCGCTGATCGTCGGTACGGTCTTCAACGACCGCGACGGCGACGGCTGGCAGGACGCGGCGGGCCTGAGTGGCGTTCGCGTCCAGGGCGGTTTCGCGCCGGAGGCGTACGTGCCGAACTCGACCACGGTCGATCGCGGCAACGGTCCGACGCCGGAAGCGGACGCCAGTGCGCCGCTGCTGCACGGCATCGCGGTCGGCGACATCGCCGCGCGCCAGTCCGAAGGCGACACCACGCGGCGTACGGTCACCATCCGCCAGAAGCTCCGCGATCTGCGCTTCACCGACGACTTCGTGCTGACCTCGGCGCAGGGCGCGACGGTGCGCATGCGCGCCGATGGCAGCACCCGCGTCGAGAAGAGCGGCGATGCGGCCAAGGGCCTCAACGGCGCCGAGCCCACGGTGGAACGCCGGATCAGCCAATTGACCGACGGGTATCTGGTCGAGTACGTCATCGGCAATGCCGGCATCGACGAGCGCGGCATCCCGGGCGTGCGCATCGCGTCGGTGGAGGGCGTGCTGATCGAGACCGACCAGTACGGCCGCTATCGCGTGGTGGGTGTGGACGGCGGTCGCGAGCGCGGTCGCAACGTCATCCTCAAGGTCGATCCGGCCACGCTGCCGCCGGGCAGCGCGTTCACCACGGACAATCCGCTGGTGAAGCGCGTCACTCCGGGCATCCCGACCCGCTTCGACTTCGGCGTGAAGCTGCCGGTGACGGTGCTGGAAGGCGGCGAGCGTTCGGTGGAGATGGAGCTGGGCTCGGTGATGTTCGAGCCCGGCAGCGCCGAGATCCGCACGCAGTACCGCGCGGCGATCGACAGGATGGCCGAGACCGCCCAGCGGTACGGCCGCGGCGAGGTGGTGATCCAGGCGGACGCCGAGTCCGAGGCCCTGGCCTACGCGCGGGCGGAAGCGCTGCGCAAGGCGCTGGTGGAGCGGCTGTCGCCGGAGGCGGCGGCCGCGACCACGGTGACGCTGCGCACGAACGTGGGCGATCCGCAGACCCGGCTGGTGACCGTCAGCGAGACGCCGCTGCTGGGCACGGTGCTGTTCGATACCGACAGCGCCCGCATCAAGCCGCAGTACCTGCCGCTGATCCGCCAGATCGCGGCATCGCTGCAGGCCCGCGGCGTGACCCAGGTGGCCGTCGTCGGTCACGCCGACAAACGAGGATCGGAGGAATACAACGTGGCACTCGGCATGCGCCGTGCGAAGGCCGTCCATGAAGCGATCGCGGAAGCGATGCCCGCGGAGATGCGCGGCAAGCTTCGGGTCGATTTCAACGAAGATCCGGCAGCCCCTGCCGGCATGAACGGTCAGTGAGGGGCGCCGTGATGAAGATGAAACTGCTCGACTACACCCTGATCGGCATCCTCGCCGGTTTCGCCGCCAACGCATCGGCGCAGGACGCATCCGCATCCGCGGCGGCCGAGGCGACCCAGTGCGGCGCCAACGGCTGCGCGTCCGACGAGGGCGTGCTGTTCAAGATCCGCACCCGCGGCGAACAGCGTCCGGTCACCGGCGACACCACCGAACAGTCCGACGCGGGCACGCTGCAACCCGATCGCCGGGTGACGGTGGAAGCCGAACGCATCGGATCGCAGCGGAACTACGATCTGCAGCCAGGCCAGGCGCTGGCCATCGGCAAATGGTCGACCGACCTGCCGGGCGGTGGCGTGATCTGGGCCACCGAGGATCCCAACCTCGGCCAGCCGCAGTTCAATGTGTCCGCGCCGTCGCTGGTGCCGTTCGACGGCGGCCGCATCGCGAAGCCGGTGCGGTTCTACGCGTACAACAACTATCCTGCCTTCATCCAGCGCGCCGAAGTGCTGATCTACCGCGCCAGCGACGCCGATCTGGTCGATCCGCTGGCGAAGGTGGCACTGCCGGTCGGCGCGGTGAGCGACGTGCAGTGGGACGGCGCGCTGCCGGCGGGCTTCGAGGCCCGCGCCGGCGACGAACTGGTCTATCTGGTGCGCGCCTACGCCGCCGACGGCAGTTTCGACGAAACCTATCCGCGGCGCATGCAACTGGTCACGCCGGAGGAAGCCGAACGCGGCAATCAGGTGCTGCGGCAGTCGGTGGAACGCAGCAGCGGCCTCGCGCTCAGCGCCGAGGAAGCCGAGCAGCGCAGCCTGGTCGAGGGCGTGTTCGGCGAGAACTCGCTGCGCCAGCAGAACATCCCGATCTACGGCTCGCGCATCCGCATCCAGGGCCGCGACATTCCCGAGGGCTACACCGTCCTCATCAACGGCCAGAGCCATCCGGTCGACCTGCAGCGCAAGCTGGTCGCTGAGTATCTGGTGCCGGTCGGTCGCCACGGTTTCGATCTGCAACTGCGCGGCGCCGGCCAGGAGGCGATGAACAGCCGCCTCGACATCGACGTCAGCGGCAAGTACATGTTCGCCGTGGCCATCGCCGACCTCACCGCGTCGGGCGGCAACGTCTCCGGTTCGATCGAGCCGCTGGCGGGCGACGACCGCTACGACGACAGCTTCCTGCTCGAAGGCCGGCTCGCGTTCTATCTGAAGGGCAAGATCAAGGGCAAATACCTGATCACGGCCCAGGCCGACACCCGGGAGCGCGAAGTCTCCGAACTGTTCAAGGGCTTCTGGGACGCCGATCCGCAGGACGTGTTCCGCCGCCTCGATCCGGACGCCTACTATCCGGTGTACGGCGACGATTCCACGACCTATCGCGATGTCGACACCCAGGGCCGCTTCTACGTGCGCGTGGACTGGGACAAGAGCCAGGCGCTGTGGGGCAACTACAACACCGGCATCACCGGCACCGAGTACGGCCAGTACTCGCGTTCGCTCTACGGCGGCGCGCTGAGCTGGCGTTCGCGGCGCTCGACCGATCTGGGCGAGGCCGGTTCGCAGCTGAAAGTGTTCGGTTCCGAAGCGCAGACCGCGCCGGGCCACAGCGAATTCCTCGGCACCGGCGGCAGCCTGTATTACCTCAAGCACACCGACGTGCTGCCGGGCTCGGATCGCGTCGTGCTGGAAGTGCGCGACGGCACCACCGGTCGCGTCGAGCGCCGGATCGATCTGGTGCGCGGCGCCGATTACGAGATCGACGAGTTCCAGGGCCGCGTGCTGCTGACCCGTCCGCTGGCGCAGATCACCCGCGAAAACCTGCCCACGCTCACCCGCGACACGCCGCTGGACGGCTTCGCGCAGGCGCTGTTGATCGACTACGAATACATCCCCAACGGCTTCGATGCCGACGAGGTCACCGCCGGTGTCCGCGGCAAGCACTGGTTCGGCGATCACGTCGCTCTCGGCGCCACCTGGATCGACGAGAACCGCGCCGGCGACGACTATTCGCTGAAGGGTATCGATCTCACGCTGCAGGCCGGCCGAGGCACGTATCTCAAGGTCGAACAGAGCCGCACCGAAGCGACCAGCGCGCCGATCTTCTTCTCCGACAACGGCGGCCTGAGCTTCACCCAGCTCAATCCGGCCATCGGTGCCCGCGAAGGCGACGCGCGTGCGGTCGAAGCCCGCGCCAACTTCAAGGAGCTGGGCTGGAGCACGCTGGATTGGTCGGCCGGCGCCTGGTGGCGCGATGTCGACGCGGGTTTCTCCATCGGCCGTTTCGACACCGGTGCCGACGTGCAGGAACACGGCGCCGAAGTGCTGGGTCAGTTCGCGCCGAACGTGAACGTTCGCGCCCGCTACAGCCGCGCCGAACGCGGCGTGGAAGCGCTGACCCAGGCGCAGGTGTCGGGCGAGTGGCGGATCAACGATCACGACAGCCTCGCCGCTGAACTGCGCCGCGTGGACGAAGAGCGTCTCGCCGGCGATGCCGTCGGCACGCTGGCCGCGCTGCAGTACAAGCATCGCTTCGGCAGCAGCCTCGATGTCTACGGCACCGCGCAGTTCACGGTCGACGACGACGGCGGCCAGTACGCCGACAACGATGCGCTCACGCTGGGCGCGAAGTATCTGTTCGGCGATCTGTCCAGCGTCGGTGCGGAAGTCACCAGCGGCGACCGCGGCGATTCGGCGCAGGTCAACGCGGAATACCGGATCAGCCCGGAACACACCTTGTACGGCGGCTACACCTATTCGACCGACCGCAGCGATTACGACCCGCTGTTCAACGACCGCCAGAACACCGGCTGGACCCTGGGTCAGCGCTGGCGCCTGTCGAACCAGGTCAACCTGTTCAACGAAAGCCAGTTCCTGAAGGCGCCGAACGAATCCGGCCTGGCGCACACCTTCGGCATGGATTTCTATCCGGGCGTGGGCTGGACGCTGGGCTTCACCCTGCAGAACGCGAACCTCGATCGCGGCACCGGCAACGTCGATCGCGATGCGGTCAGCGTCAGCGCCGGCCGCACGTCCAACGACACCCAGTGGCAAAGCAAACTGGAGTGGCGCCGCGACCGCGGCGCCGAGCAGCGTGACCAGTGGGTGACGACGAACAACTTCACCCACAAGGTCAACGAGAGCTTCCGCATCGCGGCGCGCTTCAATTACTCGAAGACCGAGGACGACCTGTTGGCGGCCGCGGGCGCGAAGTTCATCGAGGGCAACTTCGGCTTCGCCTGGCGTCCGTTCGATTCGGGCAAGTGGGCGCTGCTGGGCAAGTACACGTACCTGTACGACGTGTCGTCGTTGCCGCAGATCGGCGACAACGTCGCGTTCTACGACCAGCGCAGCCAGGTGCTGTCGCTGGAAGGCATCTACAAGCCGAACACCGATTGGGAATTCGCCGGCAAGCTGATGCGGCGCGAGGGCGAAGTGCGCTTCGGCCGCCTCGCCGGGCAATGGGCAGATTCCGGGGCCACTTTCGCGGCGGGGCAGGCGCGTTACGCCTTCGCCGACAAGTGGCATGCGCTGGGTGAGTACCGCTGGTTGGGCGTGGAGGACGGTGGCGATCGTCAGGGCGTGCTGCTCGGGATCGATCGCGACCTGGGCAAGAACCTCCGCCTCGGCCTCGGCTACAACTTCACCGAATTCAGCGACGACCTCACCGACTTCGATTATGACCACAAGGGGTGGTTCGTGAATCTGGTCGGCTGGTACTGACGAGAACGATCGAGCCCGACGATGTCGAAGACGCAATTCCGTTTCAAGGCGCGGCTCTGCGCCGCGCTGCTCATCGCTGCGGGCGGCATGTCCGGACTGGCCAACGCGCAGTCCGCCGCCTGCGCCGCCAATGAAGTGACCCAGAACCTCGACGGCGGTGCCAATCCGTGGACGTCGGGCAGCCTGACGTACAGCGCGAACATCGGCACCGGCGCCTCCTCGGTGAGCATCAACGCGACCGCCGCGGGTGGTTCGTGGAGCACCGGTTATCCGCAGAACGAGTTGACCGGCGGCATCGCCGATGCCTTCGGGTTTTCGGTCAACCGCGGCAACGTCAACGCCACCAATACCATCACCTTCACCTTCAGCAAGCCGATCGACAACCTGCGATTGTTCATCGCCGACATCGATCGTTCGACGTCGGGCGGTGGCGGCGGCGGCACGTATGCCGACCTGGTGACGATCACCGGCACCGCACCGGGCGGCGGCACCGTCACTCCTACCGCGACGGCGGCCGGTGCACTGGTGACGGTCTCCGGCAACACCGCGTTCCCGTCGAACACGGCCACCAGCAACACCAACTGCCCCTTCAGCAGCGGCAACTGCAACGCCACCTTCGATTTCGCCGCGCCGATCACCACGCTGACCATCGTCTACGGCAACAACGTGCCGCCGGCCGCGAACAACCCGCCCGAGCAGCAGGTCAGCGCCGCATTCGGCGGTTTCTGCGTGCAGAACCCGAATCCCGGCATCGCCAAGACCGCGCCCGCCAGCGCGATCGTCGGCAATGCGTTCGACTTCGCGCTGCAGGCCAGCAACCCCGGCAGTGCGGCGACGCCGGTGGGCGTGGTGGTCAACGACACCATCAATGCCAACCTCTACACGATCAACGGCATCACGCCGTCGGCGGGCTGGGCGTGCACGCCGAATACCGGTTTCCCGATCAATGCCGGCAGTGTCGCGATCGCCTGCACCAGCACGGCCGCGATCGCCGCGGGCACGACCAATCAGGCGGTGGCCACGATCAGCGTCACGCCGAAAGCGGGCGCGTTGCCCGGGCCGATCAACAACACCGCGACGATTCCCGCCGGCAGCGGCGGCGACATCAGCACGGCCAACAACAGCAGCAGCACGACCACCACCTTGTCGCTGCCGCAGGCCGATATATCGATCACCAAAACCAACACGCCCGGCGTGAACGGCAACGTGGATCAGGCCGCCGACACGGTCGTGTCCGGTACGGCCTCGAACTACACCATCGTGGTCACCAACAACGGACCGAACGCCGCCACCGGCGTGGTGGTGCAGGACACGCCCGTCGCGGGGATCAGTTGTCCGGCCGCGACCCCGGTGACCTGCAGCAGCACCGCGTCTCCCAGCGCCTGTCCGGCCGGTGCGCTGACGGTGGCCAATCTCACCGCAGGCGTGACCTTGGGAACGCTTCCCGCGACGGCCGGTGGCAATACCGCGACGTTCGCATTCGGTTGCACGGTGCAGTAGCGATAACCATCGGCTATCGTTGCTTGCTGATTCATCATCTGCGTCCATGCCGTGGACGGCATGGACGCCACGTACAGGGCACGTACGGCGGATGGCGGCATCGTCGGTGCGTTCCCTGCATCACCGTCCCACTCAGGAGCTTCCGAACCATGCGTGAGCGCAGTACCTTCCGGATCACCGCGCTGTGCGCAGCGATCACCTGCGGCGTGGCGGCCACGCTCGCGATGCCCGCGCAGGCGCGGCAGATCGGCAAGGACGGCGCCAACACCGTCGCTGCGGCGAACACCATCGTCAACAGTTACACCACGCTGAGCGCCGCGGCCGCCGCCGGTGCGACCACGTTCACCGTCGCCAGCGCCGCCGGCATCACGCCCGGCGATGTGCTGCTGGTCTACCAGGCCCAGGGCGCGACCATCAGCACGGCCAATACGAGCGCCTACGGCGCGGTGAGCGCGCTGGGCAACGCCGGGCGATACGAATACGTCAGCGTGGCCTCGGTCAGCGGTACCACGATCACGCTGGGCACCGTCTGCGACACCACGCCGCTGCGCTTCGCGTACAGCAATGGCGCGCAGGTGGTGCGCGTGCCCCAGTACAGCAGCCTCACCGTCAACGCCGGCGCGTCGATCGTGCCGGCGGCGTGGAACGGCAGCACCGGCGGCGTGGTCGCCGCGATCGTCGACGGCACGCTGACGGTCAACGGTTCGATCCACGCCAACGCCCTCGGTTTCCGCGGCGGCGCGATCGACAACGACACCACCGCCGCGGGCACCAACGTGACCGCATACGTCGCGGCCACCACCGCCGACGGCGCCGAGAAAGGCGAGAGCATCGCCGGCAGCCAGGCGACCTACGACGGCCTGGGCGGGCGCTACAACCGCGGTGCGCCGGCGAACGGCGGCGGCGGCGGCAACGCCCACAACGCCGGCGGCGGCGGCGGCGCCAACGGCGGCAACGCGGCCGGCTGGAACGGTCAGGGCGTGCCCGACACCAGCGTCGCCGGCTGGGTCACCGCATGGAACATCGACGGCACCCTCACCGCCACCACCAACTCGCCCGGCGGCGGGCGCGGCGGCTACACCTACGCCGCCAGCAACCAGGACGCGCTCACGGTCGTGCCCGGCAACGCGAGCTGGGGCGGCAACAACCGGCGCGAGCGCGGCGGCCTCGGCGGCCGGCCATTGGCCAATAACCCCGGCATCGTCGGCGACACCCGGCTGTTTTTCGGCGGCGGCGGCGGTGCCGGCGACGGCAACAACGGCGCGGCCAGCGCCGGTGCGCGCGGCGGTGGCCTGGTGTTCGTGATCGCGAATGCGGTGGCCGGCAGCGGCAACCTGCAGGCCAACGGCGGCACCGCGACCAACACCGTCCCCGGACACAACGATGCCCCGGGCGGCGGCGGCGGCGGCGGTTCGGTGGTGCTGGTGGCCCCCAATGCCGGCGGTCTGTCGCTCTCGGCCATCGGCGGCAACGGCGGCAACCAGCTGATCACCGGCAGCGAATCCGAAGGCCCCGGCGGCGGCGGCGGCGGCGGCTTCATCGCGTCCCCGGCCGGCACCGGCACGGTGACCGCCGGCATCAACGGCACGACCAACTCGGGTGCGGTGACCGAATTCCTGCCCAACGGCGCCACCCGCGGCAACATCGGCAATGTCGCCACCGCGCCGACGCTCTCGAATCTGCCGCTGTGCAATTTCACCGGCAGTTCGGATCTGCGCATCACCAAGACCAATACGCCGCTGTCGGGTCCGGACGATCAGGCCGCCGACACCGTCGTTTCCGGCGCGACGACGACCTACCAGCTCGTCGTCACCAACGCTGGCCCGAACCCGGTCGCCGCCGCGGTCATCGCCGACACGCCCGGTGCAGGCCTGACCTGCCCGGCGACCAACGTCGTCGCCTGCACCAGCACCGCATCCCCCACCGCCTGTCCCGGCGGCGCGCTCACCGTCGCCAACCTCGCCGCGGGCATCACGCTGGGCATTTTGCCGGCGACCAGCGGCAGCAACACCGTCACCTTCACGTTCGATTGCGCGGTGCAGTGATTTCCAATCCTCAGGGGGATGCATGACATCGTTACGACACTCGATCGCCGCGCTGCTGGCGACCCACCTCATCGTATTCGCCTGCGCCGACGCCGCCATCGCGCAGACCGCCCTGTCGAACGCCAGCAACGGATTGACCTGCGCCGCCGACCGCACCGCTTCCAACCTCAACTGCACCGCCGGCGAATTCACGACGATCGTGAATCTGACCACGCCACCGGGCAGTCCGACCACGTGCGTCGCCGGCAGCACCTTGACCCTGGGTCTGATCGTGTCGCTCAGCGGCACCAACGCCAATCGCTACGACGGCGCCTTCTTCGTCGGTCAGGCGGGCAACGATCCGCGCAACGCGGGGGGCAGTTGTTCGGTCGCGCGCTTTCCGGTGCTGAGCACCGGCACCGGCTTCAGCAGTTTCGATGGCGACAGTTGCGGCGATTACATCGCCGGCGGCGTGGAGTCCTGGCGCATCGACAACGTCCAGGTGCGCTGCGAAGGCGACCCCGTCACCGGCCAGCTGCGCGTGCCGTATCTGCTGTCGTATCAGCAGAACAACCCGGGCGTCTGCAATCTCGACAGTTCCAATCTGCTGGCCCCGGGTTCGCCTTCCAAATGCAACGCGGGGTCGGCGACGGTGCCCACCCTGGTGGTGCGCGGCTTCGTCCGCATCATCAAGCAGACATCGCCGGACGCGGCATCGGGCACCTTCTCCTTTTCCGCGGCGGCCAGTACCGGCACACCGTCTCCGGCCGCCTTCAGTCTGGGCGATGGACAGGAGCAGCTCGTCGAAACCAACGTCACCGGCACGCCGAGGACGCTGACCATCACCGAGTCGCTCGCCCCCGGCTGGGAAAGCACGGCCAGCATCGTCTGCACCAACCCCGGTGGCGGTCCGGCTGCGTATGTCACGGTCAACAACGCCACACGCGTCATCACCGCCAACCTCGACACCACGAACTTCGGCGTCATCTGCACCGTGACCAACCTCCGGCAGCCGCATGTCCGCGCCGTGAAGTCGTTGTCCCCGACCACCGATCCGGGGCTGTTCAATCTGAGCGTTGGCGCCACCACCGTCGCCGATGTCGGGCACGGCGGAGGAACGGCGTTCGTCCCGTTCCCCGCCGGCACCAGCGTGGCGGTCGCCGAGACCGCAGGGACCGGCACGCTCGCCGGTGCCTACGACGCGACCTACCAGTGCGTGCGCGCCGATACCGGCGCCGTCGTCGCCAGCGGCACCGGGACCGCCCTCGACATCACGCCGCCCGCGCAGCAGGACACCACCTGCACCTTCACCAATCGCCGGCGGAACGCGGACCTGCGGATCACCAAGACCAATACGCCGGGCGTGAACGGCGATCTCGATCAGGCTGCCGACACCGTGGTCTCCGGAAGTGCCGTGACCTACACCATCGCCGTCGTCAACACCGGGCCGGACACGGCGGAAAACGCGCGGGTGACCGACCCGGTGCCCACGGGACTCGGCTGCGCGACCGCGACCTGCACCGCCAGCGGCGGCGCCGCCTGCCCCGCGCAGACCGGGGCCGCGCTCGTTTCCGCGCTGCAGGGCGCGGGCGCGGTGCTGCCGCTGTTGCCGGTGAACGGCACCGCGACTTTCGTCTTGAACTGCACGGTGCAATAGCCGCCATCAATGCCTGAACATGTTCCGATGGCGAAACGCGCCGGTGTCCGCGTTCCGCCGTCGCGGCATGCCTGTCGCCTGTGCCTGTCGCAAGTGACAGTATCCACGAACCGACGTAACCTCTTAAGGTAGTTGGGCGTCCGTGTCCGCACGGATGCGGTGCGCATAGAAGAACGGATCTGGCGCGTCCCGCCTCTGGTGGCGGAACAGCCGAAGGATTCGTGGCGATGGTCGCGACCGGGAACGCGCATGCAGGAAACAGGCAGGACGATGGCAGCAGATCGAGGCGACAACCGCAGACGCGACACGCATCCGCGGCGCGGACTTCGCCGCATGCGGACATGGCTTCCGGCCATGTTCGCGCTGTCGATGCTCGGCATCGCGATGCCGATGCCTGCGCGGGCCGCCCAGGTCCAGCATCTGGGTACCCAAACCGCGACCGCCACCGGCGCCGGCGCCACCGGCACGCCCACCATCGCCAACTTCAACATCCCCGCGGGCAAGAACCGCGCGATCTTCATCTGGGCCACGTTCGAGCGCGATCATTGCTCCAACGCTGACGTCTCCGCCGGCTTGTGCGTGAACAACAATATTCTTTCCACGGGGCTCGGCGACAATTTCCCTGAGCCACGCACCGGCACCCCACCCGCCACCACCAGCAACAATCAGATCACCGCGCGAGTCACTGGTCCTGGGGGCACGATCAACAAACAGAACGCGCTGGTCATTGGCGGCACGCCCAGTGGCGATACCCGCTTTATCGTGATTTCCACGATTCCAAACGACCCCGATCCGGTCACCCCGCCCAACGTGCCAGCCGGCTCCGCATTCTTCACGGTCGCCAGTTATCACATTGTTTTATTCGAGAACGAGATCGATACCTTGCTCGCAGGGGCTGCCTCAGGCACGGTCAGCATCATGTTCCCGGACGTGAATCCTCCCAACAATGCCGGTGATGATGCTCTGCTTCTGGCATCCGTGTATCAGAACGTCGAACAGACCCCGACCGGTTTCGTCCGCAACGCCACGGCCGTGGCGCAGGCATCCGGAGGCGTCGACCCGGCCGGAAACTATACGATGACCGTTGCATCGTACGATCCCGGCCAAGTACCCGATGAAGCCGACGACGGTAAACTGGTGATGGGCGCCAATGGTACGGTTGCGGGTTTCAGCACTCCCACGGGCTACACATCTCTGACCGGATCGCTGGTGACCGGCAACAGCAACGGCAACTACGACGCACCGAACGGTGGTGTGACCAATGAGCCAAACGGCATGTCCGGCGACGCGTTCTTCCGCAACGGCGGCGCGAGTCCGGGCCTGACGTATGCGCTGACATCCGCGGGCACGGCGGTCCCTGCCGTCTTTGGCGGCACCACGGCCTCCTTCCTGCTCGAATCCGACAACGCCGATGTCGGCGATGCGCCGGCCAGCTACGGCAATCCCACCCACACCATCGCCGGCATCCGCCTCGGTGCCAGCGCGGACGCCGACAGCGGTCTGCTGAACAGTCCGGCCGCCAACGGCGACGACACCAACAACACCGACGACGAGGACGGCGTCACCCTCACGCCGCTGCTGCCGACCGGCGAGACCACCATCGTCCCGGTCAGCATCCAGAACGCATCCGGCTTCCTCAACGTCTGGTTCGACTGGAACGCCGACGGCGATTTCGTCGATGCCGGCGAACAGATGGTCACGAATCAGGCGGTCGCGGCCGGCACGATCAATCTGAACATTCCTGTCCCGGCGACCGCGATCATCGGCCCGACCTTCGCCCGCTTCCGCGTCTGCACCAACAACACCGCGCTCGACAACTGCGCGACCCCGCGCGGCACGGTGCAGAGCGGCGAAGTCGAGGACTATCAGTTCACCGTCTCGCGCAAGCTGTTCCTGCGCAAGACCACGCTCGGCGGCGTCGGCGGCCCGTTCGGTTACCTGCTGACCAACACCACGCAGACCACGGGCACCGTGACCACCAGCGCAGTGAATACGCCGACCCTCGTCGACGGCAACACCGCCAGCACCGCCACGCTCGCCTACACTATCGTCGCGCCGACCACCGCGGTGACGATCAACGAGAACAGTCTCCCCGCCGGCTGGTCCTTCGTCGGCGCCAGCTGCGAGAACGCCTCCGGCACGCCCGTCGGCAGCCTCAGCGGCAGCACCTACACCATCACCGGTGCCGAGATCGGCGCCAGCGTGAGTTTCACCTGCACCTTCACCAACAGCCTGCTGCCGATCCTGCGCCTGCAGAAGGCGCTGCCCGCGGGCCGCTTCACGGCCACCGATCAGTTCACCCTGACCATCGCCGGCACCGGCGGCCCGGCCACCGTCACCACGACCGGCGCCGGCAGCACCGCCACCGGCGTGGCCACGCTCAACCCCGGCGCGATCGGTGCGACCTACACCTTTACCGAAACCGCGGCGGCCGGGGCCAATCTCGCGACCTACCAGACCACCTACGCCTGCACCAACACCCTGGCCGGCGGGCAGACGCCCTCGGGCACGGGGACCACGTTCGCGCTGACCGCGGTCGCCGGCGACAACCTCACCTGCACCTTCAGCAATGCCCGCAACAATCAGGCCGATCTGCGTCTGACCAAGACCAACACCCCGGGCGTCAACGGCGAAGTCGATCAGGCGATCGACACGCTGGTCTCCGGCACCACGACCAACTACGCGCTGACGGTCACCAATCTGGGCCCGGACGCGGCCAATGGCGCGGTGCTGGCCGATCCGCCGCCCACCAATCTGACCTGCGCCACCGCCAGTTGCACGGCCGCCGGCGGCGCGACGTGTCCGCCGATCACCGGCGCCGCCCTGGTCGCCGCGCTGCAGGGGGCGGGCGCGCCGATTCCCGCCTTGCCGGCCAACGGTTCGATCGTGGTCACCTTGACCTGCACCGTGAACTGATGGGGCGGGGGCGGGACGGCGAGGCGGATGGCCTGCGGCCCCGCGTTTTTCCGTGTAATGTCCTCAAAACGCCGCCGACGGAACGCTCCGCCGGCGGCCTTCTCGTGCCGACGGGGGGGTAGCGATGGCGAGCGCAGGGAGCCCGAAGCAAGCGGAACGCTGCGCGCGCGCACGCCGCCACAACCATGCGCTGGTCGCACTGGGCCGGCGCGTCTGGCACGAAGACTGCACGTTCGAGACCGCGATCGCCGAAATCTGCGAAGTCGCCGCCGAAACCCTCGGCGTCGAACGCGTCAACGTCTGGCGCGTCGACAGCGCGCAGCACCAGCTCCGCTGCGTACACGCCTACACCCGCGACAGCGGCGAGCACAACGCCCCGGGTTTCGAGGAAACCCTGCTGCTGGATTCGGAATACGGCGATCAGCTCGGCGAAGTCCGGGTCGTCGACATCGCCGATGTCGGCAACGACAGCACCGTCTCCGCCTCGGAGGAAGCGCTCGGCGTCTATCTGCGCCGGCACGACATCCATTCCCTGCTCGACGCGCCGATCCGCGCCGAGGGCGAACTGCTCGGCGTGGTCTGCCACGAACACATCGGCAGCGCGCGGATGTGGTCGCCCGAGGATTACGCCTTCGCCGGCAGCATCGGCGACTACGTCGCGGTCGCCTACGAAATCGCGCGTCGTCGCGAGATCGAAAACCGCCTGCGTTTCCTCGAACGCCACGACCCGCACACCAATCTTCCGAACCGTCACCATCTGCTGGAAGTCGCGCACAGCGCGCTGCGGCCGCTGCACGAAGGCGATACCGGCCTGGCCGTGATCCATCTGCAGATCGATCCGCCCGCCGGCCATGAAGGCATCGACGTCGACGGCTTCCACCGGTTCCTCGTCGACTGCGCAGAGCATCTGCGCGAACTCGCCGCCGACAGCGCCGCGTTGGCTCGAGTGCGCGAGGACGCGTTCGCGATCATTCCGCATCGCCATCTGCGCGAAGTCGAAGCGCTGGAACTGGCCGAACGCTGCATCGATCTGGTCCAGACCGACGCCGCCGGCCCCCGCGGCTATCCCGCGACGGTGACCGCCGGCATCGCGTTCTCGCGCGATCTCGCCGCGCCCTCCGCCGATGCGCTGCTGCGCAACGCCGAGAACGCGAGCATCCGCGCGCGCTCCAACGGGCTCGGCCGCTGCAAGGTGTTCAATGCCGACCGTCATCGCGACCTGCTCGCGCGCATGCGCCTGGAACAATCGCTGCGCGAGGCCTTCGCCGACGGCCGCCTGCTGTTGCACTACATGCCCGAGGTCGATCTGCGCGACGGTCACTGGCGTTCGGCCGAAGCGCTGCTGCGCTGGCGCAACGACGACGACCGCATCGTGCCCGCGGGCGAATTCATCGAAGCGGCGGAAAGCTCGGGGCTCATCGTGCGTCTCGGCCGCTGGGTGCTGCTGGAAGCCTGCAACGCGGCGATGCGCTGGCCCGCGCGCGACGGCATCGCGCCGTTGCTGCGGGTGAACGTCTCCGCGCGCCAGTTCGAGGAGGCCGGCCTCGCGGCCGATGTCGACAGCGCTCTCGCCGAATCCGGACTGCCGCCGGCGCGGCTGTGCCTGGAGATCACCGAGACCCTGCTGCTGCGCGACACCGACACCGCCGCCAAGACCCTCGCCCGCATCCGCGCCCTCGGCGTACGCGTGGCGCTGGACGATTTCGGTACCGGGTATTGCTCGCTCGGCTACCTCAAGCGCTTGCCGATCGACACTATCAAGATCGACCGCAGTTTCACCGCCGGGTTACCCGACGACCGCGCCGATCTGGCGATCGTGAAAGCGCTGGTCGGCCTGGCGAACGATCTCGACATCGACGTGGTCGGCGAAGGCGTCGAAACCCAGGCCCAGGCCGATTGCCTCCGCGCCTGCGGCATCCACGCCGTGCAGGGCTGGCTCTACTCGCCCGCGATCGACAACGACGCGCTCATCGCCGGCTTCGCCGCGCATCGCGGCGGCTGATGCGCCGCAGCGAACCCCGGAGCGCATCACGCTCCGGGGCCCGATCGCAACGCCGGTCTTACCACCACCACCAGCGCCACCACCACCACCAGCGCCAGTAGTAGTACGAGATCACCGCCGCCGCGCCCCAACTGCCGGTGTAGAGATAGCCGAGGATATCGGCGCGGATCGTCCAGTACAGCCGCCAGCGCCATGGCCACCACGACATGCCCGGAGGCATCTGTTCGACCGCGTGGATCGGCCACCAGTACGCGAGCGAATGACGCGCCGTGCTGATCGCACCCAGCACGCTTCTCGACGATGCCGACGTCGCATCGAGCTTGGCGACCGCTTCCTGCTCCAGTCTGGCGAGCGCCACATCCACTCGCTTGGCGTCTTCCGAGCTTTCCAGCGCGGCGTCGATCTTCGCGAAGTACGCGAACTCCTCAGCGCTGTAGTCGCCGCGGAAGGCCTCCATGTGCTTGGCGATCGGCAGGTCGTAGTCGAGCTCCAGCAGCGGCTTGTTGCGTTCGACGAACGCATCCACCGATCCGCCCGGATCGTAGCCGCAGACCTTGACGACGCGCTCGAACGCGGTGGCGTCCGCAGGTCCGTCGTCGCGCATGAGGCAGTCGACCGCGCGATTGTGGTTGGCGCCGACCTCGTCCATCGGATTGGTCGCATCCTGTGCCCACGACAGCGGCGAACCACCGATCGCCACCGTCAACAGCAGGACGGACAGGGCTTTCTTCAGCTTCATCATCCATGCTCCTTTGCTTGAACCACACGTCCTCAGTCCATTGCCTTCATCTTGAAGGCGCCTTGCGGTTCCCGATGCGGCGCGGAACCGCGGGCCGATCATGCGCGCGACACGAGCCCGGAAGAGAAGAGAGTCACACTCCGAAAGACGTCGCGATTGATTGAATCGATGCCGACCCGCGGCATCGTCGACAGCGTGCATCGCCGCACGAATGGCCGCGGACTTCTGTGTCCGATCGCTCGCACAGTTGCGATCTGGAAAACGCATCGATGCGAGAGACATCATCTTCGTCGTCAATGGACATCGATACCGCCGGCCCGCAGCGCACTGCATCGTCCCGCGCGAACGCCTGCGTGCGAACACCAGCGTCAGGCGGCCCGAACAGGAGGCGTCTCGCCAGCCCCTCGGGCCGGGACGCATCGGGAGTGGATGTCGTCGTCTCTCTTTCTCCTGGTTTCTCTTCCCGCTCCTCGGCAATTGGTTGTCCCCGTTTTGGCACCCGCGATCGACAGCGACACCCTGACGGCAGGCGCCGCCGCGCAGCACCCTCAGAGCCCCGCCGAGCCCGTAGGAGGGCCTTCAGGCCCGAGCTTTTCTGGCCGCGCCGACGACCCCTCCGGGATCGGAGCTGGTGATCGAAGTCTTCGCTGCGCAGCATCCGTAAAGACCCGAGCCCATTCGAGCGTCTTCAGGCCACTCCAAGTCGCCCATGACGTCCGACGCGGCTGATGTCGTGCCTATGGCTGACGGCAGTGAATCGAATCGTCTTGAAACTCCGGCAGGGCTGCACACGCGGTGATGGCCGCGTGCGATTCCTGCCAAGACCAGGGCCGCTGGGGGCGCCACGCATCGCCTTACGCCCCACCCGTGGGGAGAGGGTGCCCGCAGGACGGAAGAGGGGCTTGGCAGACAAATAGGTCCGCCGCGCCCCAGCGCGCTCGTGGCGATCGATATCGTCAATCGGAATCAGGCATCCTCCTCCTGTCTGTAGATTGATTCTTTTTATTCCCGATAAGCGGTAATTGTTCTTTGATTGTTTCCAAGGCAGAGTGACACCTGTGTTCAGGGGAGCAGAGGTGCCTCATGAAGTTCGAGGTTTCGTTCGATGGTGTCGCGACCCTGCTGGCAGGGCAGACGCCGGCGTGGGTGCTGGCGGCGGCCGTGCTGGTGCTCGCGGTGGCGGTCCTGATCCTCGCCTGCAAGGTCGGGAGGCGGCGATGAGTCGTCAGAACGTGCTGTCCACGGCTTCCGTTCGGGCGGCCCTCGAACGCCTCAAGACCCTGGGTGCGCTCTCCGCCACGGATCTGGCGCTGCTGCACGCGCTGGCCGGTCGGCTCGATCCGGACACCCATCGTGCCCGGGTGGCCGACATCCTTGCCTCGTCGTTTCCCGAAGTCCGCGAAGACGGCCGCGAGAATGCCCTGAGCAAGCTGGTCCTGCGGCTCAATCAGGCGCAGGACGCCGTGATCGAGCAGGGTCGTCTGTCCGAGTCCTTCCGGCTCGGTCTCAAGATCGAACGCAAGAACGTCGGTCCGCAGCGCGAGCTGTGGTTCACCGGCAAGGCGCAGACCCAGGCGCAACCGCGACTGCACGATCTCGATGCCGCCCAGCCGCTCTACGAGAACACCACCCTCACCCCGGCGCTGATGGGGCGTGCCGCGAAAGGGGCGGCCCCGATTCTGCTGCTCACCGTCACCGAGCGCGAAACCGCCGCGCTGTACCGGCAGTTCAGTCCGGATGCGCCGCCGCTGTTGTTCGAGCGCGACGGCGACCCCTACGCATTGCTCGGCTGGTTGCCCGGCGACGGTACCGACGACACCGGTCGCCCGCATCGCCGGCCGCTGATCGCCTATCAGTGCCGGATGGGAGCGCTGCGCAGCGGTGCCGCGATCCTGCGTACGCAGCGTGCGATCCAGCATCATGCGCCACAGGTCGTGATTGCGGTGGGCATCGCCTTCGGCGATCGTCGCGAGCAGGCGCTCGGCGACGTGCTGGTCGCCGATCAGGTCGCCACCTACGAATCCGCACGCCACAACGCCGACGGCAGCCGCACCCAGCGCGGCGAACGTTTGCCCGCCTCCAGCCGCTGGCTGGCCCGTGTCGGTCTGCAGTCGCACAGCGGCTTCGCCGTCCGCAAGGGCCTGATGCTGTGCGGCGAGGCACTGCTGGACAACGCCGACGAGCGCGAACGCCTGAACGCCGAATTCCCCACCGCCATCGGCGGCGACATGGAAAGTTTCGGCATGGCCGTGACCTGCCACGAGGCCAAGGTCGACTGGCTGGTGATCAAGGGCGTCAGCGACTGGGGCGATGGCACCAAATCCCACGGCGACGAAGACAGCAAACACGCCGCGCAGCAGCGTGCTGCGCAGAACGCCGCGCGCGTGGCCTATGCCACGATCCATCTCGCGCCTGCGCCGGCATTGCCCGACATCTTGCCGGTGGCGCTGAAGATCGCCGTCGAAGTCGATGGCCTCATCGTCGATCCCGACGCCGGCAGCTCGGAAGCGCCGGCCACCCCGCGCAGCCATGCCGAGCGTGTGCGCCGGGCCGTGCCCCGCTACAAGGAGGAGCAGGTGCACTGCGGTCCGCTCTATGACGTCTACGGCGAGCGTCTGGCGATGGGCAACGATGCCCTTGCTGCAGGTGGTCCGACGTTCCAACGGCGGCGGCAGAGCGAAGCCGACGCCACGCGCATCGCCGAGGCATCGCAGACCATCCACCAAACTCTGCTCGATTGGCTGCGTCGAGACGATGCGTCGATGCTGTTCGCATTGCTCGGCGAGTACGGCATGGGCAAGACCGTCTCCTGTCAGCGCCTCAGCCGACATCTGGCCGAGGCGCGGGCCTCCCGCGATGCCGAGCCGTGGATGCGGATGCCGGTATATTTCGATCTGCGCAATCTCAGCCTGTTCAAGGGCAGCGACCGCGGCCGTGCGATGGCGCTGCCCACTGCGCGCGCCATCATCGACGATCTGTTCGAGCGCGGTTGGCGGGTGCCGGTCGGTGCAGCCATGCCGGGATTCGAGGATCTGCGCGAATGGCTGGCGGAAGGCGCGCTGCTGATCCTCGACGGTCTGGACGAATGTCTGGTGCATCTGGAAGAGGCGCAGCACGGCGATTTTTTGCGCTTGCTGCTCGGTCTGGTGGAGGACGCGGTGGATGCGGCCACGCACAACGGCGGTGCCAAGCCGAGGCTGCTGATCTCCTGTCGCACCAATTTCTTCAAGACGCTGGGCAGTCAGCGCGGCTATTTCACCGGCGACAAGCGTGGCCGACGTGGTGCGGACGATTACGAGTCGCGGGTGCTGCTGCCGCTGACCGACGCGCAGATCGCCGGCTACATCGCCAGCGCCGTGCCCGATCTGCCACTGGCGGCGGTGCAGGCCTTGATCGACGACACCCACGACCTGCGCGAACTGGCCGAACGGCCGATGACGCTGAAACTGCTCGCCGATTACATCCCCGATCTGGAGCGCGTGCGCCAGGCCGGCGGTACCGTCAACGGCGCCTACCTTTACGGGCTGATCGCCCGCGACTGGCTGCAGCGCGACGAGGGCAAGCATCATCTGCGCCCGGAACACAAATTGCGGTTGATGCCGGCGCTGGCCGCGCACCTGTGGCGCAGCGGCGTGCGCACGCTGCCGTACGCCGAACTGCATGCCTGGTTCCACACATGGCGTCGCGCACAACCCGATCTGGCCGACCTGTATGCGCCAACCGTGTATCTGCCGGTGAAGCTGGAAGAGGATCTGCGCACGGCCACCTTCGTCGTGCGGCAGGATCTCGACACGGGGCAGGGCGATGATGCCGCAGCCGGCACGACGGCCGAGGGCTTTCGCTTCGCGCATACCTCGATGCAGGAATATTTCCTTGCGGTGTATCTCGCCGATGCGGTGCGCGAGAACCGTCCGGAGGATTGGGCGATGGCCATCCCCAGCCCGGAGACGCTGGATTTCCTCGCGCAGCAACTGGAACTGGAACAGGCCGCGCTGCCCGCGCCGCGCCGCCGCGATGGCGGCCTGCCTGTCACGCTCAGCGCCTGGGCAAGGTCTTCCCGCGCGCGCGCCAGCGAACTGCTGCTGAAATACGTACTGCATGCGCGTACGGCCAAGGTCACCGTGCCGGTGCTGCCCGATCTGCGTGGCGCCGATTTCAGCGCGACGCAACTGCGCGGCTGGCGTTTCGGCGAACGACAGCCGCGCAGCGACGCGCCCGCGCTGGATCTCTCGCGCATCCGCTGGGCCGATGCCGACCTGCGCGATTGCGACTTCGCCCACGTGCGCCTGGACGACGGCGATTTCAGCGGCGCGCGACTGGATCTGGCCGCGTTCCAGCATTGCAGCGCGCAGCGCTGCGACTGGCGCAACAGTGACCTCCTGGGCACGGTGTTCCGCCACTGCAGAATGGATGGCAGCCAGTGGCAACCGCTGCGGCAGTGCCATCGTCCGAAGGTCGTGGCCTGCAGCGGCGCTGACGCGCTGACCGGCGCCCTTCTCCCCCCATTAGCTCCCGTAGGAAGGACTTCAGGCCCGAGCCGCTCCCCGCCGGCCGCCCCAATATCCACAGCCACCCTCGCCACCCTTCCGCCCAAACGCGCGGTCCATGACAGTCAAGGCGTTGTGCGGAGCGTCGCGTTGAGCGCGGATGGCGGCCGCGTGGTGTCGGGTTTGTCTGACGGCACGGTGCAGGTGTGGGATGTGTCCAGCGGTGAGTGCATTCGCGAGGTGCGCTTGCATACACAAGAGGTGAACGGCATCGCGTTGAGTGCGGATGGCGGCCGGGTGGTGTCAAGCGGGAATGACGGCATGGTGAGTGTGTGGGATACGTCTAATGGAGAGTGCGTTCGGGATCTGCGCGGACATAGGGGAACGGTGGGGAGTGTTGCGCTGAGTGAGGATGGCGTCCGTGTTGTGTGGGGTTCGGCTAACGGTAGGGTGCAGGTATGGGATGTGTTTAGTGGAGAGAGCGTCCGCGAGTTGCGCGGGCATGAACGCGGTTTGCTGACCGTGGCGCCGAGCGCGGATGGTGTCCGCGTGGTGTGGGGTTCGCCTGACGGTACGTTCCGTGTCTGGGATGCATCCAGTGCTGAAAGCTTTCGCGAGCTTTACGGGCATACAGACAAAGTAAACAGCGTCGCTCTGAGCGCGGATGGCGTCCGCATGGTGTCGGGTTCGTCAGACGGCACGGTGCGGGTATGGAATGCGTCCAGTGGCGAGCGCGTTCGCGAGCTGCGCGGGCATACGAACGAAGTGAACGGTGTCGCACTGAGCGCGAATGGCGGCCGAGTAGTGTCGGGTTCCTCAGACGGCACGGTGCGCGTGTGGGATGTGTCCAGTGGCGAGTGCGTTCGCAAGCTGCTCGGGCATACAGGCGAAGTGAACGGCGTCGCGCTGAGCGCGGATGGCGGCCGCGCGGTGTCGGGTTCGGATGACGGCACGGTGCGCGTGTGGGATGCGTCCAGTGGCGAGTGCGTTCGCGAGCTACGCGGGCATACGGAAGAAGTGAACGGCGTTGCGCTGAGCGCGGATGGCGGCCGCGTGGTGTCGGGCTCGGCTGACGGCACGGCGCGTGTGTGGGATGCGTCCAGTGGTGAAAGCCTTCGCGAGCTGCGTGGGCATGAAGGCAGTGTGCTGACCGTCGCGCTGAGCGCGGATGGCGGCCGCGCGGTGTCGGGTTCGGATGACGGCACGGTGCGCGTGTGGGATGCGTCCAGTGGCGAGTGCGTTCGCGAGCTACGCGGGCATACGGAAGAAGTGAACGGCGTTGCGCTGAGCGCGGATGGCGGCCGCGTGGTGTCGGGCTCGGCTGACGGCACGGCGCGTGTGTGGGATGCGTCCAGTGGTGAAAGCCTTCGCGAGCTGCGTGGGCATGAAGGCAGTGTGCTGACCGTGGCGCTGAGCGCGGATGGCGGCCGCGTGGTGTCGGGTTCGGACGACGGCACGGTGCGGGTGTGGGATGCGTCCAGCGGCGAAAGCATCCGTGAGTGGCACGGGCAGGGAACGGTGTGGGGCGTCGCTTTGAGTGCGGATGGCGGCCGCGTGGTGTCTGGCGGGGATCGCGACATTGTGTGTGTGAGGGATGTGTCCAGTGGCGGAATCGTTCGCGAGTTGCGCGGACATAAAAAAGTTGTGTTCAGCGTCGCTTTGAGTGCGGATGGCGGTCGCGTGGTGTCGGGCGGGTCTGACGGCACAGTGCGCGTGTGGGCTGTGGCCAGTGGCGAGTGCGTTCGTAAGCTGCGCGAGCACAAGCGGGCTGTGAACGGCGTCGCGCTGAGCGCGGATGGCGGTCGTGTGGTGTCGTGCTCTTCTGACGGTACCCTGCGCTGTTTTGCCGGTCCGGACGGGCGGTCGGCGGCGACCGCCGAGGATCTGCAATGCGTATGGATCGCCGCCGTCGGCAGCCCACACGGCATTCCCAGTCACGCCAGCTGGCGGCCGGGCCATTTCAACCGCCTCGTAGGAGGGCCTTCAGGTCCGACCGTTTCCGTCATCGCCGATTCTCTGGAGCTCGGGGCTGAAGCCCCTCCTACGAATACGGGTGCGGATCCGGCGATGGACACGGGCGACGTGTTGATTTCCGCCAGCGGCGATGCCTGGCGTTTCCTGAGCTGGGACGTGGAAGATCCCACGGAACCCGGCGGCTGGCGGCGGTTGCCGTTGCAGGGTTACGAATGAGGGTGTCGGGCGGAACCCGTCGATCGGCCTGTCTGCGGTCGTCGTCGGAAGACCGTTGCCATGTTCGCGGACAACGGCGATTGCCCTTGCGGATGCGAGGGACTGAGCTTGGTCGGCGTTGATGCTTGGGTCCTCGCTTGCGCGAGGATGACGGTGTAGGGAAATGGGATTGAGGCGCTCCGGCTTCCCCGCTATCCCGCCTCCGGCACCCGCGCTACCCTGAGCCCCCCGCGCCCGCTCCGGATCGATCCCATGTCGCATCGTCTCTCCGTCTCGCTCGCCGCCTGCGCGTTCGCTGCGGCGCTCTCCGTCGCCCTTGCGCCCACCCACGCCGCCGACCGCGTCACCGGCAAACCCTTCGCCACCCGCAGCGAGGTCTACGCGCCGCAGGCGATGGCGGCGACTTCGCATCCGCTGGCGACCCAGATCGCGCTGCAGACGATGCGCGAGGGCGGCAGCGCGATGGACGCGGCGATCGCCGCCAACGCCGCGCTCGGGCTGATGGAGCCGACCGGCAACGGCATCGGCGGCGATCTGTTCGCGATCGTGTGGGATCCGAAGACGAAGAAGCTGCACGGTTACAACGGTTCGGGCCGTTCGCCGAAGGCGCTGACGCTGGAAGAATTCGAGCGTCGCGGGCTGAAGGACATTCCGCCGCACGGGCCATTGCCGGTGACGGTGCCGGGCACGGTCGATGCGTGGTTCGCGCTGCACGCGAAGTTCGGCCGGCGCACGATGGCGCAGAACCTCGCGCCGACGATCGCCTACGCGCGCAACGGTCATCCGGTGCACGAGGTGATCGCGTATTACTGGGGCCGCAGCGTGCCGGTTCTGTCGAAATGGCCGGGTTTCAGGGAGCAGTTCACGATCGACGGCCGCGCGCCGCGGCGCGGCGAGACCTGGCGCAATCCTGCCCTCGCGAACACGCTGGAAAAGATCGCGAACGGCGGTCGCGATGCGTTCTACAAGGGCGAGATCGCGCGCACCATCGACGCCTATTTCAAGGCCAACGATGGCTTCCTGCGTTACGAAGACATGGCCGCGCACCGCGGCGAGTGGGTCGATCCGGTGAGCACGAATTATCGCGGCTACGACGTGTGGGAGCTGCCGCCGAACGGGCAGGGCATCGCCGCGCTGCAGATCCTCAATCTGCTGGAGCCCTATGATCTCAAGTCCTACGGGTTCGGCAGTCCCGAGCACGTGCATCTGTTCGTCGAGGCCAAGAAACTCGCGTTCGCCGATCGTGCCGCCTCCTACGCCGATCCCGCGTTTTACGAGACGCCGACCGCACGGCTGATCTCGAAGGACTACGCGCGCGAGCGCGGCAAGCGCATCTCGATGGATCGCGCGATGAAGGCCGCCGAACCGGGGATCATTCCCGAGCTCAACGAAGGCGACACCATCTATCTCACCACCGCCGACAAGGACGGCATGATGGTCTCGCTGATCCAGTCGAACTACCGCGGCATGGGCAGCGGCATGGCGCCGCCGGG
>CAMLLG010000053.1 GCA_946480825.1 uncultured Lysobacteraceae bacterium
GCGAGTACGGCGGCAGCGAGATGGGCTATCTCGCGCATCTGGTGGCGATGGAGGAAATCTCGCGCGCGTCCGGCTCGGTCGGTCTGAGCTACGGCGCGCATTCGAACCTGTGCGTCAGCAATCTGTTCGTCAACGCCAACGAAGCGCAGCGGCGCAGATATCTGCCGAAACTGTGCAGCGGCGAATGGAAGGGCGCGCTGGCGATGAGCGAGCCCGGCGCGGGTTCCGACGTGGTCGGCTCGATGAGCTGTCGCGCGGAATTGAAGGGCGATGTCTGGATCGCCAACGGCAACAAGATGTGGATCACCAACGGCCCCGAGGCCGACGTGCTGGTGGTGTACATGCGCACCGCCAGCCGCGAACTCGGCTCGAAGTGCATGACCGCCTTCATCGTCGAACGCGGCATGCCGGGCTTCAGCACCGCGCAGAAGCTGGACAAGCTGGGCATGCGCGGCAGCAACACCTGCGAACTGGTGTTCCGCAACTGCGAGATTCCCGCGGAGAACGTGCTGGGCGACGTGAACAACGGCGTCAAGGTGCTGATGAGCGGCCTGAACACCGAACGTCTCGTGCTCAGCGGCGGCCCGATCGGCCTGATGCAGGCCGCGCTCGACATCGCCCTGCCCTACGTCCGCGAACGTCGCCAGTTCGGCCAGGCGATCGGCACCTTCGGCATCATGCAGGCGAAGATCGCCGACATGTATACCGCGCTGCTGTCCAGCCGCGCCTTCGCCTATCAGGTCGCGCGGGACTACGACGCCGGCCACAAGTCGCGCATCGATGCCGCCAGCTGCCTGCTGCACGCCTCCGAATCCGCGGTGCAGGTCGCGCTGGAAGCGATCCAGACCCTCGGCGGCAACGGCTACATCAACGAGTATCCGACCGGCCGCATCCTGCGCGACGCGAAGCTCTACGCCATCGGCGCCGGCACCAACGAAATCCGGCGCATGCTGATCGGCCGCGAGCTGTTCAACGGCAACAGCTGAGTCCACAGGCCACTTTCGCAAGTCGCCTTCGCGGCGTCGCGACGCCGCCGCGGCGAACTGTCCTGTCGCCGCGAGCTTCATCGTTTGCCTTCAGGGTCCGCACTCGCGCGGGCATCCGCTCCAAGGACCCGTCATGCCTCTTCGCCTTCCCGGACGCGCGATGCGTCCAAGCGCACGCGCCTTCTGGACCTGCGCGCTGTTCGCCGCATGGTTCACCACGCTCGCCGCGCCGCCGGCCGCGGCGCAATCGCAGACCCGCGACATCGGCTCGCTGCGGGTCGCGACATTCAACACATACCTGCTCTCCAACCAGTTCCGGTGCATCAATCATCATGCGGCGTGGGATCCGATCACGACCAGCGACTGCCTGTCGAAGGGCGACCTGATCGGCCTGACCCTCGATCCAGACGAAATCGACGCCGCGACCGACGCCATCGCCGAGAGCATCCTGTCGATCGCCGATCAGGTCGACGTGATCGTGCTCAACGAGGTCTGGGACGAACGCGCGCGCGCCCGCCTCGTGTCGCGGCTCTCGCCGGTCTTTCCTTCGCACGTGTCGAAGATCGATCCCGGCACCCTGCTGCCGCTGTCGGAGATCACGGCCGCGCTCGATCTGCCTGCCGCGTCCGTTCCCTCGCTGACCGCGGAGGACAGCGGGCTGATGCTCTTCGCCAAGCGCGACGTCGAGTTCCTGCCATTCGCCGGCCCCGGAGTGGTGATGCCGCCGGGCGCGATCCAGGGCAACATCCCCCATGTCCGCGCGCAGACACTGACGAGCGAACTCGTCGACGAGAGCGGTCTGGCGCAGGACCCGGGATTCGACAAGTTCAACGAAGACGCGCTCGCCGCGAAATCCGTGGCCGCGGTCCAAGTGCAGCAGCAGGTCGGCGCACAAAGGGTCCGCGCCTACATCGTCTTCACCCATATGCAGGCCAAGGACGAGTGGACGTTCGTGCGCGAACGACAGCTGCGACAGATCCGCGCCTTCATCTCGAAGCACGTCATCGATCCGGGCAGCAACGCGGCGGACGAGCTCGCGCGGGTGCTGGTTTTCGGCGACGTCAACATCGATGGCATGCGCGGCGTGGTGCCGACCTCGCTGTCCAAAGGCGACGTCAAGCAGGAGTGGCGCGACCGGTTCGCGCCAGCGACCGGTTCGCGGCAGTTGTTCGATGATCTGTGGGCGACCACCACCTCCGAGAAGGACCTCGGGCCGACCTACCTGCGCGGCAGCATCGACGGCAGCAGCCGTTACGACTACGCGCTCGGCGTGCGTCCGCGCGGCAAGGTGCCGCCGGGTCTCGGGTTCTGCGCGCAGCACATGACGATCCGGCTGGAAGATTCGTACAGCGACCACAACGCCCTGGTCACCGATTTCAACCAACCGTTCCCGTTCTGCAGCCCGCGCACCGCGCTGCAGCCCGAATTCGACGTCACCGTGCCGGAAAGCCACGGCGGCATCGCCGACGCGATCCGGATCGATCGTCCCGGCGCGATGCAGTGGTTCCGCTTCCCGATGAAAAGCGCGGCGACGGTGGAAGTCATGATGCCGGCGACCACGCCGGTGCGCAGCACCATGTTCGCCGCCGACAATCTGTCGCGGCCAATCAAACCGGTGGAGCAGGCCGCTCGCATCACCACTTACTCGGTGCCGGAGGATTTCTTCATCCGCATCGATGGCAAGACGCGCACGTTCGCGGGCGATTATCAGGTGTCGTTCTCCCGCCGCCTCTGCCTCTCCGCCGAAGCGCCGTGCATCCTGATGCCCACGCTGTCGCAGGAAGCCGTGTTCCCCGCGGACAACCTCCTCGGCACCGAGGACACCGCGTGGTTCCGGATCCCGATCACCGACCTGCCCGACAACGGCAAGCCGCAGGGGGTTTCGATCTTGCTCAGGGGGCTGGACGCGAATCTGAAGCCGACCCTGGTGTTGGAATCCGACCCGAACGCGGAAGTCGATTCGGATACGTTCACGATCAGCGGCCGCGGCACCGTCATGACCTTCATGCCGACCGCCGCGGCCAACTATCTGGTCAAGGTCGCGCGCGGCGCCGACAAGAGCGCCGAGCGACGCATCGGAGTCGGTTGGGATACCAACCTCACCGTGGTCAAGGTGCGCTCGGTGGTGTGCACCGACGAAACCAACGGCTTCGCGGGCTCGGAGGCCGGCGAAGACGAGATCGCGCATTTCGTCGATTACGACGGTATCCAGCGTCGCGATCCCGCGGGCGGCTGGCGCGACTTCGACTGCAACAGCAGCGATCACGAACGCGCGGATTTCGCCCAGACGATGAAGACGCTCAAGGCTGCGTCGACGTGGCTGCAGGAGCAGGACGACGGCCACGACGACAACAATTCGCCGCGGCAATCGATCCCGGCGCTGAAGTCCGGCCAGCTGGAAGCACGCTCGGAGACGGTGCGCTGGGAATTCGAGGGTGGTACCTACTTCCTCCGCTTCGATCGCCTGAAAGGATCGTCGGGACGCGAGTGACGTCCCCGCGGCACCCGCCCTGCGCGCCGGACACGGCCTTTGCGGTCGCATCCGCCGCGTCGGCGGGTATCGCGGCACGCGACCCATCGCGGATGATCGACGACGAGGGGCGCATTCGGGCGCGACACGTTACATTGCGCGCACTTCCCGACGCGCCCCGCCATGCCATCGAATCGTTCCCGCCCGCTGCGCATCCTCGGTACCGGCCTGTCGACGCCCGCGCAGTGGTTGCCCAGCACCGCGCTCGATGCGCGCCTCGGACTCGCGCCCGGCACCGTGGAAGCGCGCACCGGCGTGCGCCGGCGCGGCGTCGAGCCGGATCGCAATGCCGCCGAGGTCGCCGCCGAGGCCGCGCACGCGGCGCTGCGGACGGCAGGCCTCGCCCGCGACGACATCGACGCGGTGGTCTGCGCCAACGCCAGCCCCGATCAGGTCATGCCCTGCAACGCCGCGTTGCTGCATCGCACGCTGGGTCTGTCGCGCGTGCCGGCGTTCGACGTCAACGCCAGTTGCCTCGGCTTCCTGATGGGTCTGGATCTGGTCGCATCGCTGGTCGCGAACGGCCGCTATCGGCGCGTGCTGCTGGTGTCCTGCGACCTCGCTTCGCGCGCGCTCGATCCGCACGACATCGACAGCTGCGGTCTGTTCGGCGACGGCGCCGCGGCGGCCGTGCTCGCTGCCGACGCATCGCCGGAAACGGCGCGGCCCGCGCTGCTCGCCGCACGTTTCGAAACCTGGTCGGAAGCGGCGCACGCCTGCGAGATCCCCGGCGGCGGTTCGCGGCTGCCGCCATCGCGCCACGACGGCGACTACGACGAGGTCTGCCGTTTCCGCATGGACGGCAAGCGCCTGTATCGGGTCGCGGCTTTGCATTTCGATCGCTTCGTCGGCGAGCTGCTGGACGAGGCCGGCGTCGATCTCGCGGCGATCGATCGGGTGATCCCGCATCAGGCCTCGCAACTGGGCATGCAGCATGTCTTCAAGCGCATCGGCGTATCGCGCGGCCGCGTCGAGGACATCTTCGCCGACCACGGCAATCAGGTCTCGGCATCGCTGCCGACGGCGCTGCATCACGCGCTGGCCTCGGGACGATTGCGAGCGGGCGACACCGCGCTGCTGATCGGCACCGCCGCCGGCGTGACCCTCGGCGGCGCGGTGCTGCGGCTGTGACGGCGGATCGCCCGTTCCCGCGCGTGCGGCTGCAGGTCCTGCGCGTCGGCCATTGCCGCCACCCCGAGTGCGTCGCGATCAGCGGCGGCGCGTGGAAGTTCGCGGAATTTCCGGCGCTGGTCGGCCTGATCCGCCATTCCGCCGCGGGCGCGATCCTGTTCGACACCGGCTATGCCGAACACTTCCTGCACGCGACCTCGGGTTTCCCGGAACGCCTGTATCGATGGACCACGCCGGTCACGCTGCCGCCGGAAGAGTGCCTGCAGGCGCAGCTCGCCCGCCACGGTCTGGCCCTGCACGAGATCGCGGCGGTCTTCGCATCGCATCTGCACGGCGACCACATCGCCGGCCTGCGCGATCTGCCGAATGCGGCGATCTGGTGCGGCGACGAGGCGCTGCGCCACATGCGCGAGACCGGCCGCCTGGGTCTTCTGCGCCGCGGCTATCTTCCGGCGCTGCTGCCGGACGATTTCGCGCGACGGCACCGCAGCATCGAAGCACATGCCGATCGCGCCCTGCCCGGCCGCTGGTCGGCGCTCGGCGCCGGTTTCGATCTGATCGGCGACGGCAGCCTGTACGCGGTACCGCTGCCGGGGCATGCGCGCGGGCATTACGGCCTGTTGCTGCGCCACGAGGACGACCGCGAATGGCTGATGGTCGGCGACGCGGTCTGGTGGCGGACCGAAATCGGCGAACCCCGCGCGCCCGCATGGCCCACGCGCCTGCTGGTCGACGATCCAAGCGCGCATGTCGTCACCCGCCTGCGCCTGCATCGCATCTTCGACGAAGCCAGGCGCCACGGCGACGATGGCATCGCGATGCTGCCGTCGCACTGCGCCGACAGTTATGCGCAGCTGCCGGCCGCGATGCAGGGCACGCCATGAAGATCCTGCTCACCGGCGCGTCGGGTTTCATCGGCGGACGCTTCATGCAACGGTTCCGCGGCACGCCCGGGCTGGAACTGCTGGGCGTCGGCCGTCGCGCGCTGCCCGACGCCGACTATCGCGCGGTGGATCTGTCGCGACCGTTCGATCTCGATGTCGCGCCGGACGTGGTGATCCACGCCGCGGCGCTGTCGTCGCCGTTCGCGCCGCGCCGCAAGTACGTGCGCCACAACATCGATGCGACCCGGCACGTGATCGACTGGTGCCGCGCGCACGGCCTGCCGAAGCTGATCTATATCTCGTCGAGTTCGGTGCACTATCAGCCGCGCGATCAGCTCGGCATCCGCGAGGACGACCCGATTGGACCTTGGTTCGCGAACACCTACGCCGAAACCAAGGCCGCGGGCGAAACCCTGGTGCGCGGCTACGAAGGCGCATGGACCATCCTGCGCCCGCGCGCGGTGTTCGGGCCCGGCGACACCGTGCTGTTTCCGCGGCTGCTGGCGGCGGCGAAGCGCGGCAAACTGCCGCGGATCGTGCGCACGGGGCCACCGGCGATGGGCGACCTGATCAGCGTCGATGCGCTGGCCGACTACATGCTGCGCGCGGCGCAGCGAGACGACGCGGTCGGCGCGTTCAACCTCAGTCACGGCGAACCGGTGGAGATGCAGGCGTTCATCGCCGAAACCTTCCGCCGGCTCGATCTGCCGCCGCCGACGCGCACGGTGCCCTACCGCGTCGCCCGTACTGCGGCGCATGCCGCCGAGCTGGCGTGGACGCTGCTGCCGCTGCGCGGCGAACCGCCGGTGACGCGCTTCGGCATCGACGTGCTGACCTTCAGCAAGACCTTCGACATCGCGAAGGCCCGCGCGGTGCTCGGCCCGCCTTCGCAGACGCTGGCCGAAGGCCTCGACACCTTCGTCGCCTGGCAGAAGGCGCAGCCGGCATGACCGGCATCGAACTTGCCGCCATCGGTGCATGCCTGCCGTGGCCCGTACTGGAACTGTGGCGACAGCGCGCCGCGTGGCGCGCCCTGCGTGCGATGCCGCGTTCGCACCCGCGTTCCGGTGACGCGATCGACGACACGGCAACCGACCCGCGGCGATTCGCCGGCATCGATGTGCTGCAGCCGATCCGCGGCGGAGACCCGTCGCTGGCCGACGCGCTCGGCGCGAGTCTGCGCGCGCTGGGCGGCCGCGGTGCGCGACTGCACTGGCTGATCGACGAGGACGACCCCGCGGCGGCGAACGCGGCGCGCACCGCGCTGCGCGCGCACTCCGCGCTCGCCGCGCAGGTCGCGGTCAGCGTGCATCCGCCGTGCCCGCCGGGCGTGAATCCGAAGCTGTTCAAGCTCGACCGCGCGCTCGCGCACTCGCACGGCGACATCGTGCTGGTGCTCGACGATGACGCCCGCCTGCCCGCGGCGACGCTGGACGCACTGACGATGTCGCTGGGCGACGACGACGGCCAACCGACCATCGCCACCGCCTTGCCGATCTATCTGCCCGCACGCGGGCTCGGCGCGCGCCTGCTCGCGCGCTTCGTCAACGACAGCGCGGCGGTCACCTATCTGCCGCCGCGGCTCCATGGACGCACGCCGACCATCAACGGCATGTGCTGGGCGATGCGCCGCGATGCGCTGATCGCCATCGGAGGCTTCGCGCCGCGGCTGCGCCATCTCACCGACGACCTGGCGATGGCGCGCGCGGTGCTGACGGCGGGCGGACGCATCGAGCAGCGCAGCGAGCCGGTGTGGCTGCGCACCGATTTGCCCGATCTCCTGGCCTACGTGCGGCAGATGCATCGCTGGATGCTGTTCGCGCTGCTGCTGGTGCGCAGCGAACCGTGGCCGTCGCGATCGCGCATCGCGCTCGGCCAGGGACTGCCGACCTGCGCGCCGTGGTTGTCGATGCTCGCCTTCGCGTTCGCGCCGACGTGGCCCGGCGGCGTCGCCCTGCTGGCCGCGCTGCTGCTGCAGGTGCTCGGCCGTCGCGCGCTGCAGCGCGCCTGCGCGGGCGCCGCGGCGGCGATCCAGCCGCTCTCGTCGCTGCTGGTCGCGCTGTTGCTGCCGCTGCACCTCGCGCATGCCGTGGTCGACCGGCGCATCCGCTGGCGCGCGCATCGCTATCGTGTGCATGCGAACGATCGCTTCGAGGACATCGATCCCGTCGGGAACCGCGGATGAAGCCGCGGATCGCCTTCCTCACCGGACAGAGCGATCCCGACCGTTGCGCGCTGTCGCCGGTGCAGCGCGCGACGCTGGATGCGCTGGCGCCGCATGCCGAAGGGGTCGAACTGCATCCCTGCAATTATCCGTGGGACACGGACACCGCGCCTTGGCGCGCGGTGCCGATGCTGCGCGCCAGCATCGCCAACGGCCGTCAATATCTCGCGGCGCGACGCGGCGGTGCGCGCACGCCACCGGACGCCATGCACCAGGTTGCGCGCGCGCGATTGCTGGCGCCGCCGCGGACGCTGCTGCTGGTCGGCAGTTGCGGCCTGGCGCTGCTCGATGCCCTGGTCGCACCGCTCGATGCGGAGCAACGCGCGCGATTGCGCGCGGTGAGCTACGGTGGCGTCGCGCCGCGCTGGCCCGCGGGCATCGACGGCGCGCAACTGCGCGGCCGACGCGACCGCATCGCCGCGTGGCTCGGGCCCGGCGACGGACCACCGCCGCAGGCGGTCGATCATGGCCACATGGATTATCTCGAAAGCGCCTGCGTCGTCGAGGCCGCACGCGCGCATCTCGACTGGCTGCGCGAGGGCGCATGACCCGTCCGCGCATCGATCTGCTGGCACCACCGTTCGCCGGGCATCTGCATCCGGTGCTCGCCATCGGCCGCGCGCTGAGCGCGATCGCCGATGTCGAAGTGATCAGCACCGAGGGCGCGCAGGCGCGGATCCGCGCGGCCGGTCTCGGCGGCGTCGCGGTGGTGCCGGGCGCGGACGCGGCGCTGCGCGCGATCACCGATCCGCCGCATCCGGTCGGCGCGCATCCGCTGCGTCTGCACGCGCAGTTCCAGCGCAGCCTGGATCTGCTGGAAGCCTTCGCCGCAGCGCTCGACGCGCGTTACGCCAAGCGACGGCCCGATCTGCTGATCGCCGATTTCACCCTGCCGGTGGCCGGCGCCGCGGCGCGCAGACACGGAATTCCGTGGTGGACCGCGCATCCGTCGCCGTGCGTGATCGAAGCCCGCGGAGGACCGCCGGCCTATCTCGGCGGCTGGATGCCGGGCCTCGGCGCGTTCGGGCGCGCACGCGATGCGCTCGCGGCGCGGTCGGTGCGCGCGTTCAAGCGCGGCGTGCATCGCCTGCATCGGCGACGGCTGGCCGCGCTCGGTTTTCCGTCGCTGTATCGCGACGACGGCAGCGAAGCGGCGTATTCGGACGAATGCATCCTCGGGCTCGGGCTGCGCGCGCTCGAATTCGAACGCGACTGGCCGCAGGCATTGCGGTTCGTCGGTCCGATGCTGTGGAGCCCGCCCGGCATCGGCGCACCGCCACCGGACGACGAGACACCACAGGTGCTGGCGACGCTGGGCACGCATCTGGGCTTCGCCAAGGATGCTCTGGCCGCCACCCTGGACAGCATCGCGCGCGCGATGCCGCAGACACGGCTGCATTTCAGCGACGGCCGCCTGGATGCCGCCGCGGACGCGACTCACGCCGCGCTGCGGCGGCACGCGTGGATCGATTACCCCGCCTGGATTCCGCGGATGCGCGCGGTGCTGCATCACGGCGGCGCCGGCGTGATGTGGGAATGTCTGCGCGCCGGCGTGCCCGCGCTGGTGTTGCCGAAGGACTACGACCAGTTCGATCACGCCGCGCGACTGGATGCGGCCGGTGTGGCGCTGCGACTGCGCGATGCCCGCGATATCGCGCCCGCGCTGCGGCGCGTGCTCGATGACGACCACGACCTGCGTCCCGGCCGCTTCGTCGACGATCTGCGCCCCGGACGGGCCGAGGCGCAGGTGGTGTCGCTGGTGCGTGCGCGACTCGGTCTTTGATCGCCGCTCAGGCGCGGCTCATCACCGCCGCGCCGCCATCGGACTTCGGCATGTACTTGCGATTGAGCCGAGTGGCGACCACGAACGACACCGCCAGCGGCAGGAACCAGGCGATCAGGTGGTACCACGACGGCGGATCGATGCCGATCGCGCGGACGATACGGTCCAGGCCGATCGCGAGGAAGGCGATGTGGGTAGCCACGCCGCAGCCGATCATCGCGCTGAAATGCTCCTGCAGCCACCAGCGCGCCGACGTGAGCGGCCGCGCGCGACGCATCAGCATCTGCACGCCGGTGATCGTGCCGACCGCGCTGAAGCCCATCAGCAGCACCTGCGACATCTCCAGTCCGACCGCGAACACGATCGCGGACGCCGCGAGATTCAGCACCGCGACGACGACATAGGCGCGGTCGCGGAACGCCGGCTGCTCGCGCTTTCGCTTCACCGCGCGCCAGCCCAGCCACATGCCGGTCGCGGTGATCACGACGAGGTAGAGGAGGAAGGTCGCGATGCCGGGCTTGCCGCGGCCGGCGATGATCGCGGCCATCGGCAGCGCGGTGACGACGATGCCGATCATCGCGAGCATGTAGGTCTTGCCCACCTTCAGATGCAGCGGCGAGCCCTTCTTCGCGAAGGCCGCGATCCAGAAGGCGATCAGGGCGACCAGGCCGCAGAGGCCGTGAGCGAGCAACAGGGACTGGTAAGCGGTTTCCATGACATGACTCCGTGAGGATGGGGACAGTCTCCGGATCGCCCTCCCGCAGGCCCACATGCCCGAGGTCACCCGCGAGGGGTGAGAAAAGTCACCTCTCGCGGATCGCGCCTTCCCCGCGCGCCGCGCCGCTGCCATGCTGGCGCCATGATCGATCCCACCGCCCGTCCGAATCCCGCAGACCCGGCCGACATGCCGTCGAACGGCATGGCCTCGGGCGGCGGACCGTCGAACGACGGGCTGATCGACCACTGCGTCCCCAGCCTGCTGCAGCCGCACGACGGCCCCTGGACGCAGCGCCTGTTCACGCCGTTGAATCTCGCCGCCTACGTGACCTGGCTCGCGGTGAGTGTGGGCGTGGTGGACGTGGCCAAACTCGGCGCTGGCGTGCCGCGCGAATGGATCGGCGTCGCCGCGCTGCTGGCGTTTCTCGGCCTGTTCATCGCCTGCGCCGCGCGCAGCGCTTCCGCAGGAATGCAACGCGTGCCGTGGCTGGTCGCCATCGAGGGCGTGCTGGTGCTGCTCGCGGAATGGTTGCTCCGCGGCGGCCAGACCGCAGTGCTGCTGATCATCGTCGCCGGCCAGATGGTGCTGCTGCTGCCGATGCGGCCCTTCGTCGTTTACATGCTCGCGCTCAACGCCGCGATCGGCGCGATGTGGTTCGAACGCGCGGGTTCGCTGTCGCCGGTGCTGCTCTCGCTGTTGCCGGTGCTCGGCTTCCAGGCCTTCGCCGCGCTGACCGGCCACTACGCCGGCAGCCGCGAGCGCGCGCGCGAACATCTCGCGCAGGTCAACGCCGAACTGCTGGCGACGCGGCGGCTGCTGGAGGAATCCGCGCGCACCGGCGAACGGCTCAAGCTTTCGCGCGAGTTGCACGATGTCGCCGGGCATTCGCTGACCGCGCTGAAGTTGAATCTCGCCCGGCTCGCGCGCGATCCCGCGCTCGCGGAGCGCGAGGAAGTCCGGGTCTCCGCGACGCTGGCGGACGAACTGCTCGGCCAGATCCGCCAGGTCGTGTCGACGCTGCGCGCGCACGACGGCCTGGATCTGCGCGCGGCGCTCGAAGCGCTGGCGCATCCGGTGCCGGGCACCCGGATCGAAGTCGACGTGGAAACGGGTCTGCGGGTCGACGATCTCGATCACGCCGAAGCGCTGCTGCGCTGCGCGCAGGAAGCGATCACGAACGCGTTGCGCCACGGCCGCGCGACCCGGATCGCGGTGCGGTTGCGGCGCGTCGACGGCGCGCTGGAACTGGCGGTGGAAAACGACGGCATCGCGCCGGCGAAGATCGAAGCGGGCAACGGCCTCACCGGCATGCGCGAGCGCTGCGATGCGCTCGGCGGCACGCTGGCGCTGCTGCCGACGCCGCCGCGCGGCCTGCGCGTGCGCCTGTCTCTGCCGGAGCGCAGCGCATGAGCGCGACCACCGCACGCGCCGTGCGCATCGCGCTGTGCGACGACCAGGCCCTGGTCCTGCGCGGGCTGTCGAGTCTGCTGACCGATCTCGGCATCGAGATCGCGCTGGAATGCAGCGACGCCGAGCGACTGCTCGCGGCCCTGCCGCAGCGCCCGGTGGATCTGATCGTCAGCGACATCCGCATGCCCGGTCTGGGCGGCATCGGCCTGATCCGCGCGCTTCGCGAGCGCGGCGACGCCACGCCGGTGATCCTGCTCACGACCTTCGATGATCCGACGCTGATGATGCAGGCGGTGGAGGCCGGGGCGCAGGGATTCCTGCTGAAGGACGCGTCGCCAGAAGACCTGAAGGCGGCGATCCAGCGTGTGGCCGCGGGCGAAACCCTGCTGCAGCCGGTGAGTCTGGGCCCGGTGCGCGCGGCGTGGACCGGCGATGCCGCCACCGACAGCGGCGTACGCCTGACCGAGCGCGAACGTTCGGTGCTGCGCCTGGTGGCCGGCGGCTATTCGAACAAGGAAATCGGCCGCAGCCTGCATCTGTCCGAAGGCACGGTGAAGAACTACATCTCCGAACTGCTGGTGAAACTGGACTGTCGCGACCGCACGCATGCGGTGCTGAAGGCGATCACGCAGCGATTGCTGTGAGCCCGGTTGTCGCGATGCCGGCTGTCGCGATGCCGGTTGTCGCGATGCCGGCATCCGTCGATCGCATGCATCTGCTGCGCCAGCGCGCGATGCGCTAACGCGCCTTGCCCATGCAGTCGAAGAACCGGCCCTGCGTTTCGCGCTGCATGTGGCGGATGAAGATGCCGGTCGCGAGACCTTCGAAGAAGGGGCCATCGATGTCGCCCGGCTGCGCCTTCGCGGCTTCGGCCTCGATCTCGATATTCGCCGTGTCCACCGCGGCCCGCGTGGCGGTTTCGCATGCGTCGGGCGCGAGCGCCAGACAGCTGCGGTAGGGCGCGATCGCGCACGCGGCGACCGGCCCGGAGGGATCGACCAGATAAGGTTTCTCGACGACGCTGTCCGCGACCTCCGCGGAGGCGCTCGGCGTCGCGACCGGCACGGATGCGGCCGCGGGCGTGGCGTCCTGCGCCAGCGCGGACGCGGCCGCAAGGGCGCCGGCGAGCGCCGGCCACAGCATGCGTTTCCTCACGGAATTCCTGCGATCTCGGAACGGACAGGCCGTATCCTAAAAGCGATGCGCGCCCGGAATCAAACCCACGCCGGGGACGCGTCCGCCGGACGATCCGCGGTTTGCGCTAACCTCTTCCGGCCATCGGCAGACGCAAAGGAGTTGCGACATGGCACATGTGCTTTCGCTGACCGCGCTGATCGGCGCCCTGCTGTCATCGACCGGCGCGTACGCAGCGGAGACAACGCCGGCATCGTCGGAAATCGCCACGGATACCGCATCGCGCTGGACCTGGCTCGGCGCCGACGGCGGCACCTACTGGTACGTTCCGACCGCATTCCTGCCGGCCTATCGATGGAACACCGACGATCCGGCCACGGCGACCGAAGTGAGCGATCAGACGGTGTGGCATATCGAACGGTTCGAGAACGGCTATTTCTTCGGCCCCGCCGTGGCCCAGCTCGATGGCGGATCGGCGATGTGCCAATCCATGATCGGTTCGATCACGCCGGCCGGCCGCGTCTACATCGCGTTCAACTCGCAGCCCGCCCGCGGGAGGCCGAGCATCACCACCGGAACGGGCGACATGACCCGCACGCCGGACGGCTGGGCGTTCGTGATGCAGATGGCGACCGGCAGCGACACGCGGCAGGTGGCGCACTGGGCGGCGATGACGCAATGCCGCGAAGACCAGCCCTGCTGGAATGCGTTGCCCGGCACCGGCGCGTCGATTCCCGACACGCTCGCGCAGTGCGACGACGACTGAACGTGATCCCGTTTCGCCGGCCGCTGCGCTGGGAATACGGAACGCACGTCGCTCCTGCGGACGCAGACGGCATGACCATCACGACGTGCGCCTCACCCCCAGACTTCAACCCAGGACCCCGCATGCGCAATTTTTCCCGCCTCTTTCTCGCACTCACGGGCTGCATGGCGCTCGCCCCCATCGCCCACGCCTGCAACGCGACGCTGTCTCCCGGCGCCGACATCCAGGCCGCACTCAACGGCCCCGCGATCACCATTTGCCTCAATCCCGGCACCTATCGCCCCACGACCACGTTGTCGGTGCCGCAGGGCAAGACGCTCAAGGGCCTCGGCGCCAATCGCGATCAGGTCGTGATCGAATCCGGTGTCGCCAGCGGCGGCAACTCGGTCATGCTGTGGCCGTCGGCCGGCGTCACCCTGCACAACTTCACCCTGATCAGCGCGGCGGGCCGCCTGCCGACCTTCGGCGTGTTCGTCAACGCGCCCGACATCACGCTGTGGTCGCTGCACGTCAAGAAAGCGGTGATCAACGTGGCGCTGGTGTCGGCCGCCCGCCCGCGGGTGCTGGACACCTACCTCTCGCAGCCGGGCGATCCCGACGACCGCGCGGCCAATCCCAACCTGTGGATCGATCGCAGCACCGACGTGACCCTGTGGTACGGCGCGCTCTACGGCGGCGGCGGCTTCGGCACCGACCCCACCGGCGCATTGACCGGCGACGGCGAACTGAGCGTCTACGGTTCGGACCGGGTCACGATCACCGGGACGAACTTCTTCAGCTCCGGCACCAGCGCGGTCTATTTCCGCGACTGCGACAGCTGCACGATCCGCCAGGTCTCGGTCTACAACGCACGCGGGTTCGGTCTCGACCTGGTCGATGCGATCGACAATCCGCTGGACGGCAACGACAACCTGTTGGTCGAGAATTCGCTCGTGAACGACAGCGGCTACGGCGGCGCCATCATCAAACTCACCGGCGGAAATACGGTGCGCTTCACTGGCAATCGCTTCAACCGCAACAACACCACCGGCCACTCGCAGTGTTCGGGCATCAACATCAGCGGCACCCAGGGCAGCCTGACCCTGCAGTCGAATACGGTCACGCCCGGCCCGGTGAGTTGCAACGTGCCGTAATCCCGCCGTGAGGGCGCAGCGGTCCTGTGCGCGACCGGCCGCTCCGTTCGATGGAAGAAAAAGACCCCGGGCATCGCGAAGCGATGCCCGGGGTCCCGGTGCCCATGGGAGGGCGAGAGAAGGACGGACGGTGATGCCGCGAACGTCGAGCGGCCACGTGATCCCGTACATCTCCGGCGGCACATCGATATCGAGGTCAGGGCCGTCGAGCGGCGCCCTTCATCCCGAACCGCTCCGGCGACACATCCCTGTGCCGCGACGACATCGACGCCGGCCTCGAGGGCTTACTGCGGGCAGAACTGCTGCACTTCGTAGTACTGCAGTTCGGACGCCACCACGCTCCAGCCGAGCCCCTGCACCAGACCGTTGGCGTCGACGTAGGAGGTGTTGATGCCCACGCCCGGATACTGGCCGACGGACACCGTGCCGTAGAGGCTCTTGGCGCCGGCCTGCGCGTTGTACGCATTCACGGCGGTCGGGAAGCGCGAGTTGGAAGGCGAGTTGCTGACGAGATTGCTGAGCGAACGCACGTCGAGATCGAACACGAACTGGATGTTGTTGGTCCAGTAGACATTGACCGCGTTCGGATAGAACGTCGGCTTGGAACTCCAGTAGTGGTTGATGACGCGCTGCTTGCAGAGCACGGCGTCGGGCGTGGCGGTCAGGGCGTTGAGACGGCCGAGCGACTGCCAGCCGGCGGCGGAAGCGGAACCGGAAAACAGCAACGCCGCGAGCGCGGCGAGGCACATACGCTTCATGAAAGGTCCTTTTCTGATGAGGGATCACCGCACCGGCGACGGCGTCGCCGTGCGAAGCACAGTGTAGTGACTGGCCGTCTCAGCGATGGAGACGCAGCCCGAACGATGTCTGACGATGTCTGCTGCGCCGGACGCCCATCGATCCGCGGCCATGTGTCACAAAGCGCCCGGTGCCGCGTCCAGTTCCCCATGCCCACGGTACCGGAGGACTCGACACGCCATCCAGATCGCGCGAATCCGCGCTGCAGGCGCCCGCACCGGGGCGCAGACGACCCATCCGGCCGTGCGGTGCCGTCGACGGCCTCATCACACCTCTCCATCAGGAGTTTCCATGCGCCAGGACACCGCGCGCGCCGCACGCCTGCTCCATGCGGCCCTCATGTTCGTGCTCGGCCTCTTCGTCTGCGCCGCCCCCGCATGGGCGGACGATCCTCCGCCGCCCGTCACCCGCAAGGTCGCCGTGATCATCCAGTCGCCGACCGTGACGATCAACGGTCTCGAAGCCTCGCTCTACAAGCATCAGGAACCGGTCGCCATGTACGACCCGTACGTCCAGACCGAAACGCTGTACAACCTGCTGCGCTACCTCAGCGGCGGATACGTGAACTACGAAACCGCGGTCGGTTTCTTCTCCGACCGGTTCCCGGTCGACATGAACGGCTTCCAGTACACGCCGGAACGCTACGTGCGCTGTCTTTCCAACGAAAACAGTCCCGCCTGCGTGCACGGCAACGAGCTGGACTACGCGAAACTGTTCAAGGATTACGGCCTCTGCGACATGATCCGGGCGGGTCACATCGACGAAGTCATGCTGTTCGGCGGGCCGTGGTTCGGCTACGACGAATTCGCCTGGAAGATTCCGGGCGACCGCATGCCCTACGCCACGCCATCGACCGAGACGCTCTACTGGATCTACGAAGGCCGCCGCAAGAATCTGCCGGACTGCGGCCGGAGCTATTTCGTGATGGGCTTCAACTATGCCACGCCGATCCAGAACGCCCTGCACTCGTACGCGCATCGGGTGGAAAGCGCGCTCACGCTCACCGTCGGTCGCGGCCGCTGGGAGGCCTGCGGTTCGCTCAACACATGGGATCGTTTCACCTGCAACGAGGTCTCGAACAGTTCGGAAGATCTGAATGCCGGATGCGGCTCGGTCCATGCGCCGCCCAACGCCGCGCGTGTCGATCTCTACGACTACGACAATCGCACGCATGTCGCGCACGACTGCGGCGGTTGGCGAACCTATCCCGACCCGCCGCCGGTGACGGTGACCGAAAACTGCGACGCCTGGAACTGCACGGAATACGGCTTCATCACCTGGTGGCTGGACGCACTGCCGGAGAACGACGGTTACACGATCGATGGCAATCTGCGCAACTGGTGGGCCTATGTCGTCGATTACGACGCGTCGGTCAGCGTACTGCCGCTTGCGCCGGATCTGGACACGGTCGATCTGACGCGGCTCGCCGGCAATCCGCAGGTCGGGCACACCGTCACCTGGGGACACCGGGCCAGGAACCGGGGCGCCACCGGCAGCGCATCGTTCGACGTGCGCTGGCTGATCACCCGCGACAACGAAATCCTGAAAAGCGCGACCCTGCGTCATGCACCGCTTCCCGCCCGGATCACGGATCGTTCCTACGGCGATCCCAGCGCGCAGTTCTCGTACACCTTCACCCAGCCCGGCCGCTATCGGCTGCACATCGTGCTGGATCCCGACGACCATATTCTCGAAACGGACAAGCTCAACAACCACGACACCGGCCTGACCGTCGATGTGCCCTGAGAGGGACACGACGACCGGGACACTCGCGGAGGGGATCGATCGCAGGATCGATCCCCTTCGATGGGGAAAATTCACGCGCGACTGCCGCGGACCGCTCCGCCGCAGTTCAAGGCATCGTCAATCGCTTCAGCCCAGCGGGCACCGTGCTCAATTGTTCCGACACCGCCTGCTGTCGAGCGACCGCTTTCTCGTAATGACCTCTTCGATCAATTCGAACAAACCGGTCGCGAACGGTTCGTTTGCCGCCGGCGGCCCGTCGCTACTTCTTGAAACGGCAGGCCTGATTGTCCGCGCGCAGCGTCGGCTCGAACGCGAGGCCGATCCTGGTGTCGTTCGGCGCCTTGCGATACACGATGGACGAGCAGTAGCGGCCTTCGATCTCGAAATCTTGCTGATACTGATGCTCGGCGCTGGGCACCAGACTGGCGCTGGCGGAACAGTAGTAGTTCATGTAGCCGTCGCTGCTGGCGAAGTTCGCACCGACGACGATGCGTTCGCCGGTCGGAATCATCACTTTGCCGTCGGCATTGCGCGTCAGCATTTGCGGCTCGGTGTTCGCGCAGATCCAGGGCGTGACGCCCTTCGGCACCTCGATCACCGTGGCCGGGACGCCCGGCGGCAGTTTGTAGACGCTCATGCAGCCCGTGGTCGACAGCGCGACGAGGCACGGCGCGAGGAAAGAAAGCGAACGGCGCATCACTTGTTCTCCTTGCCGTCGCCGCGCGGTTTGACCTCGGCGGCGTAACGTTCGAGGATGTCGGCCGCGGACAGCGCGTCGCGTTCGCCTGCGGGCACGACCCAGATATAGGCATGCGTGGTCGGCTTGCCCCAGACGCTGTTGACCTTGCGCTCGCTGCTGCGCACGTCGCCCACCGCATCGTGCAGCGACTGATACAGCACGAAATGGGTGCCGCCCTCGCGCTGGGTGACCTCCGCGCTGCGATACATCAGGTAGACGCCCACTTTCTCGGGCTTGATGAAGCCGTTGCCGGAAAACCCGACCTTGATCGTGCTGCCCGGCCCCTTCTCGTCCCAGTAGCCGCCGGTCAGACCGAGAATGGGATTGGTGGCGCTGTGATATCCGGTCGCGCAGCCGGACAACGACACGGCCAGCAGCGCGGCCGCGAACATTCGCGATGTCATCTTCGTTTTTCCCCTTGGACGATGCGACCCGCGGCGATCCGGCACGCGCGATCGAAACCTCTTCATCTTCGCCACGCACCCGCGCGACGGGGCGATTATTGCCAACGGTCGCACAGCGGGCAAGTGGTTGGACTGCGATGCGCAGTACGTCGGACGAAAGGCGGTACGAACACGATCATTCGGATTTTCGAAGGGAGGGTTGAGCGCAGTGATGCCCACCATCCCGATGCATCAGACCCCGGGAACATCACGCGACGCCGGCGCTTGATGGGCGGCATCGCTGCGCTCACCGCCACCCTGCGCGCCCGGCTTCCGCACTGCCTTCTGTTGCTTCCCGCAAGTTGATGTGGTTTTGTACCGACACGGCCGGTCGTTCGCTTGCTTGAACGGTCCGTCAACCCGCGCACAAGGAGCATGCGATGAAAACGGCAAAATCCCGAGTCGGAATATTCGTCATTGCCCTGCTGGCCGTCGTCTCGATGGCGGCGGGAGCGAAGGTGCTCGCGGCGGATTCGCCCGCACCTCCGGACCCGACGCGCCTGGTGGTCGAACGGCACGGCGATCAGTTCGTGCTGAACGTGCCGGTGAGCCGCGTCAGCCTTTCCTTCCCCGCCGAAGGCATGATCCAGAGCGAACCTGCCTCGACCGGGACACGCAATCGGCACCCGCGCTATTTCATGTTTTCCGACAAGGCATCGGGCGTCGTCCTGACGGGTTGGTTCGAATCCGCGGACAACTACGAGGGGTTCGATGCGTTCTGGAAATCCGAGCTGCAATCGCTGAGCCGTGTTCCACAGTACGAGCCGCGCGAGATCCGCACGGGAAAGATCGGCGATTGGGAAACCGCCGCCTATGACATCGATTTGCGGATCGAGGGCGCCAGCAATACCCATCTGCGCGCGGAATGGGTCGGAATGGGCACCTGGATCGACATCCATATTTCCGTCACCACGACCGAGCCGATGGAAGCGGCGCGGGCGCACGCATTGAAGCTCCTGGAATCCCTGCGCGTCGCCGAAAAAACAGGGGCGACGCCAACGCGGAAATGACCGGATATTTCCTCTTTCCGGCCTTCGTTTCAGAAGCCATCGCTCATCCCTCGCGCCGCGGGAATCGATAGATGACGCTGCCGATCAGCACCGCGATACCGACCGCCACCAGGTGCGCCGGACGGGCGCTGAGCAGCAGGGCCAGGGACAGCGTCAGGGCGGCGAGCGGGATCAGAGGACCGCCCGGCAACCGGAGCGTGCCCGGCGAATCTCCGTGGCGTCTTCGCAGCACCAGCACGCTGGCCGACGTGGTGATGTAGGCCAACAGCCGCGTGACCATCGACAGCAGCGCCAGTTGAACGAACGAGCCGCTCAGCGCCAGCGCCAACGCCGCGCCGCATTGCACGGCGATGGCGATATCCGGCGTGCGGAAATGCGGGTGCACGCGGGCCAGCGCGCGTGGGCCGTAGCCGCCCACCGCCAGCGTGTGCAGGAAGCGCGGGCCCAGCAACAGGGTCGCGTTGCCGGTACCGAGAATCGACAGCGCCGCGCCGACGGTGAGCAGCAGCGCCAGCCCCTCGCCACCGAAGCGGGCGGCCGCATCGGCCAGCGGCGTGGACGATCCGGCCAGGCCGGGCAGCGTGCCCTGCGCCACCAGCTGCACCGCCGCATAGAGGAGGGTGACCAGCACGATCATCGCCACCAGCGCGAACGGGACGTTGCGCCGCGGGTTCCGATATTCGCCGGCGGCGACCGACAGATTCTCGAATCCCGCGTAAGCGAACAGCAACAGCAGGGCGGCTTCGCCGGTGCCGCGCAGATCGATCGCACCGGCAGCGGGACCGCCGAAGGCGAGCGCCCAGTCGACGTGGAACACGCCGATGCACACGAACAGCAGCAGCGGCAGCAGCTTGGCGAACACCAGCGCCAGCGACAACTGCGCGGCACGACGCACGCCCACGATGTTGATCGCGCCGAGCAACAGCAGCGATCCCGCGATGATCGCGGTGCGACCGACGCCGGTGCCCGCGACCGGCCAGAAGCGCGCCATGGCATCGGCCAATCCGTTGCTCAGCGAAGCGGCCGTCGCGACGCGGGTCAACCAGGTGGCCCAGCCGATCTGGAAGCCGGCGAACGGCCCGAACGCTTCCTGCGCATACAGCGCGCTGCCGCCCTGCTGCTCGAAATGGCTGGCCGCCTCGGCGTAGCACAGCACCAGCAGGCTCACGGTCAGGCCCGCCGCCAGCACACCCCACACGCTGAAAGGACCGAGCTGCGCGAAGGCCGTCGCCGGCAACAGGTACACACCACTGCCGACCACGCTGTTGATCGACAAACCCAGAATCTGCCAGCGACCGACCGCGCGGCTCAGGCCGGCGGGCGCGGGTGGTCGGTGCGAGGCGTCGCTCATCGATCATCCTGAATCGAACGGAAGCCAGCATCGTAAGGCGCATCAGTCGAAGGTGTCATGCGCCATCACACACGGCCATTTCCGCGACCGAAAAAGCGGTTGGCAATCGGGAGAGGCGTCCATGTACGCCCTGCGCGCGATTTGCCGAGGCGCACTGAAGTGGCACCGCACGCGATCTGCGAAGCACCTGTGGACGCTTTGAAAACAGCCCACGATTCGATTGCGGCACCGGCATCTACCCAGTAGGCACTGAACCGCCCCGCCTTTCCCGGAGACTCCTTTCCTCGAGACCTGGATCTTGCGTCGGGCACGGAAGGGAATCGCGGCGTTCACGCAGGCATCAACTCAACTCATCTGACACAAGGAGACATCGTCATGGCAATCTCGCAACCTTCGCTCCCCGACTCGACGGCCGGTCTGTACAACACCCTCTGCAGCGGGCTGAAGCTGAGCAACCAGCAATTCCAGATGATCCAGGGCGTGCTGCCGGTCCAGAGCAATCCCTCGGGGCTGTACAACTTTTTCGACGGTATCCCCCCCTCCTCCGTGGCGACCCTGTATACCAGCAACCCGGTCAACGGGTTGAACGGCAACATGCAGATCGTCATCAACGAAGCGAAGGACAGCTTTCTCAAGACCCTCGCCTTGAACAACTACATGAACCCGAAGTACTGGGTGGACGGGAACGTGGCGGTCGATCCGATCTACGCGCCGCCCTTCTCCGACCTGATGAGCCAGGTGAATGCGGGCTCGGGTGCGGTCATCCACTTCGACTCCGCGACCGCCGACAGCAGCCTCAGCTCGTCGTGGGCGAAGAGCACCGGCTCCGCCGGCGTGGGCTTCTGGGGCACGAACGAGAGCAGCGTCTCGGAATCGCTGAACCAGAAGGCGTCCTCCTCCAGGATCACGGTGGATTTCGCGTTCGACAAGATCGCCTACCTGGCCATCCGGGCCGGCGGCTGGTTCACCCAAGGCTTCTTCGCCGACCAGTACCGGAACCCCGGCAAGTGGACCGACGGACAGGAGGCCTGGGACCAGGTCTTCGGCCCGAACGGCAGCTGCCAGTACCTCGCGAACCAGGTCCTGCTGGTGAACGGCTACAGCTACACCGTGACCTCACACGCCAGCTACTCCCAGTCCGACTACGAGCAGATCACGACCAGCAAGGAAACGAACGTCTGGCCGTTCTACACCTCGTCGAGCAACTCGCAGTCCACCCAGAGCTTCAAGTACAACTCGGACCAGTCCATCACCAGTACCGTGACGTGCAAGCCCGGATCGCTCCAGATCTTCGGCGTGGGCGTCATCAGCACGGCCGAGGCGATGGGTTCCGGCCTCGTCTCGAAGCTGATCTGAAACCCTGTCTTTCGCCGGGAGGAAGGGTGTGGCGCTGCTGCCGCACCCTCTCCTCTCGCGCGAGCCTCGAACGCGCAACGGCGAGAACCGACATGGCCGACACCTATTCGTACGAGCTCCTGATCTACGAGGCGATCGCCTCGAGCATCGGCGTGAACATCGCCGACATGAGGAGATTGCCCGGCATCCTCACGCTCACGAGCAACGACTACGATCTGTTCCAGCTCATGGACCTCGTCCCCGGCGGCGCCCCCACGATCGAGTTGAATGCGAGCGCGCGCCGATTCAGTGCCATCTACGGCCAGATGCTCGATTCGATGCCGGACTCGTTGATCGTGTCCATCGCTCAGAAGAACTATGCGAGCGAGGCCTACTGGTTGCCGGCCGATCCGCTGAGCGGGCAGCCCAGGACCCCCATCTACTCGCCCACATCCGCGGGCATCACGGCCGCCGTGTCGCACGGCAGCGAGCTTCGCTACACGCTCGACTCCTCCCGCTATCCCAACCCCGCGCAGATCCTGTATCCCGCCTATCCGAGCATGGTGGTCAATCAGCCGTTCCTGGCGTTCAACCGGGCCGCCGAGAACAACCGGTTCATCTTCAGCATGCTCTTCGAGAAGATGGCGAACCCGGTCGTGAGGGCGGGCGGCTGGTTCTCGCAGGCGGCGTTCGTCTCGGGCTATCAGAGCCAAGGCAAGGGATGGAAGACCGGCCCGAACACGGTCACCTGGGACGAGCTGTTCGGCACCGGCGGCATCCTGCGATTCACATCCAACGGCGTTCTGGCGGTGTCCGGTGTCACGGTGACATTGCAGTGCTTCGGGAGCTACGACCAGGCCACCCTCGACACGTTGCGGAGCAGCAGCGGCACCACCGCATGGCCGTATTACCTGGACGTGCCGAACCAAAGCCAGCGCTATGACCTGGGCGAGGATGGCAGCATCACGATCACGACCGTCGTGCCGGCTGCCGAAGCGCAGCTGTTCCTGATGACAGTGGCGCCCGTGTCCGCGCTGTCGGGCTCCATCGCGTAGTTCGGGAAGCACCGTAGGGCGCATCAGCCGAAGGCGTCATGCGCCATGACACCTCGCCGATACCGAATGCCCCGAAGAAGACCCATGACGCTTCGCATGGATACCCCACGAAAGCGCATGCATCTCGCCGCCTTGCATAGGGTGGGCCCCTGGCCCACCGTCACCACGCAACTGCCTCAGCGGCCATCAGCACCGTAGGGCGCATAAGCCGAAGGCGTCATGCGCCATCAAACGTTACAGGTATCGGATACACAAACGGTGCATGACGCTTAGCTGATGCACCCTACAATAGCCTATGCGCCTTACGGTCTTGTAGGGCGGGCTCAAGCCTGAGGTATCCCCACTTTTTCTCTCAGTAGATCATCCGTTTACGATCATTCTGGATACGGCCGTCATACCGAGCCGTAGGCGAGGGACCTGTTTGTGATCGATTCGAATCCAACTCGCTACGAAGGCTGACGGAACGATTTGCTGCATGGCCTTGGTTTCGCTCGCTGCCGCGAGCGAGTCACTTTTCTTTGCTTGTGCAAAGAAAAGATAACCAAAAGAAAGCACACCCCGTCGGTCGCGCCCGGCGCGTTGCGCCGGGTGCACGGGTTTCGCGGGGTTTTTCGACAGGACATCCGTGTCCTGTCGAAAAACGCGCGGCGTCCTGCCGCGCGCCCGTTGGGCCTGATCCACGAAACCCGTCGCGACCAGGGGCCCCGGTAGATCAAGACCAAAACCGGCTCACGAATGCCGTCGAAACTGAGGAATCACTGCGTTTCATGAAAAATTCGTGGGGACACCTCAGGCTCAAGCCCGCCTTACGTGTTACTGGCTACCCCGGATAGCGATGCGGATACAGCACCATCCTGCATTCGATGGCAAGCACACCCGCATCGGCCTTGAAACTCTGCCAATCGATCAGTTCAAGCGCTGCGGCCGCTTGTGTCCGGATGCCATCCCACTCAGGGTCCAGAAAGATCTCCACATCCCAACAATGGAACGCGGACTCCCCGAGTGAGTTGCAGCTTGTCCACAGATGATCCAGTGCATCCCTGACGTCCTGCGGCACGGAACGAGGACAGCTTTTGAGGAACGATTCAATGGGCATCACCATCTCTGTCCACGTCTCGCAAGCCGGACAATCGGGGATGTTCGCCATTTGATGAGCAGCCCCTGCGGACAGGAACTCCAATGCCTCGCACAGATCACAGAGCGCAAGGACATCCTTGCGTTCGTCCGTGGCGTACCAATCCCAGACGATGGATGACAGCTTTTCGCTCATGGAGAGAATTCCATTACCAGCTCCGCAGCCCGGGTAAGCGCAAAGCGCGCAACCGGGAGAACCCATCGCATTCCTCACCGAAGCTCCCGGGTGCGGCCTACGGCCTTACCCGGGCTACTTTCTTACGAGTTAGATGCCACCATCTCCAGCACAATCTCATCGGCAGACTTATTCCAATCCACGCTTCTTTTTTGTCTTGCCCACCACTGATGCAAAACTACAAAAGCATAGGCCGATCTATTGCACTCGTAAGGACCGATGGGAATACGAGAGCGATGCGACGCCGCATTACGATAACGAATAATTTCATTAACCATTTGCGTCAAATAATCAGAAAAGACAGAGACACGCTTTTCCGGTCTCCCAAATCTGTCAATTTTTGCCATCATGTACTTATTTGAATCAATAGCAGATGTGAGCATATTTCTCATTACGCTCAACACCTTTTTATTATCCCGATCATCTTCCTCCACGACCCCCTTAATTTCAGAATATATGTGCGACATATCCGGTCTTATATCTTCTTTACGGGGCATCTTCTCAGCAGTACGTCTATTAATTTCATCTAGAAGTTGCCCAAGCGTCAGGCCTTTAGTTAGTTGCTCCCTAAAAAGAGTTTCAAAAATCTGAGTAAGCAAGTCTTCGGCAGCCAAGCCAAACGAACTTACGCAATCACTGTAGTTTCCTTCTTTGAAATTAGAAAGAGCCTTGCTGACAACGGGAATCAGATGGCTTTGCCTGATCAGCTCACCAACAACCATTTCAAGAAAATCCAGATATGGAGCAAAAACCTCTTCCTCCGGAGAAAATATTGGCATCAACTCGGCATCGGAGATCTTGCCGATCATTGAAAGAAACTCAGCCATAGCAGCCAATGGATGTCTTTGCCAAGAAATGAGCACTAGCTCCGAACTATCTTTCGGCCCTTTTTGCATAATGAATGGGCCGCACTTCAATCTATTCAGACGATGACTGACAGTTACCGCATCAAACCTTTCGTGCCAGATATTCTCTTGAAAGAAAAGAAGCGCATCATGATAATTTGAAACAATCTGTCGCGGATCAATCAAATCCAGAACCAGCTGCTCTTCTTCAGTGTTACTTTCAATCAGACTTTCTGTCTCAGCAGCACCAACAGCCTGCCTTGCAAGCGAGGCAAAGAGAACCATTATAAATGTAACCCTATTCTCAACCTGATTTCGGACTTCGGCCCTCCACTCATCAGAAACCCTTATACGGCGCTCCCTTTTTCCACTTCTAATAACTACTAACTCTTTTCCGGACATTTCATTCGAAATTTCGTCCCATAAGCGAACGGAAACACCAGAATTAGAAAGCCATTTTGCGGACAACCGCCAGAGCCCCGCCCTAAATGGATTCTCAAGATATGCTGACACAGCGTCCACATCTTCTTTAAGCAAAAGCCGATGTCTACGCCCTGCTTGGTGACGAGAGTATACGAATCTTCCGCTTTTAAAATTATAGTCACCCAGAGAATCGTTCATTACCCCCCCTTTGCTTGGAAGCTAACTCCTTAATTACTACCTCAACGAAGATACGCTCTTCAATGAGGATAAAGCTCACTTCAGCTCGTAGGCCAGGTCATCAACCCAGCTCGATACCGCATGAAACCGCTGGGTCAACGACCCAGCCTACAAATCAATGCCCCCCATCCAACGCCTTCAACTCGCTCACCAACTGATTCGCCATCTCCGCCCCATCGCCATACAACATCCGCGTGTTGTCCGCGTAGAACAGCGCATTCTCGATGCCCGCGAACCCCGTGCCCTTGCCGCGTTTGATGACGATGGTGTTTTTCGAATTGACCACGTCCAAAATCGGCATGCCGTAGATCGGTGAATTGGGGTCGGTCTTGGCGACGGGGTTGACCACGTCGTTCGCGCCGATCACCAGCGAGACGTCGGTGTTCGCGAACTCCGGATTGATGTCTTCCATGTCGACGATCAGGTCGTAGGGCACGCCGGCTTCGGCGAGCAGCACGTTCATGTGGCCGGGCATGCGGCCGGCGACGGGATGGATCGCGAATTTCACCTTCACGCCGCGTTCGATCAGGCGCTGGCTGAGTTCCCAGATCTTGTGCTGGGCCTGGGCCACGGCCAGACCATAGCCCGGCACGATCACCACGCGTTCGGCGAAGGCCATCATCGCGGCCACGTCGCTGGCGTCGATGGGTTTCTGGCTGCCTTCGATGGCCGCCGCTTCACCTGTCGCGCCGAAGTTGGAGAACAGCACCGAGTTGATCGAGCGGTTCATCGCCTTGGCCATGAGTTTGGTCAGCAGCATGCCCGCGGCGCCGACCATCATGCCGGCGATGATCAGGGCCTCGTTGCCCAGGACGTAGCCTTCGAACGCGACCGCGAGGCCGGTGAAGGCGTTGTACAGCGAGATCA